>QHRO01000001.1 GCA_003220155.1 Verrucomicrobiota bacterium
CTTCCGCCGATCAGTGGGAAACAGGTAATGCCAATTCTCAACGGTCTCTGCTCCATCAATTTTCAGTATAAGCCTTGTCTGATTCGGAAATGTCCATTCGGGGTACAAACGTGATGCCCGGCGCATCAGTTTCGTTCAAGTACTCCTGTTCGCCGGCACCAGCGACGTAGTGCGTGCATTGAATGACCGATTGCATCCACCGCAGACGAGTATCACGCGTAGGACTGATCTGAGTGGCGTCGAAATCCTGGGAAGGGAGTTCGATGAACCGGTCGGCGCCTTTGTGCAGCAGCAATTTTCCATCCCGGCAGCGGGCCCGAACCGTTTCGCCTTCCCACTGGACATCAACAAAATAATCGTCCACCGAAACTGCGCGCTTTCTGAATTCGGGTGAGCTTGATCTTTCCACTCGGACGCCGTCCAGCAGCCCCATCTTGCCATACATCTTCAGGCAAAAATCAGCCGGGTTGTGGCAGTCAACTTCCTGGAACTTGTCGACCAGTTCGCGGTCAACGTAGTTTGGCAGCTGCCGTACCATTTTCGAATGCCAGCCCGGAAGAATGCGTTTGGCATAGAGAGGCGAGAACTCCTTCTGAATCGAGTTCAGGAATCGGAAATTGACGCGATGTTCACGACCAGAATGTCGTTCTCGCAAGATCGTTATCGTCTCGCGCGGATCATGATCGCTGTCGTGAAAGAAAAACACGATTTCGCCACCAATTTCCTGTTGAAGTTGTCTGGCGGTGACAATCTTGGCATAGAGAAATCGTTTTGGAAAAAAGCCGCACGGTTGTTGCCCGAAACAGATAATCGGCGCGGCCATGGTTGTTAAGCTGGAGATGACTTCGCGAAAATGGTTCGCTGCAGCGCCAGACTAAACACCAGCACCGCCGCACAACCGATCAGGTTGTACCAGAGATAACTGATGCTTAGGGTCCAAAAAAGGATCAACACCAGGCACTGAGCAAGAAGCGCGGCGAAGAACACCGCGGAACCGCGAACACTGCGCAAGAAGAACGCCACCAGGAACAACCCGAGAATACTGCCGTAGAAGATTGACCCGAGAATGTTGCCGGTTTCGATCAGATTCTCGACCAGGCTCGCGTATGAGGCCACACCAATCGCCACCAGCCCCCACGCGATCGTCAATAACTCGGTCGCAACCACGTAATGGTGATCAGGCGCGTTCGGCCGGATCAGTGGTCGATAAAAATCCACGGCGCTGGTTGAGCCCAGTGCATTCAGCGTCGCCGCAGTAGCCGACATCGTGGCGCACAGGATCACTGCAATTAGCAGTCCAACAACGCCATGCGGCAGATGCTGGAGTACGAAAGTGATAAAAACGTAGTCGGAATCCTTGCTTTTCGGGCTGGCGCCGGCGCGTTCAAGAACCGCCTTTGCGCGGTCGCGCAGTTCGCGGGCCTTGGCGTCGAGCTGCAGAATTTCCTGGCGAGACGCGGAGCTTACGCCCGATAAACTCAGCAAGTCACGTTTGCGCGCGAATACGTCATCGAACTCTGCCTGTAACTCATTCAACTCGGCACCATGCCCGAGTGCGATTGCTCGGTCATAGGCTGGGCGATTGAAATAAATAGGCGGCTCTTCGAACTGGTAGAACAGGAAAACCATTGCTCCCAGCAGCAGAATGAGAAATTGCATCGGCACTTTCACAACTGCATTGAAAAGAAGACCGAATCGGCTGGCGGTTAACGACCCGCCGGCGAGATACCGTTGAACCTGAGACTGGTCGGCGCCGAAGTACGAGAGTGCGAGAAAAAATCCGCCAAAGATTCCCGACCAAAACGTGTAGCGCCGATCCGGGTCCAACGAGAAATCGACCGCCTGTAGTTTTCCCATGCCACCGGCGACGGTTAGGGCACGGCCGAACGATAATCCGGCCGGCAGTCGATGCACCGCGATGATAAAGGCCAGAGCCATCCCGACAAAGATGATCAGAATCTGATACCGCTGAGTGATGCTAACGATCTTCGTCCCACCAAACGCGGTGTAGGCGACGACTAGCCCGCCGGCGAGCCAGATCGTTAGATTCAATCGCCAGCCGAGTAGAGCCGAGAGAATAATTGCCGGGGCATAAATGGTGATTCCCGCGGCAAGACCTCGCTGAATCAGAAATAGAAAAGCGCCTAACAATCTTGTTTTTTGATCGAATCGTTGACCCAGATATTCGTAGGCGGTGTAAACTTTAAGCCGCTGAAAAATGGGCACAAAGACAGCGCAAACAGTGATCAGTGCGAACGGCTGGCCGAAGTAATTCTGAACAAAGCCGATTCCGCTTTCATAAGCCTGACCCGGCATGGAAAGAAATGTGATCGGCCCGGCCTGGGTGGCGAGCACTGAAAGTCCAATGGTAGCCCATCGGATGCTTTCGTCCCCCTTGATGTAGTGGCCAAGGGTCTCGCGACCGCGCGTGCGCCACAGCCCGTACAACGGGATTGCTAAAATCGTCGCGATCAGGACGACGTAATCGAGCTGGTTCACGAAAACACGACCGTAAACGCGTAGAACAACACGATCTCGAACGCGAATATTCCGAGCGCTACGCAGTAAGCTTTGGGCCAGCTGCCAAACAAAGGAGCAGAGTCGCCGTCAGGCTCGCTTTGGAGATCGGTTCCTTTCATTCCGCACTGCGCAGCGAAACAAGATTGGCAAACAGCCGATAGGCACCAGGAACTCCGGCCGGCAATTGCCGAAACCACGAGTAGCCAGTGTAAACGAAGTAACCTTTACCGGCTTTCGCGACCAGCAACCCGCCGTCCATCGGTTTCTCGCCGGGATCATTGGATGACAAAATTGCGGTCCACCGCGGGTCCCACTTGTTGGGAAAATACAGTCCGCGCTCCTGAACCCATCCTTTGAAATCTTCGGCAGTGATCTTGTTAGGCCTAGTTAAGACCGGATGGTCCGGCGCGAGGATTCGGACCTCGGCAGTTTCATCGGTTACGCGATCGCGCGAGATTTCGAGCGGATATGGACCGATATCCTTGGTCTTGAGATCGGCCGTGGTGTTGTATTGCGCAACGACGACACCACCAGCCTCGACATAGTCCAGCAACTTGCGTTGCAGATCCGCAATTCGATTTTGGGTGTTGTAAGCGCGAATACCGAGCACAACGGCATCGAATCGGGCCAGATTTTCCGGCATCACATCTGCGGGCTCGAGTACTTTGACGCTGTAGCCGATCTGCTGAAGACACTGGGGAATGTCATCTCCCGCACCGGGAAGATAGCCAATCTGTTGCCCCGTTTTCCGAATCTCGGCCCGGACCACCCTGGCTTCGGCCGCCGGCATCAGTATATGGACGCCGATGTGCGGATAAGCGATTTGCTCGCGACTGAATGAGAATTCCTTGCCGCCGGTAGATACAACCGCACGAAGAGTTCCATCCCCTGCTCTTCCCGGAGGTGTTACCGAAAATTCGGCAAACATCTTTTCGTTAGGCTCCTTCAAATCAATCGGAACAGATTTTGGCGTGACCTGCCAGCCGGCCGGAGCATCGAGACGGGCGCTGCCCTGAACCGCCGCAGTTGATGAAGTTATCTCGACGGCGATGGGCCGAGCCTTTTCGTCGGGAAAAACAAACGCACCGCTCGGTAGATTGGCGAATACCGGCGGAGCCACGGCCAGCAATTCGTGAACCTCACCCGCAATCGGGTCCACCCCACGGAAGAACGTATCGATCAGATAGCGTATTTCCTGACCCGCAATGTCGAGCGTCGCTTCAATCGGAAAAGCCGGCGGATTTTCAGCCAGCCCGATCAACTGCTGATCGTCTACGGTGAACAGCCCGACCGTCGGCGTTTTACGCAGCCAATAGGGTTGCGAGTAAACCATGTTCGCTGGCAGCGTCGGCCCGAGATCCTTGGTCAAAAATTGATCGCGAGCGAGTGGCGCGTCGATGCGCAGAGTTTCACCGGAAACCGGAGCATGGACACTGACCAGTTTGATCGCTACGGATGATCGATTGATCGCATCGAATTTGATCGGGAGCAGCTGACCCGGCGAGACCGCGGCCAACGCAGTTGAACTCTCCATGTAAAGCGCGGCACAGCTCGCAATCAGCCCGTCAACTTCGGCGCGTTTCGATACCGCCCAATCGTTGTCGACGGCAGTGAGCGCCTTCCGCAATTCGAGAAGCTTCGGCACCGACGCAGCTGGATTGACTGGCGAAAAGTTTGCGATCAGCTGCTGAACTTGGTTGTCGATGTCGGGGACTCGTTTCCACGTCGTATCGACACCATCGAACAATCCGTTTGTCATCGGCGGCCCCGCCAGCAATTTAAAATACTCTTTGCGTTCGCCGCGGCGCGGCGGACTGCCTACGCCCTGACTCTTGTGCATGCTCAAGCTTGCCGCAGCAATCTCGGTAAATGCTTTGCCGAGCAGTGGCGCGAATCCGCCTGCTTCCAAAATGCTTAGGCCAGCTGGATCGAAAGGTTGGTTCCGATTTTGGAAAAAAAATGGCGACGTGTTCCAAACCAATCGGGTCGCCTGCCACGGTTTTACCCACGCCAGCTGCTCAGGAAACCGCTTTGGATCCGCCGCGGCCTTAAACGCCTCCTGAACTAGAATCGCTGACGCGGTGTGATGCCCGTGCGTGAGATTGTCTTCGGGGCTAAACCGGGTAACGATTACATCCGGCCGAAATTTTCGAATCACCCAGACTACGTCTGATAGAATTTTGTCCCGATCCCAAAGTCGCAGCGCTTCGTCGGCGCTTTTCGAAAATCCGAAGTCAACGGCACGGGTGAAAAACTGCCGGGCATGGTCAATTTGACGGGCTGCGAGCAGCTCGCGTGTACGGATCACTCCCAGGCGCTCCTGCAGTTCCGGCCCGAGAAGGTTCTGGCCGCCATCGCCCCGAGTTAGTGACAAGTAGGCGGTATCATAAAGCGAACCGTTAGACCATACCGCCATCAGGTTTGTGTTTTCGTCATCTGGGTGCGCTGCAACGTAGAGCACGCGCCCGAGCACATTTAGCTTTTGCAGTCCGAGCTGAATTTCAGCTGCGTTCATTGGTTTCGGCAGCGTGGGCGGAGCAGTGCCGGTGAGGAGCGATTGCGACATGACAAATCCAAACAATGCGATTGCCGCCCGCTGGCCTCGAACCCAACGCATCAGCGGACGCTAGAGAGCGAATGCATCAGTGCGAGCGGATTACGCGAGCTCTTGTTGAAAAACCCGCAGCAACGACCGCGCCTATTTGTTAATGTCCTGCTTTGATTGCAGCCGGCCGATCAAGATCCTGATGTTTTGCTTTTGCGCATCAATTGTCGCAGCTGCCTCCGCCGCTTTTGCTTCGGCCAGCGCACCATCGAAATCGCCTGCCGCTGACTTCAGACGTGCCGAGGCCAGGTGACCGGGGACGGTTTCCGGAGCCTTTGCAGCAACCGTTTTGAATATCGCCATGGCTTCGTCGCTGCGTTTCTGCGCCTGGAGTCCGCGAGCGTAGCTGTAGAGCTGGAGCGGTGAAGCCACTCCCATGGCCTGGTCGCGCACCTTCTTCGCTTCATCTGTGCGATTCATTGCCTGCAATAAATCTGCTTTGGTACTCAGGTTCTCGAATCGTTCTTCATTCTGGATTGATAAATCCGCCCACTTGAGTCCGTCCTCGAGGTTCGTCTTATGGGTCAGGCAAAAGTTGGCCGCTTCATTCAATGGCTCCCACGAAAATTGGGCACGGCCGCGCAGCTGGTTTCGAATCGATGCTATGACGGTGTCATTGAGGTTGACCGAAACGCGGAACGGCACTGCAACCTTCTCCCATTTCATTGTCACCGCGACTGAATCCGGTTTGAGACCTTCGAATTCGTACTCGAGCGCTTCTTCCATTTCGATGGGATGCGGCTTCACGTCGACCCGCAGCGCGTCTTCACTCTGGTTGTAGGTGTAACTTCCCCATGCCACCGCCATTTTGGAAAAGATGACGGTCCAGGTGTCGGCGTTGGGAATCATGTGCAGGCCGAAAGTACCAGCCGGAAGCGGTTTGCCTTCGATTGAAACCGGCGTGCTAAATTCGATCGTAGTATTCTCGTTGGCTCCGGCCCGCCATACCTGACCCGTCGGCACCAATCCGCCCCAGATTTTGCGACCGTTAACGACCGGGCGGTGGTACGTGATTGTAATGTCGGTGACGCCGACCCGTTGTTTCACCTGCGCAGCCTGGCTGGCATACGGCAGATCGAGAGCCGTCTGAGATT
>QHRO01000023.1 GCA_003220155.1 Verrucomicrobiota bacterium
TGGTCAAGCACGACGCTGATTTGTTTTACCACTCGTAAATCCGGTTTCATTTCTTGGATTGAAAGCGAGCAGGCGTTTGCCGGTGACATCGAAAATCACTTCACTAAAGGGGATTCCACGCAGCTGTGCATCTTCCCGAAGCAACCAAGGAATTAACGCATCAACTGGCGTTTTTCATTTGTTTGCGACGCGGCGATGGTTTGCGCTTGAATGCTCCAGACAAACACGGCCCCCCGTCGTCCCGATCCGGCAAAGGCGAGAAGGGGATCTCACAAACATTCGCCTAAAGATCGCATTCATCTCCAACCACCGTCGCCGTCCTCAGCAACGGCAAGACTTGTTCGAGATCATCGTTTGTTCGTGCATGCACACGCATGAGCGGTTCGTCCTGTTGCACGCTCTCGCCGATTTTTTCAAATCGGAAATGCCGACGGCCAAATCAATTTTGTCGTCTACTTGTTGCCGGCCTCCGCCAAGCAAGAATGAGGCGCGTCCGATCTTTTCCGCGTCCATCGCAGTAATTTTGCCGGCGTGATCGGATCTGATTTGCCGATGAAAACGCCGATGCGCTCGAGTTGTTTGATCGCGCGCGTTCGATCCAGGTTCACATTGAAGCCAGGAATGCTTTCGAGCTTATCAAGCGTGCCGCCAGTGATATCCAGACCGCGACCGGAAATCATTGCACCCAAACCTTCATCGCAGGCCAGCAGCGGTGCCAGAACGAGTGAAGTCTTTCCGCCAATTGCGCCGGTCGAGTGTTTGTCGACCTTGGGCGGCGAGTTTGGTGGATACTCGAATATCTGGCCGCTCTCCAGCATTGCTTTGGTCAAATGCCAGGTTCCCCTGTCGCTCATGCCGCGGCAAAAAAATTGCCATCCCCAGCGCGCTCATCTGTTAATCGGGAATTTCTCCGCGAGTAAAACCGGAGATAACCTGCGCGATTTCTTCCGAGCTCAATTCGCCGCCATCGCGCTTCTTCTCAATCAATGACGGTAGGTGCATGATCAGAAACTGGAGTAATGGAGTGATGGAGTAGTGGAGCAATGGAGTTCAAAGCAACAGCTTTGCTTCCGCCTTATCATCACTCCATCACTCCATCGCTGCCGCGCAGCGGTTAGAGTCCGATCGGATGCCACGCCGTTTTCATTTCGACCGTATCGAGAATCCAATACGGGTTTTCCCCCTCGCGACCGAAGTAATTAGCTACAGTGCGACGGATGTAACGCTTGACGTTGATAGCGGTGCCAGCCTGCAATTCCTCGCCGATCTTTTCATCGTCGCTGGCATCGACGATTGCATTGACATCCATATGACTGGTGAAATGCGGAGCGAGTTCGTTGCGATCACCGGCAAGAAGATTGAAAACACCGGCCGGAAGATCACTCGTCGCGATGATTTCGGAAAAGGTAAGAGGGGCGAGCGCGTTCGCGGTCGAAGCGAGCACGATGACGCTATTGCCGCTGGCGATGATTGGGGCAATAACCGAGACCATTCCGAGCAAGGCCGGTTCATCGGGCGCCAGCGCGGCGACCACGCCAGTCGGTTCGGGGATCGTAAAATTGAAATGCGACGTCGCGACCGGATTTACCGATCCGAGAATTTGCGAAAACTTGTCGGTCCAACCGGCGTAATGAACCAGGCGATCAATCGCGGCCGTGACTTCGCGGCGCGCCCTCGCCGCCGGGCTGCCAACGCGGGCGAGCTCGCTTTCCAACTCGCGTCGGCGCCCTTCCAGCATTTCAGCCGCGCGATACAAAATTTGGCCGCGCAAATAAGGACTGCATTTCGTCCAGCCCGCGACGGCACTTCGTGCCGCCCGGACCGCGTCACGAAAATCTTTTCGCGACGCACGCCAGTAATTAGCCAGCACGTTTCCCTGCCCATCGCGCGCGGCAATGACACGTCCATTTTCACCACGAGCGAATTTTCCGCCGATGAAAAGCTTGTAAGTTTTCTGCACCGTCAGCCGGCGCCTTGGCCTGGGCATGAACTCAGGATTGCGTGGGCGGCAAAAAAAGAAAATGCTAAACACTCATTCGCGGATGAAACAAAACGATAAAATTTACGTCGCCGGTCACAGTGGACTGGTCGGCGGCGCCTTGGTCCGCCTGTTGAAGGCACGCGGTTTTAACAATTTGATCACTCGCTCGCGGGCGGAAGTTGATTTGCGAGACGAACGAGCGGTCCGGAATTTTTTCGCCGAGGAAAGGCCGGACCTGGCGGTTCTGGCAGCGGCGAAGGTTGGCGGAATAAAAGCCAATATTGATGCGCCCGTCGAATTCCTGATCGAAAATTTACAGATCCAGAACAACGTTATTCGTGCGGCGCACGAGGCCGGGGCGCGCAAACTTTTGTTCCTCGGCAGCTCGTGTATCTATCCGAAATTTGCACCACAACCAATTCCGGAGAGCGCGCTCCTGAGCGGGCCGCTTGAACCGACCAACGAACCGTACGCGATTGCGAAGATTGCCGGCGTAAAATTGTGTCAGGCTTTCGCGCGCGAGTATGGCGCAAATTTCATCTCGGTCATGCCAACAAATCTTTACGGCCCGGGTGATGATTTCGATCTTGAGACTTCGCACGCGCTGGCGGCGTTGTTGCGCAAAGCGCACGAGGCCAAAATGAGCGGAGCGGGGGAGATGATTGTTTGGGGAACGGGCGTGCCGCGCCGTGAATTTCTTCACGTGGACGATTTGGCGGCGGCAGTTCTGTTCCTGCTGGAGAACTACGATTCGCCGGAAATTATCAACGTTGGGTGTGGCGAAGACATTTCCATTCTGGAATTGGCGGAATTGATTTGCGACGTGGTCGGCTTTCGGGGCGAGTTAAAGTGGGACCGCTCAAAACCGGACGGCACCCCGCGCAAATTGCTCGACATTTCCAAGATCAAAAAGCTCGGCTGGCAGCCAACGATTTCGCTGCGGGACGGGGTCGCCCGGTTTTACGAATGGTTTCTTGATAATTACGTGCCGCAGTCGATGGCAAGTGTGCGATGAAAAAACTGCGGGTTGGCGTCGTTGGCGTCGGTCACATTGGCGGCAATCATGCGCGGATTTATGCCGAGCTGCCGCAGGCCGAGTTTATTGCCATTTTCGATATTGATCCCGTCCGTGCTGCTGAAATTGCGGCCAAATACAAGGCTAAGGCGGCGAGATCACTTGAGGAATTTGCCGGAATGGTCGACGCGGCGTCAGTCGCTACCCCCACTAGCGCGCATTTTTCGGTCGCGCGTGATTTGCTTGTGCGCGGCAAACATTTGCTCATCGAAAAACCGATCACCGAAAATACCGCCGATGCGCGCGAACTCGCACAACTCGCGGCGGAAAAACGACTGGTTTTGCAGGTTGGCCATGTCGAACGCTTTAATCCCGTCCTCAGCGCGCTGGAACAGCGCCTGACCCATCCGCGTTTCATCGAAGCACATCGCCTCTCGCCTTATCCAAATCGCAGCACCGAGATCGGGGTTGTGCTCGATCTGATGATTCACGATCTGGAAATCATTTTGCATCTGGTCGATTCGACGGTGGAAAACATCGACGCGGTAGGTGTGCCGGTGCTGAGCCGCGGTGAAGACATTGCGAATGCGCGGTTGCGTTTCACCGATGGTTGCATCGCCAACATTACCTCGAGTCGCATCAGTCCGGAGCGGATGCGCAAGATCCGGGTGTTCCAGGAAGACGCCTATCTCTCGTTAGATTATCAGGGGCAAAGCGGTGAAATTTACCGGCGGGTCAACGGGCAGATCACGCGCGAGCCGGTCGCAATTGAGAAAGAAGAGCCGTTACGGCAACAGCTCGCTTCCTTCGCCGATTGTGCGCTCACCGGCGGCGAACCGAGAGTCTCCGGTTCGCACGCCGCCGCCGCCCTCGAGCTGGCGGTCGAAATAACGAAACGAATCGCGAAAGCGTAGAATGTCCGACGCAACCGTCTACTTCGTTGCGGGCGAGCGCAGCGGTGACAATCATGGCGCGGCCTTACTCAAGGCTTTGCGGGCACGTGCGCCGGAAATGCGATTTGTGGGACGCGGCGGGCCGAAAATGCGCGCGGTCGCCGGCGGAAAGTTTCGTGATTGGATCGATTACACCGCTGTCGTCGGATTATGGGAAGTGATCAGGCGTTACCCTTTTTTTCGAAAGCAATTTCAGGCCACCATTTCCGAGATTGATGCTGCGCGGCCAAGCGCAGTCATGCTGATCGATTACCCGGGATTTAATTTGCGCCTCGCCCGTGCGCTGCGCGCGAAATTTCCAGAGTTGAAAATTATTTATTACATCAGCCCGCAAGTTTGGGCGTGGAACCGGCGTCGCGTTTCGCAGATGGCCCAGTCGATTGATTTGATGCTCTGTATTTTCCCATTCGAACCCGAGCTCTATGAGACATCGTGCTTACGCGCGATTTTTGTAGGCCACCCGATGATGTCAGTCATCCCGAGCCCCTCTTCCATCATCGCGAGCGAAAACGCCAGTCCGTCTCGAACCGAGGGATCCCGTGACGAAATCTCAAAGCCAACTTCAACAGGCCTCATCACTGCAAGCCGGACTGACGTTTCCGCACGGGATGAAAACCTTGTCGGTTTATTTCCGGGCAGTCGCGAGCGCGAGGTGAAGAAGATTTTCCCGATCATGCGCAAAGCAGCGGTGGAATTGTCGCATCAAGATCACGATCTGCGTTTCGTCGTTTCAGCTGCGTCCGAGCCATTGGGCGAATTGATCCGCGCCAATCTTTACGGCAAGCACGCCACGGGAAAGTTTTCCATCGTTACGGGCGACGCTCGTTCTGTAATGGCCCGCGTGAATGTTGGGATGGTCGCTTCCGGCACGGCCACGCTCGAAGCCGCACTTTTGCAATTGCCTTTCGTCCTGATTTACCGGGTGGCGTGGCTTACTTATTTGGCTGCGCGCCTGGTTGTGAAAGTAAAGTATTTGGGAATGCCAAACGTGCTCGCCAATCGCGAGATTGTTCCCGAGTTTATTCAGCACAAAGCAGAACCGCGCGCGATCGCCGCGGCGGTGGCGCGTTTGCTCGCCGACAAAACGGAACGCGGCCGCATGCTCGCCGATTTTGCAAATGTAGCCCAGAAACTCGGGCGGGGTGAGGCGAGTGCGAATGCGGCCGAGGCAATCGTGACCGAATTGCGCCACGCAGGATGAAAAAGATCTGGGACATTTCGCGGCCGCTGACGAAAGATCTCGCCCCCTGGCCTGGGGATACGCCATTTCGGTATGAGCTAACCTGGCGTCTCAGCCAAACCTGTTCGGTCAATGTCGGTGCACTGAGCATGAGCGCGCACAACGGAACGCACGCAGACGCGCCATTTCATTTCGACGGAAAAGGTGCCGCCATCGACTCCGTTCCACTCGCAAATTACATCGGAGCGGCGGTCGTGATCGATCTTGCGGGAAGGTTTTCCCGGACTCAGCCTTCCATCGGCGTTGTTGATTTGAAACATGCGCGTGCGCAAATCGCCAAAACGCGCCGGGTCCTGCTGAAAACGAATTGTTTTCCGGATTCGACGCGATTTCCGGACTGGATTCCGGTGCTGAAACCTGAGGCGATCGCCTGGTTGAGCGAACTGCACGTTGTCTTGCTCGGCATCGATGTCCCTTCAGTCGATCCGATCGAGGCGAAGGTTTTGGCGAATCATCAAGCTCTCGCAGTCCGAGAGATTGCCATCGTTGAGTCACTCGACCTGAGCGAGGTCAAAGCGGGAGTTTACAAATTTGCCGCGCTGCCACTGAAAATCGTTGGTGGCGATGCTGCGCCGATACGCGCGCTGCTTTGGCGCGAGTAGGCAATGAGTCAGATGGCATCGACTGAGACGGGTCAAAGTCGGCGAACGCTCCTAATCGTTAGCATGCTAACGGTTTGCTTTTTTGCGGTCGCGAACCTGCCCTGGACCCTGGACGATTACGACCAGGCGAAACAGGCCTTTGTCTCCTTTCAAATGATCGGTCAACAGCGCTGGCTCTATCAGACGACGCCGCACGAAGGAATGGGAGCCCGGGGGGGGCGCCACTCTTTCCACCATATCAGTGGCAAACCGCCTGCGGTCGCCTGGATTTCCGCCGCGCTCTATCGAATCACGCGCTCATGGGATTTTGCCTGGCGGTTTCCTTCTTTCGTTGCCGCGATCGCGCTCGCAGTTTTGGTTTTTCGCGGCGCGCGAACCTTTGGTGATTTGCCCGCGCTGTGCGCGCTTGCGGCATTTAGTCTGAATTTGTTGAGCGTGCGGTTGGCGACGCTAGTGCGAACCGATATGCCACTAGCGCTTGTTACTTTCGCGATCGGATTATTGATGTTCGAAAAAATCCGGACCCGAACGTCGTGGACGACGCGCGATCGACTCGCGCTTTGCCTGGTGCTGACCGCGGCGATGTTTGTCAAGGGACCAATCGTTTGGGCGTTCGTCCTCCCGCCACTGGTTATTTATCAATTGCGTCGAAAATGGCGTCCCACCTTTCCGAATGCGTGGAGCGGATGGATTCCCTGGGTTGCCTCTCTCGCGTTGTTCTATCTCTGGCTGATCTCAGGGATCCGTTTTATCGATGGATTTTACGAAGACGTTGTTTTAAACGAATTCGCCGCTCGCTTTCATGAGGGCATTCATCGTTCCCAACCATTGCTCTTTTACATCCCGCATTTGCTGCAAAAATTCGCGCCTTGGAGTTTGCTCATCATCGGATTGCTCGTGGCCGCATTGCGCAAAACGAAAGCGACAACCGGAAAGTGGCTGGGAAAGCTTTCGCCGGAAATGTTCTGGCTGATGACGTGGGCGCTCGGCGGCATCGTGGTGATGTCGTTAATTCCATCAAAGCGAGTAGACCGGATTTTTCCGGCAGTTCCACCGCTTTGCATGCTGCTGGCTGCGCAAATTAAGGCGAGTATGGCAGACAATGTTGCTCGCGTTCGCCGCATCGCCGTGTGCGCAATAATCTTTGCCTCAATTTTTACCGGTGCGTATTCGGCGATGCGGGTGATCGACGGTTACCTCAACGATCGCGATGCATTGGTGAAATTTGGCCGCGAAGTTCGCCGAATCGCAGAAGCGGAACATCTGCGATACGAAGTTCTACCGTCGCGCGACGAAGGGATGCTTTTGTATTTGCAGCGGCCGCGTTTCTACACCCGCATAATCGAAGCGACAGCGACGCCGCCAGGTTTGGACGCGCTCGTCGTTCCAATCGATGAAGACCCCTGGCGCTCAGGCAAATTTCCCTATCGCGTCACCGTTGAAAAAAAGAGCGAAGATCCATCAAGTTATGGATTCCTGACGCTCCCGCGCGGATAAGCTCGACTTTCTCCCATAAGCTCTTACTCTCGTTAGTTGGTGGAGTTTCCGAAAGCCGAGCTCGAAACTTTGTGGGCGCCCTGGCGCTTTGAGTACTTCGAGAAATCGGGCCCGCCCGATTTCCTGTCCGAGGCTGCGCGTGCCAGCGATGATGCCGCTCACCTCGTCCTCGTGCGCCGGAAAAATTCGTTTCTGATAATGAACCGCTATCCCTACACCGTCGGGCACTTGATGGCGGTGCCATATCGAAAGGTGGGCGAGCTGCGCGATCTCGGTGAAAATGAAGTCGTCGAGCTTTTTTCGCTCGTTGTGCGTGCTCAGGAGCTTTTGCGGCAGGTCACGAAAGCGCAGGGATTCAACATCGGTATCAACGTCGGCGAATGTGCAGGAGCGGGCGTGCCCGATCACCTGCACATACACATTGTGCCGCGCTGGAGTGGAGACACTAATTTTATGCCGATGCTTTCCGGAACGCGTGTACTCTCACAAGGATTGAACGATCTCTACCAAAAGTTGAAGGCGGCGCAGACGGCGTTGGATGAAGCGAGATGAACACCTGGATCGAAGGTCCGCCGCCGCGAGAGAAGCGTGGGATGGGATGTGTGGGCAAAGGTTGTTTGATTCTGGCTTGCTTCATCGTGTTTCTAATTATCGCCGGCGCAATCGGCTTGTATTTTGGAATGCGCACGCATTCCGCGGTGCTGCGCAGTGTTGTCTGGGCCAAGAAGACGCACGTTCTGTCTCAGGAACCTTCACCGGTGCCGCAGTTCGAAACCACCGACGAAAATATGAGCGCGGCAAGACAGAAATGGAAGGATTTTGAAAATACTCGCAATCAGCCTGCGCATATCGAACCGAGCGCCGACGACCGTACTCGCAATGAGCCTGCGCATATCGAACTGAGCGCCGACGACCTAAACAATCTTATCGCAAGAAATAGACACGCTCGGGACAAGGCTTTCGTCACGATCGAGGGGAATCGTTTACGTATTCAAATCAGCGTTCCATTGGGCGAATACACCAGGCGCGGCCGCTATTATTTGAATGGTGACATCGTGATCACGAGCGAGGGGCCGCAATCGTTGGACAATCTGCGCCTGAGCGGCATCACCATCAACAACGAGACCCTGCCTTCAGACGTACTCGATTGGAAATATCGTGCCCGCCCGCTGCGAGATTATCTCGGCGAATACGGTGCCACTTACGGGGACGGCACAATCGAGATTCGCGACAGCAAGGTGATCATCTACCGACGTGGCAGCGAATGACTAAAGCAACTCAGAAATAGGGGAGTTAACATCTGAGTGTTGCAGGTGCGACACGCAAATGTAACTCGATCTGGGTTAGGCTTTCCAGCTTCCCTCGGCCGACATGTTTCCAGTTGGTCGCATCTTAATCATCAACGGGCAGGATGCCCGTTGGCCCCACAGCCTCGCCACGGCGAGTCCGTCCGGTGGCGGACAAGATGGCTGTGCTACCACTACGGTTGCATGATTTCGCGCGCGAAAACATTCAGCTGACCATCTTCTTGTTTCCGTACTTCGGTAACCTCGAAGGGACGAACCTCATCGCGGCTCACGACTGAGCCTGGCTTGGGGGGAAGGTAACCGGTCGGATACTCGACAATGATTCGAGTGGAATTTCCACCGGTGAGAAACATCACGGAATCCGGCATGCGCGAGCGTGGCCGCAATACCGCTTTATTGGCATCGGCAAAATTCACCACAAATTGCCCTTTCAAATAAGTCCGTTCTCCGGAAAGACCGCGATCGGCGACTGCACCGAGGTCAGCTGCTGCAATGAGACGGCCAACCGGCATTTTGCCCGGTGGATACGTTTTCCAATTTCCGCCGCCAGCAGTCGAGGCCAGCGCGGCGCCATCAGCGGGAAGCGCAGCGGTCGCACTCGGATTTGGGGTCGGACTTGATTCGGTGAACTTTTGCAGCGGCGTTGTCGATAATGTGGGAGCCGGACTGTTGATTTTTGCGACTTGTATCGGCGTGGCGCTTGGTGTCGCTGTCGATTTTTGATTTTTCGCGATTCTTCCGGCTTTCCCAACGGGGGTCGGCTTTGCTCCTTTCGATGGCGGCGGTGGTGGCGTGCTTGCCGGCGTTTCAATCGCTATGGCCTGTTCTACTCGAACAAGTTGATTCTCGCTCGGGGGTGGCGTGCCGCTCGGCGTGATTCCAGGAAAGGCAATCGATCCAGGCGATGCCGGTTCAGTTTGACGTAACTGTGCGTATCGATCTTCGGCTGCGCGCAATGCCTCGCGTTTAAACAAAGGCCAACCGGCCGCGAGGTTTAGATCCAGCGGAGGCTCCAGAGTGAAGGTTCCGGTGCCGCGAGTAACCGTATAGGTTCCGTAAAGCAAAGGCATCGCCGTGACCAGGACCCGGCCATCAGCGCTGCGATCGGCGTGAATCACTGCCGAAATATCGTGTGTCCGCTCGAGCTTAATTTCCAGACCAGGGGCAAGGGTTTGGCGCATGAGCGGGATATCGCGCCGATCCGCCGGGTAAACATGCTCGAGCAGCACCTCCCCGTTATCGATGGCGGCAGCGAGTGCCACCATACCGGAAGTGAAAACGTCCGCGGCGCCAAGTTGATGGACGTCGATAATACGGAAGCGACCGACAACGTAGGGGACGAGCCCGTGCACTTGCTGAAAATTACGAATGTAATTGCGTGCCAACTCGCTGTTCGTCTTGGATAACTCCGCTTCGCCCAGCGGCGCGTAACGATCATGCAATTGTTTGGGATTGAGAAATTCGCCGGCCGGAGCCGCCGTTAATTCAAATCGCCGCGGCGGATCAATGCGATGCAGTTTCTTTAATAACCGATAACTGTCAGGCCGTTCCGGTTGCCAGAAAACATAGAAACTTCCCAACCAGGCTACGAAGGCGAAGCCGGTGAGAAAAAGAATTGCCAGCGTCCAGGCGAAATAATTCGTCCGCTGCCGGGGACGGCCGTAAGGTGTTTCGTAGCGAAAAAATTCCTGTGCCATCAGCGAAGTTCACTCACTTTAGAGTGGGCGCGCCGGTTCGAAGGAGGAGCCGCAGCCGCAGGTCCGCGCTGCATTCGGATTAACGATTTGAAAACCAGCGCCGGTGAGGGCATCGCGATAATCCAGGGTCGAGCCACGCAATAACTGCGCGCTCTCTTGGTCGACAAAAAATTTCACGCCGTCACGCTCGATCACGGCATCGCCCGGACGAGCGGCTCCGAGCGTCATCTCGTATTGCAGACCGGAGCAACCGCCCTTTGCAATCCCGATGCGCAATCCTTTTTCCGCGGCCGCGCCCACCAGTGTTCGCAATTGCCGCACCGCGCTTTCGGTAATTTCAATCATTCACTCCAGGAAACGTACGATCCACCCTCCTTAAGTCAATCAGCACACGCCTTGCCTTGCCGCGTGAAAAAAATCATCGGAGACAACCCGGGGCCATACCCCGTCATCCCGAGCGGATGCGACGGACCCTGCCTATCCTATACAGCACTACGAGTCAGTTTTCGCGCATATTAACGCTATGGCGCCCTACCAGATCGTGATGATGCTTGATAGGGCGACGCTCTGCGGAGCCGCAAATGTGATGTCCTGAACGTCAGAGAGTTTGCCTTGAGATCTCCAAAAGGTTGGAGCTTCCTCAGGACAGCAAATGAACTCATGATGGGTGTACTTAATTGGCTGCGAGCGAAGTGAGTCGAATGGATCTAAAATCAAGAATCCAATGAGCCGGATTAAACTTCTCCCCGAAACTCTCGCCAGCCAGGTGGCCGCCGGCGAGGTAGTGGAGCGGCCTGCGTCAGTGGTAAAGGAGCTAGTCGAGAACAGCATTGATGCTGGTGCGCGTGCGATCGAGGTGGGAATTCAGCGAGGCGGAATGTCGCGCATTCGGGTAGTCGATGACGGCTATGGTATGGACCGCGATGATGCCCTGCTTTCGCTCGAACGGCACGCCACTAGCAAAATCGCTTCCGCGGCTGATCTCGCCGCCATCAACACGCTTGGTTTTCGCGGTGAAGCGTTGCCGAGCATCGCCAGTGTTTCGCGCTTTCGGCTGACCACGCGCGAGCACGGTGCGGTCGCCGGCACGGAAATTCTCGTAAACGGCGGACGGATCGAAACAGTGCGCGACGGCGGCGAAGCGCCTGGGACACAGATCGAAGTGCGTTCGTTGTTTTACAATGTGCCAGCGCGACGAAAATTTCTCCGCTCCGAAACGACAGAAACGCGAAATATCGAACACCAATTTTTTCTCCAGGCGTTGGCTCATCCGGCGATCGGGTTCAGCCTGGTGCGGGAAGATAAAATCGCGCTGCAATTACCAATAACGACCTCGCTGCGCGACCGGATCCGCGATATCTATGGCGCCGAGCTTCTCGGCGATCTGTTGGAAATTTCCGCGCGCGATCGGGGTGGTGTCCAAGTTCGGGGCTGGATCGGGCGCGCCGGGGTAAGCCGGCAGACGCGGTCGCAGCAATTCGTCTTCGTTAACGGTCGCGCAATCGAGAGCGGCATGCTCTCCACGGCCTTACGCGAAGGTTATCACACCGCTCTCATGCGCGGACAATTTCCGATTACGTTCCTGTTCGTTGAGGTCGACCCGCGCGAGGTGGATGTGAATGTACATCCGGCAAAACGCGAAGTTCGTTTTCGCGATCCTGCCAGAGTTCGCGAGGCAGTTGTCGAGGCGGTTCAGAGGACACTCGAGAGCGGTCGCCCTGATTGGCAGCGAAGATTTAGCGCGCCGGTTCCAGGGACAATCTCCCCCGGCTCTGAGCCGGTCGAACGTGTGCCGTCCCGAACCCCAGGAGAGATAACGACGGCGCCGTCCCAGGCGGAAACAATGGGACAGGACAGCGCCCGTCCCTCCAGTTTTGGGGTGCCGCATCAACCCGCGTCATCGCTACCGCCGCTGGGGGATAAGGGCGATTCGCGGCCGATTGAGGTCAATCGCTCTTACCTTGAGCCGCCAGCCGAACCGCGACGCGATCAGCAGTTTCAAATCATCGGTGTGCTTAACCGGCTTTACGTGCTGATGGAAAACTCCGATGGGCTCGTTTTGGTGGATCAGCACGCCGCGCACGAGCGAATTTTGTTCGAGGAATTGCGCCGGCGAATGGAAGAGCAAGGGGTGCCGTCGCAGCGCATGCTTTTGCCACAGATCTTTTCGTTGCCGCCGCGCGATGCGGAATGGGTCGAGCACAACGTTGCAACGTTGCAGAAAATGGGGATCGGAATCGAAAGTTTCGGCGCAAACAGTTTTCGGGTCGATAGCTTGCCCGCGTTTCTCGAAGTCGCGGATGCCGCGGGATTCTTGTGCAAAGTGATTGATGAATTGAAAACAACCAGCCACAGCAGTTCGCCACTGCGTCTGGGCGAAGACATGATCGCGAAGACGGTTTGCCGTCACGCCGTCAAAGCCAACGATCCATTGCGTTATCCCGAAATCGAAAAACTAATTCGTGATTTGCTCGCTTGTGATCTGCCCTACTGCTGTCCCCACGGCCGTCCCACCATGATCCAAATTTCGCACGCTGAATTGGAGAAAAAATTCGGGCGAAAAGTCTAGAATGACCGCACTGACAATCGACGCCCTCGGCGTGCGAATTAGTGTCATCGACCGGGATCGCGCGCGCGAAATTCTTTTCGACGCGGCGCGCAGCTGCCGCCGGGGATACGTGAGATCTGGGGCACGACGGCCATCAGACGCGCAGCTTCATGTGGATTGATGACTGCGTGAAGGGTACACAGATGATCATGGACGGCGATTTTGTCGAGCCGCTAAACCTCGGCAGTAGTGAACTCGTTAGTAGCAATCAGCTAGTCGACATTGTAGAGGAGATCGGCGGCGTAAAACTAAAACGGAGCTACAATCTAAAAGCACCCAAAGGAGTAAATGGTCGTAACAGCGACAACACGCTAATCCAAAAAATTTACAATTGGGAGCTGGCACCGAAGCTACGCGATGGTTTGGAGCGTACCTATCACTGGATCTATGATCAGATGACAAAGGGGAAGGTTTTACGAGTAGAAGCCGGCGTCCGTAGCTGATAGAGAAACTCCGGTTTCTAGGCGCAATGGAACAATCAAAATCCTGGCCCCACTTGATTAGTGATTGAGTTAAAGCTGAGCCTCTTTCTCCTGCACTTTTCGCTACATATTTTCAACCTTGTTATCTTCTTCGGCTTCGTTCCTCTTTTTCGGGGCAATAATCCCCGGACAACAGAACAGCCAGAACGAACGCCCGAGTTTCGGCAGCTTCACTCGATTTCTTTTGGCAGTCGCCTTTGCTAAAATATTTTTCGAGCCTGACGTATTTCATCAAGATGATTGTTTGCGAGCGACAAGAAGGAATTGTTCGCCGAAAAGCCGCCAAAGGAAAGGAAGCTTCAGGTAAATCGCGATTAAGAACCTAGGAAAGCGTGGCCCCGTGGCCATGGTATAGGGCAAGAATTGTGCAACTGCCTGCTCGATAGTAAATCCGGTCGCGCGTAGCCCTTCGGACAATGATTTTTCCGTCAACGGAAGTGAGTGGTCCCAAAAGTCCCAATATCTTCCCGGTAAGCATTTGATGTTCGGCCCCAATGCGATAAGGCAGCCGCCTTCACGCAGACAGCGATGGGCTTCGTGGAGAGTTCGGTTGAGCGATTCCTTATCGGGCAAGTGCTCAAAAAAGTTACTGGTAAAAACAACATCAAGATCTTGGTCGGGCAGGTTCCAACGAGTCGAGCAGTCTTGTTCGAGGAGGGTTACCGACTTGTCCAGGTATTGTTTGGTGGAAGGATTCAGGTCCATCGCCCATTTGCAGCGGGAACGAATATGATTAATGAATTGCCCGTAACCACAACCAAGATCAAGAACATTACCATCTTCGGGAACCAAGCGTTGCCAAAACTCCGAGCATAAAGTCGCCCATACTTGGTCGCGATATTCCAAGCGCTCGCCGAAACGATTCTGATAAAGTGACTGTAGTTGGGCTTTATTCGCTGGGTTCACTTGTTTTCTTGTAGTCGCCGCGACTAAAGTATTTTTCGAGCCAAATGTATTTCATCAAGATGATTGTTTGCGAGCGACAAGAAGGAATTGTTCGCCGAAAAGCCGCCAAAGGAAAGGAAGCTTCAGGTAAATCGCGATTAAGAACCTAGGAAAGCGTGGCCCCGTGGCCATGGTATAGGGCAAGAATTGTGCAACTGCCTGCTCGATAGTAAATCCGGTCGCGCGTAGCCCTTCGGACAATGATTTTTCCGTCAACGGAAGTGAGTGGTCCCAAAAGTCCCAATATCTTCCCGGTAAGCATTTGATGTTCGGCCCCAATGCGATAAGGCAGCCGCCTTCACGCAGACAGCGATGGGCTTCGTGGAGAGTTCGGTTGAGCGATTCCTTATCGGGCAAGTGCTCAAAAAAGTTACTGGTAAAAACAACATCAAGATCTTGGTCGGGCAGGTTCCAACGAGTCGAGCAGTCTTGTTCGAGGAGGGTTACCGACTTGTCCAGGTATTGTTTGGTGGAAGGATTCAGGTCCATCGCCCATTTGCAGCGGGAACGAATATGATTAATGAATTGCCCGTAACCACAACCAAGATCAAGAACATTACCATCTTCGGGAACCAAGCGTTGCCAAAACTCCGAGCATAAAGTCGCCCATACTTGGTCGCGATATTCCAAGCGCTCGCCGAAACGATTCTGATAAAGTGACTGTAGTTGGGCTTTATTCGCTGGGTTCACTTGTTTTCTTGTAGTCGCCTCGGCTAAAGTATTTTTCGAGCCAAATATAAAGGCAAATGAAAAGGTAACGGCTGCCCATTTCTTTGATCTTGAGCTTGGCGGTGCCGGTTCGGCGATTGCGCCAGATAATTGGAATCACCGTCCAGGTATAACCGCGCACGATCGCTTTTAGCGGGATTTCGACGGTCAAATTGAAATGCGGCGAGAGGAATGGACGGCAGCCATCAATGACTTGCCGCCGATAGGCCTTAAAGGCATTCGTAATGTCGTTAGGTTTGATGCGAAAAAGGGCGCGAATGAATAAATTAGCGCAGCGATTGATCCAAAGTTTGAGCCAGGGATAATCAATGGCACCACCACCTTTGGCAAAGCGACTGCCGAATACACAGTCATAACCGGAGTTAAGGACCTGCCAGTAACGCACCACGTCACGGCAATCGTCCGATTCATCAGCCATCATGATGACGAGAGCGTCGCCTTTGGCATGGTCGAAGCCGAGGACGACGGCGCGGCCGAATCCATGCGCTTCCAAATTTTGAAGTGGGCGCAAGGTTTCTACCCGTTTCTGCGTTTCCTGTAAAACCTCCCAGGTTTTGTCGGTGCTGCCGTCGTCAATAACAATAATTTCATGAGGAACGTTGTTGAGACGTAACTCGACGTGCAGATGTTCCACCGTCGCGGCGATGCATCCGGCTTCATCGCGCGCTGGAATAACAACGCTAAGGAGCTGGAGGGGCGGTTGCTCTCGTAGCGGGTCAGTCATGGCGCAGAGGAGAGGTCGAGCCAATGCGGATTGCATTGCGCGTGGTTGGCAATTTCATCGAGGATGGACGGCAGGTCACGCTTTGGACGCCAGTTAAACTGGGCAGCGATTTGTCGATTATCCATCACCAGCCACGGAACATCGAAAGAACGCGGGGTCAGATCGGATTCGAGCGAATGTTTTCCGAAACGCTCCGCGCACCAGCTTGTAAGTTGCGCCAGAGACATGGCGTTAGCGGCGCCCCCTCCGACGTTGAACGTCATGGCTTCCGGTTTCTGAGAGTATTCTATTTGCTGTGCGACAAGCTCGGCCAAATCGTTGGGATGAAGCCCGTCCCTAACCTGCCGGCCCGAGCCATCAAACCCGATGTATTTCAGCGGGCGCTTTTGCGAGTAGGCATGTATCCAGTAAGAGAAAATCCCTTGCTCTGCGGTTCCAAACTGAGCTGCTCCCGCGATAACGCCGCAGCGATTAATCCATAATGGAAAAGAGAAACTGTGTTGGTATTCCAGAGCCAGGTACTCGGAAGCCAGCTTGGTGCTGCCATAGAGTGAAACCGGAGGTGAAGTTGAGAATTCCGTCGTCAGCCCGTTAGCTGACGCGCCCTGGACCGGAGCGGCGGCTTTATCCCACTCGAAAGCGTGGTTGCCTTTGATTAACGGCAACCCTGCCAGCGCAGGAATAGAGTAGACACGGCTGGTACTCAGGAGAACCAGGCCTGCTTTAACGCGTTTGCAATATTCAAGGACATTTGCCGTTCCGTAGAGGTTGTGTTCGATCACCTGCCGCGAGCTGCTCTGATTGTCTACTCCGGCGAGGACGCTGGGATTAGCAGCGGCATCAATTACCCAATCAACCGCGGGAAGGTTCTCGAAGTCCGAGGCGTTTCGAACATCGCCGTGCTGGACGGAGATTCCTCGTGAGCGCAAGATCGAACGATTCGTCTCGCTTCCGGGCCTGACGAAGTTGTCGATCCCGCTAATTTTGAAAGAAGGCTGGTGCTCACGAAACCAGGTTGCGAGCGAACTACCGACAAAGCCGCAGATTCCGGTAACGAAGAGTTTCATCGCGAAAGGCGACAATGAGGTTCGGTTGCGGACCAATCAAAATTAATTTTGACCATGGACACGCTGAAGATGACGCTCCTGCGATTGTAGCGAAAGCACGAACAAGAGGGTAGAGCTGTCACAGTGAACGATTTTCTTCTGTCCATTTTACTCGGCGTAGTCGAAGGACTAACGGAATTTTTGCCAGTCAGCTCGACCGCTCATCTCCGGATCGTCGAGGCGCTGCTACATCTCGATCTGCACGATGCTTATTGGAAGATGTACACGATCGTGATCCAACTGGGAGCAATCCTGGCGCTGCCGGTTTATTTTTGGAATCGGATCCTCAAATTTCTTGCGACTTTCCCGCGCGGCGAAAGTGGAAGGCGTAATCTTTTCACGCATCCACTCGGGCTCACCCTCATCGCCTTTGTGATCACCGCGGTGCCATCGTTTCTTTTGAAAAAACAAATCGGGCAGAACCTGGAAAATCTTTGGGTGATGGCGTGGGCACTGTTCATCGGCGGCGTCATCATGTGGTTGGTGGACGCGTTGTGTCGCAATCCACGCACATTGCGAATGGAGGAAATTTCGTTGCCGCAGGCAGCCTGGATCGGTTTCACCCAGATTGCATCGGCTGTTTTCCCGGGGACCTCGCGTTCGATGTCAACCATCGCGGCCGGGCAGTTGGCCGGGCTTTCCCGGAGCGCAGCGTTGGAGTTTTCGTTTTTCCTTTCCATGCCGACGATGGTAGTTGCGACCGGCTACGATTTGCTCAAGACCTTGCGGCACGGTAGCGATGAAACAAGACTCGCGCCGCTGGTCATGACCGGGCACAATTGGGTAGTGCTAATGATTGGAGCAATTGCTTCGTTTGTGGTGGCATTGGGCGTTGTCGCCTGGTTTATGAACTGGGTGCGGGCGCGTGGCTTCGCGCCGTTTGCGATTTATCGAATTGTTTTGGCGGTGGTATTATTCGCACTGCTAATGCGCGGTTTGATTTGAGGAAATGGCTACGACCGACGTGATTCTGCCCGATCTGCAAAGCTGCGTGCTATGTGAGGATGTCCGGCACGAATTCAATGGCATGCAGACGCTGGTGGGCGTGATCAATATCGTGCCTGCCCCGCAGTTACCCATCACCTGCATGCGACTTTGCATTTGGTCGCGCTGGTGCAGCGGCGCGGGGAGATTCAAGCAGCGCTCGCGCATCATCGGAGTGGATGAGCAACAGGTGCTGGCACAGGCGGAGGTGGATTTCGAGTTAAAGGAAATGGAAGGACACGCCACGAATGTCCATTACTTTGGCGGGGTGCAGTTCCAGCAGTTTGGGCTGCATCACGTCGAGATTTATCTTCAGGACGAACTGCGATTGCGTTTTCCGTTGCCGGTGGTGCGAGTGGTGGCGAAGTAAATGACTCATCATTCGGCAGGGATGCCGAATGTAGCGGAAGCCGACGCTCCCGAAATGCAGAAACAGACGCGCTACGCCCGCCAAAGGACCAGGATTAAGATTATCAGAAGCAATAAACCGCCGCCCGGATAATAACCCCAGCCCGAGCTATAGGGCCAGGTCGGCAATGCGCCAATTAATAACAGCAGCAGAATGATCAGTAGGATGGTACGCATATTTTGTTCAGATACCTCATTATCGTGCCGCATGTCCAGAATGGTCTTGCGCGGCACGCCGCTGCTCTTATCCTGTGACGCAAGTCCCGAATGCCTCGACCGAGCGCATCGGGACAAAATTTTGCCCAAAAAGTCATGGCCAACACGATCCTGATCGGCGCGCAATGGGGTGACGAAGGGAAGGGGAAGATCATCGACGTGCTTACCGCCGATGCCGATATCGTGGTGCGCAGCCAGGGTGGGAACAATGCCGGCCACACTGTCATTCATCGCGGCAAGAAATATATTTTGCATTTGATTCCGTCGGGGATTTTGCGGCGCAGCAAAGTTTGCGTGATTGGCAACGGCGTTGTAGTCGACCCGGTCGCGCTGGTGAAAGAGATTAAGGGTTTGGAGAAGTTAGGCGTCCGCATTGGGCGCAATCTTCTGGTAAGCGACGCTGCCCATCTGGTTCTGCCATACCATCGCGCCCTGGACGAACGGCGTGAGCTGCGGAAAGGGGTAGCGAAAATCGGCACGACGAAACGAGGAATTGGTCCAGCCTACGGCGACAAGGCGGCGCGCACTGGTTTGCGGGTTTCGGATCTGATGCAGCCCATGCTCTTTTCAAAAAAACTCGAAGCGAAAATGCGCGAGAACAACGCCATCCTGCGCGCGCTGGGGGCGAGGCCGAATGATTTTCGCGAAGTGAACCAGCAATATTTAGCGGCGGGCGCGGCGCTGTCGCCGTTTGTCGCGAACACGGTGGTTTATTTGCATCGCGCTTTGCAGAGCGGGCGCGAAATTTTGTTTGAGGGCGCGCAGGGAACTTTTCTCGATATCGATCACGGGACCTATCCCTACGTGACATCATCGAATACCACCGCCGGGGGCGCGTGTACCGGCTCGGGCGTTCCCCCGCATCGAATGGATCGGGTGGTCGGGGTGATGAAAGCGTACACAACGCGGGTGGGCGAAGGCCCATTGCCGACGGAAGACGCGGTTTTTGCGGAAAGATTGCACGAAATGGGACGCGAATTCGGGGCGACAACCGGGCGGGCTCGGCGCTGCGGCTGGTTCGATGCCGTGGCGACGCATTACGCTACGATGATCAATGGGATTGATGAGCTCGCCATCACCAACCTCGACGGTCTCGATGAAGTGAATCCGATCTCGATTTGTATTGGCTATCGTTTGAACGGCAAGCGTCTCGATGTGCCACCGTGCGATTCCGCGCAATGGAACAATTGCGAACCGATTTATGAGAGCATGCCGGGCTGGTCTGAATCGACGCGATCGGCCCGGAAATTTGCCGATCTGCCGAAGCGAGCGCGCGATTACCTGAAACGAATCTCGGCATTAACAGGCGCGAAACTAACAATCGTTAGTGTTGGGCCGACGCGCGCGGAAACGATTATGCTTTGAGGATGGCGACGCCAAAAATCATTCCGCGACATATCGCCATCATCATGGATGGGAACGGTCGCTGGGCCAGGCAGCGTGGTTTACCGCGGATCAAGGGCCACGAGAAAGGGGCGGACGCGGTGCGCGAATGTGTGGAAGGCTGCGGCGAATTGAAGGTGGCGTACCTTACGCTCTACGCCTTCTCCGCGGAAAACTGGCAGCGACCAAAAAGCGAAGTCTTCGCGTTGATGCGGTTGCTCGAGAAATTTTTAAAGGATAAAACGCCAGAGCTAATCGAGAAAAATGTCCGGCTACAGGCAATCGGACGACTGACCGATTTACCGGACAACTGCCAGAAGCGATTGCACGAATCGATCAAACGCACGGCCTCGAACACTGGGCTTACCCTCGTTCTCGCGCTCAGTTACGGTGGCCGCGACGAGATCATCGATGGAATTCGCAGTTTGCTGCGCGAAGTCGAAGCCGGCCACATTGATCGAGCGATGATTAATCCGGAGATGTTCAGCAAACATCTTTACACCCGGTATTATCCTGATCCAGACCTGCTGATTCGCACCTCTGGTGAGATGCGGATTTCCAATTTTTTGCTCTGGCAGCTTTCTTATACCGAAATGTATGTGACGCCAAAGCTATGGCCGGATTTCACGAAGAAAGATTTGTGTGCAGCGGTTGACGATTTCGCGAAACGGCAACGCCGTTACGGCGGGGTGTGATTCTTTGCAGGGACGTGCTTCTGCACGTCCAGGGCGAGAAGAATCTCGTGCCTCCGCAGAAGCCGGTGCTACCCGGAGGGATTGCCGGCGGCTACAACAACTCTTCGGCGACGGAATCGGCCAGCAATTTTCCGGCGCGAGTCAGAGCGACGCGATTTGCCTGGCGCGAGAGCAATCCGTCGCTGATCAATTCCTCTGCCTGATTTCGATCGATCGTATCGACGACAATTCCCTCACCCGTCCGCAGACCGAGCGCGATGTGCTCGATCCGTTTCATTGCGGGAGTTAATTTTTCGATCGACGTGATCGGTGATTCGTTGGCGAACAGGCGCCGGGCGTATTCATTATGATCGGCGATGTTCTGCCAGCGCTCGAATCCGCGCGTCGAAAACGCACTTGGACCGATCCCGATATAGTCCGCGCCGCGCCAGTAAGCCCGATTGTGCTCGGAGCGAAATCCCGGACGCGCATAATTTGAAATCTCGTAATGCTCGTAGCCAGCGCTCTCGAGCGTCGTCATCGCCAAGTCAAGAAAGCGTGCTTCGGTTTCATCGTTAACAGCGAATTCGCCACGTGCGAATCGCGCGAGAAACTCAGTGTCCTCTTCGTAGGTAAGGCAATAGGTAGAAATATGTTTGGGCTGGAGCTCGATCGTTTTCTGCAATGAATTGCGCCATTGCGTTTCCGTTTGCCCGGGTAATGCAAACATCAAGTCGATGCTGATGTTGGAAAATCCAGCGCTGCGAAAAATCCGAAATGACTCTTCCGCCTGAGTCGCGTCATGCTCGCGGCCCATCAAATTCAAAAGCTGGTTGTCCCAACTTTGCACGCCGAGGCTGATACGATTGATCCCGGACTCGCGTAACGTTGCCGTTTTCTTTGCCGAGACACTCCCAGGGTTTGCCTCAATGCTCCATTCGCGCAATGCGCCGAGATCGAAAATTTCGTGAAATAGCTCGAGCAAGTTCTTCAATTGAGCCGTGCTGAGAACGGTCGGCGTGCCGCCGCCGAAGAATATTGTTTCCAGCGTCAGGGGAAATTTTTCCGCAACTCGCGTCGCTTCGAAGACGAGCGCCTCGCAAAAACGTGCGACCTCCGCTGCGTTCCCGCGCGTCTTGTAGAAAGCACAGTAAGGACAAATGCGCGCGCAAAATGGAAAATGAACGTAAAGATGCCGGATCAGGTTTGAGGTGTGCGTCTCAGTTTCGTTCACAGAATCGTAAATCATTCGATGCTTCCACAGTTACATCTCGCGGATCGGATCGAGCTGAGCAACCTTTGTCTGTGAACGAGCTCGAATTGCTGAAACCGGTTTCGCGTTCGTTTTATATTTCGATTCGCTTACTGCCACGTGCGCTGCGGGAACCAGTCGCCCTGGCCTATTTGCTGGCGCGAACGAGCGACACCATTGCCGATAGCAGTACCGTTGCTGTTGAAAAACGAATCGAATTGCTGGATCGCTTCGCGGCGGGAATTGCCGGGAAAGATGAAGCGATCGGAAGGGAACTAGGGGAGGTGCTCGCTTCGCCGCAGGATCCCTCGATCCGAGCCGGACTGGCGGATTCCGCCTCCGCTGGGCTACGGTATGACGAGTCGCCCGGGATGACGGAAGGGGAAAAGACGTTGCTGGAATCGGCGGAGGCGGTTTTGCGAGCGCTGGAAAATCTTTCACCGGAAGATCAGCGCGATGTTCGCGAATTGCTCGCGATCATCACGCGTGGTCAGCGACAGGATTTGACACGATGGCGTGGAGGACTGACGGCGGTGGCCAATGCGGACGAATTGCGGGACTACACTTATTTGGTTGCCGGTTGCGTGGGCGAATTTTGGACGCGCATTTGTTTCCGCAAAGTGCAGAGTTTCACGGCACGGGACGAAGCGGACATGCTCGAGCTGGGAAGGGATTATGGCCGGGGGTTGCAGTTAGTAAATATTTTGCGCGATGCGGGAAGCGATTTGCGCGCTGGTCGCTGTTACTTTCCGGAGGACGAATTGCGTGCTGCTAACCTTTCGGCGTCCGATCTACTGAACGCACCGGCTGACTTTCTGTCAATTTATCTGCGCTGGGTGGCGGAAGCGCGCGCTGGTTTGGACGCGGGGCTGGAATATTCCATTGCGATCAATCCGCCGCGAGTGCGCGTAGCGACGGTTCTGCCGGCAATGATCGGAGTACGGACGCTCTCGCTGATCGAGGAAAGCGGATTGGAAGCTGTGCGTACGCGGGTGAAAGTTCCGCGCAGTGCAGTGCGCGGCATGATCGCGTCGACCACGATCACGCTTGCAAGTCAAAGCCGGTTGCGACGGGCGCGGGCAAAACTGTAGCAGCGACGTGGCATTCGGATTGTCGAATTAACGCTTCAGCCCTGGCTCGACAGAGTCTCGCCCTGCCAATTCACGGCGACGATTGTTGGTTGGGCGACGCTCCGCGGGGCCACAAAAGCGGGGTCCCTAACCCCAAAAGCGTTCGGAGCTCGGGACGGTACGAATGACAAGGAAAACGGTTCGCGAAACGTGTTGGCGAGTTCTAGCCGCCGTCGTTGGCCGCGGCTATCATCTGATCACAGATTCGATCGATTTTCGGCGGTCATAGACCGCGGCTACAGAAGAAGCCAAGCTCAGAGAAAGTAATTTCGCTGTCTCTCGCTAATCGGGCGGTCGAGCCTTTCGAGCACCGTCATCATGTCTTCCCACACTTTGCGTTTCTCACTCGGCGATTGGTTCCGCAGCAAATACGACGGGTGATAGGTGATCATGAGAGGCGTGTCGTGATAGGACTGCCATTTACCACGCAACTCACGCATTACGCCGCGCGCTCCGAGCAAACCTTCCACCGCGGTTGCCCCCAGCGCGACCACCACGCGTGGTTGAATAATTTCGATTTGCTCAATCAGATAGCCGATGCAGGTCCGCATTTCTTCAGGCGTCGGCGGACGATTTCCGGACACGCCCTTCGGCATGTCGGGACGGCATTTTAAAATATTTGCGATGTAAACCTCGTCGCGGCTAAGGCCCATCGTCTCGATGATGCGAGTGAGCAATTGACCGGCCCGGCCCACGAAGGGCTCGCCGCGCGCATCTTCATCCGCGCCTGGTGCTTCACCGATGAACATCAAC
This sequence comes from Verrucomicrobiota bacterium, assembly GCA_003220155.1. Taxonomy (GTDB): domain Bacteria; phylum Verrucomicrobiota; class Verrucomicrobiia; order Chthoniobacterales; family UBA10450; genus AV69. The sequence goes on from QHRO01000023.1 coordinate 23,687, forward strand.
TCCGCATCCGGATTACCGACACCGAAAACGGTTTGGGTGCGGCTCCGCGCGAGGTGCGGACACTTCATACAAACGCAGACGCGATCGCGAACCTGCCCGAGCGCCGCGGCTTTCGCCGCAATATCGGCAACGTTGTGGTCCGGTCGAGACTCAAGCAATCGGTTAAGCGTCGCGCGGGAAACGCGGAATGGTTTCTCCCGGGAATCGCGAATTTCCCTGAGCGCTTCGAGAACGAGGGAAAGCGCGGGCTGAAGCACGGCTGATGATGTCACCTTTGCGCGCTCGATCAAATCCTTTCATGATGAAGCGTGAGCAGGCGGCTAAATGATTACAATTACGAACTGCCGCGCGAATTGATTGCGCAACATCCACTGCCGCGCCGGGAGGATTCGCGCATGATGGTGTTACATCGCGAACGGAAGAAAATCGAACATGCGCATTTTGTTGATCTCAGAAAATTCCTGCGCCATGACGATCTACTCGTTTTGAATAACTCGCGCGTTCTCCCGGCGCGTCATTTTTCCGACGACGGAAAATTCGAGTTTTTATTTCTGGAAAAGGTTGCGCCTTGTCGTTGGAAAGCGTTGGTAAAGCCGAACCGCAAATTTGGAAAAGGCGCAGCCGCCTTTATTCAAGGAGTGCACGCGGAACCGGGCGACATTTTTGCCAATGGCTCACGGGAAATCGTGATGTCTGACGACATCGATCTTCAGCACGGCGGTGCGATGCCTCTGCCGCCATATATCAAGCGATCGGCGGTGATCCGCCTTCGCGCAGCTACGGCGCGACAGGTAGACCGCCGCTACAGGGCCGAAGATGAAGCGCGCTATCAAACGGTGTTCGCGAAATACGAGGGCTCACTGGCGGCGCCAACGGCCGGACTGCATTTCACGCCGCAAATTCTGGGCACTCTTCCGCACGTTTTCATCACCCTCCATGTCGGGACGGCAACTTTTCGTCCGGTCAAAGTGGAAGACATCACTCAACATCAAATGCATCCAGAGCGATTTTCGATCTCTCCGGATGCAGCCGAGGCCATCGCGAAAGCAAAGCGCATCGTCGCGGTCGGAACAACAACCGTTCGGGTCTTGGAATCGGTTCAGCGCAGCCTTGGAGGAATTCAAGCGAGCGAAGGCGAGACGAATATTTTTATTTATCCGCCATTCAAGTTTCGAGTGGTCGATGTTTTACTGACGAATTTTCACCTGCCGCGGTCGACCCTGCTCATGCTGGTAAGCGCATTTGCCGGGCGCGAATTTATTCTGCGCGCTTATGAAGAAGCGGTGCGGGAGCGGTATCGATTTTTCAGCTACGGCGATTGCATGCTGATTTTGTAGCCGTGATTCACGTTAAATCCTATAGCGGCGTCTATGACCGCCGGGCGCATGAAAAATTTCGGCGCTTTTAGAGCGCCGCTACAGACAGAGCCCAGAAATCTTAAAGCTAGCTCATCGGGATCCCTCGACTTCGCTCGGGATGACCGGTTATAAGGTGACCACTCAACATGCAGTCGCCCGAAAAACCGAAAGGCGAATTGGTCATTCGCACCATCGCGATGCCGGCGGACACAAATCCCAATGGCGATATTTTTGGCGGATGGTTGATGTCGCAAATGGATCTCGGCAGCGGCATTCTCGCTTCGAAAACAGCGAAAGCGCGCGTGGTTACTGTCGCGATGGAAGGTTTATCCTTCCTGCAACCGGTAGGAGTAGGGGATACGGTTGCGTGTTATGCCTGGGTGGAAAAAATTGGCCGCACATCAATGACCATCCCGGTGGAGGTTTGGGTCGAACGCTTCCGGGAACACGGCCGGCAAATCCTGGTGACGCGCGGCGTTTTCGTTTGCGTCGCGGTCGATGATGCCGGCCGACCGATTCCGGTGCAGCGGGATGCCGGCTAGTTTTCCGATGCGGCTTGTTCCGCGCTCGTGGTAACAGATTCCGGGCCGGTGCTAGTCGCGACTGTTGGTTCGCTTTGCATGCGCGGCGTCTGAATTTTCGGCGAACTGGAGAGCTTTCGTTGTAGCTTCATCCGGTTGTAGCTGGAGTGCCTAATATAACGGGCATATGCGGCCTGATGGCGACCGTTGGATGTAAGGTAGGAGCAACTTCCATGAGTCAGCGCGATTAGGGCGACGAACAAAAAAAGGGGGATTTTTTTCACGACGCCTTCGCCAGTTGCGGCGTGGGATGAACGGTTGCGATTTGCCCAATCCGCAACATCTCGGAAACCACGAGATAGATTTTCAATTCACAAACCGCGTTCTGGCGAAACAGCTCATTAATAGTGAAGCGGCGATCAAAGCTGTAGTTCCAAATTCGTTCCGCCAACGGCTTCAGCTCCGGTTCTGCATCGGGCGGCCATTCAAAACTTGGGGCCAGCCGTTGCAGGAGCGTGTTGGGGTCAGGCGTTGTTTTCTTGAGATTGTGAAACTCGTCGCGATGCCGCATCGCGGTAATCAGCATATCGTTTGGAGATTGAGTGATCTCGACCGATTGCAGGCAATCGGTAATTGGCTGCACTCCGGAGGCGAAGGAAAAACTCCCGGGAATATCGTCGCTCAGGAAGAGCTGCCAGAATGCTTCCTCGCCGGTGAGCTGTTGAAATTGACCGCTACGAAGCGCGCCACCTTGAAAATAGAACGTGGCTATCCGTTCGTTGTGTTCGTTCAACACCTCAAGCTCGCCAGTTTGTCCGGAGCTGATGATGGTTTGGTGGACCGTAATCAAATCGAAGTTCGCCAGACTTCCGCTCAGTTTCTGAGATCCGCCTGGTCCCTTGCCCGCACGAACCTGATTGAGCCGGTGTGCCATTTGCTCGCACAAGAAAAGGAGAAACGACGGGACCCGTTGCGAGATGGCGACGAAATTCTCCCGGTTGAAACATTGCAGGCTGACGATTTCCTGGGCCCGCGCCGAACGTGAGCGCGGCATTTTGCCCAGGGCGTCAGCGACACCGAAAATATCGCCGCGAGTCACGAAACTGCGTTCGTCCGATTCGCCGGGAATGAGCTGGATCACCTCAACGACGCCCCGATTAACACTGTAGACTTCCTCCGCGAGCTCGCCGGTGGTATAGATCAATTCGCCTTTTTGCAAATGCCGCACGTGCGACAGTTCGCCGAGGGCCTTCAGCTCAATCGGCCGGAGTGTCGTGCAAAAGGAGAAGAAATCGCGACGGGGCACGAGCCTGACTACAGCAAAAGTCATGCAGGACGCGCGTCTAACTTATATATAAGCGGATTTCGTGCCTCGCCGGCGTTGGCAATCAGGCCGGAGCGCGTTAAATCGGGAGGTGCTCGCCTACGTTTTTGAACGGTTCCCGAAATTTTCCCAAACCTTTTGCTATCGGGAAATTGCCGAGCTTTTCCGACAGGGCATCCGCCCCGCAATTTTCTCGCTGCGCGGACCGGACTTCGGCCCCGAAACCACGTGGGACCGCGCGATCATCTCGAGAGTGCATCAGTTGCCAGAGGGCGACGCTTTTGCCCGCCTTGCAAATGAGGCGGCAACCAGTTTGCCAAAGCCGATGCGAAGAATTTTACACGGATGGCGCGGAAAACCTGACTCACTTCGCCTCCATCAAGCGACTTACATCGGAACGCATTTGCAGAAACTCGGTGTCCGGCATGTGCACACCCATTTCGCAGGCATGGCCGCCCGAACCGCGTTCTGGATGAAGAAATTCTTCGGGATCGATTACAGCGTCACTGTTCATGCCAACGATATTTTTGTTCCCGCCAATTTCGAGATCGGGTTATCCAAAATCCTCTCATCGGCCACTGCCGTCATCGCGGTCAGCGACTTTGCTGCGAATCAGCTGCGGGAACGCCTTCCCGAAAACGCGCGGCGGGTGCATCGGATCTATAACGGGATTGACTGCGCCCAATTTAAGCCAGCGCAATTCGAGCCGCCGCCGCTTATTCTTTCCATTGGCCGTCTGATCAGCAAAAAAGGTTTTGATGCCCTGATCGACGCCTGTGCTTTGCTGCGACAACGCGGCCACGGATTCCGCTGCGAAATTATCGGTGAAGGACCGCTGGTAGGGGAATTGCAGGCGCGCATCCATCGGCAGGATTTGCGCGAGCACGTGCATCTAGCTGGCCCAAAAACGCAAGCCGAAATCGCAGCGCACTTGAGCAAGGCGACTGTTCTCGCACTGCCATGCCGGATCGATCCCGATGGTGCAATGGATAACCTGCCGACCGTCGTAATGGAAGCGATGGCCTCAGCCTTGCCGGTTGTTTCGACCAATATTGGCGGGATTTCGGAAATGGTTCGCGACGGTGAAACGGGACTGCTGGTGGCCCAAAATGACCCTGCTGCGACGGCCGATGCGCTCAGCCGGTTGATTAACGACATTGAGCTCGCGCGATCTTTTGGTGGCCGAGGTCGCAAGCGCGCGGAAGAAATTTTTTCGATCGAGAAGAACGTCCGCGCGCTGCGGCAGATTTTTGGGTTGTAGCTGCGATTGTCGCCACCGGCAGGGTCTCACTTTTGTCATGTCGAGCGAAGTCGAGACATCTCTGGTTTCTCCTGAGAAAGAATAGTTAGAGATTCCTCGACTTCGCTCGGAATGACAAAGTACGTTTTGAGGACGACCGCCTACAGCAGCTCGCGGACTTTCTCAACTGCGCGAAGGTAAACATGGTGCGGTCCGCCCCGCATCAGCTCTTCGCTCATTAATTTGACCGGATCGTTCTCCGACGATGGCAAAACCTGGCGAGCGGGAACTTCGCCTAATTTGCTGCGACAGACTTCGAGTAGATCGCCGCAATCTGCTTGCGTTACTTGGAATTCGATCCCGTGCGATTGTGCGGTAAAGGATGCAATTGGCGCGTCGTCGCCTTTTTCCTGTAATTGGATCCGCACCGTTTCTCCGTCGGAGTTTCCCAATTCAATTGGTCCGGCGTTTTTCTCACTCCGAATCTCCCAACCGAGTTGCGCCGCGAGCCATCCGACAAAAAGAATTGCGGTCGAGCGAAATCCGTTACCAAAGATGATCGAGCCATTTTTGATTTCACGGAAATGATGATGCGAGCCCGGATGATCGAAAAACTGGGCGAAAGCGAGACGGAAATGAACGAGTCGAGTCCAATTCAAATCACAGAGCACGATGCGTTGTTTGGCTTCGCGCTGCGCCATCTCGACCAAGCGTATCTGGGCGTTGAAATCGCGCCACGATTGGCTGTCGTAAATCAATCGATCAATCCACGACCAAAGCTGCGGGTCCATCGGCTCGGCAAATTCCGATTGCCACCAAAGATAGAGCGGGAGATCGGAATCGAGCTGGGAAAAAACAATGCTCGGGAGCAGCTTGACCATTGCGCCTTCGAGTAGAAATGAAATCTGTTCCGAGCAAACTCGCTTGGTCCCGGCGCGACTAAGGTGGCAGTGGGCGCTAATCCATGCCTCCATCCGATCGTTTTTAGCGCGGGGATCGGCCCCAATAACAATTGCCCGACAAGCGTGGTTCTCGGTGATTCGGGCCAGTAACTGGGTGTTGCGGGTGAGGGATCCGGGCTCTTCGCTGTAGACCGCGAGATTCATCAGCGACGCCCGTGTCATCGCTCCTTCGCCTTCGCTCCAAAGTTTTTTTAACTCGCGGTCGATGCGATCGATCGCGACTGGGAGACCGAGCGAAACAGTTTCAGCGGCAGCAGGCATCCGTCATTAATTGGGTAGAGGTTGTCGCTGCGATTTGGTTTTCCTTGGAGGGACGCGCTTCTGCGCGTCCGGGAACGAGCGGAAGCTCGTCCCTCCGAATCGCGTTGGCACGCGTCGAAGATTCGGTGGGCACGCGTCGTTGTCGAATAGCTTCATAATCGCCTCCACGCTCGGCCATCGCGAGCGAGAAGTTCGTCGGCTTCTTCCGGTCCCCACGAGCCGGCAGGATAAAATGTTAATGACGGCGCGTTTTTCTCCGTCCAGGCCTGTTCAATCGTGTCGATAAATGCCCATGCTTCCTCCACCTCATCGCGGCGAGCGAAGAGGGTGGCGTCGCCGCTCATGGCATCGAGGAGCAGACGTTCGTACGCCTCCGGGCTGGCTTTGCCGAAACTGGTGCCGTAATGGAAATCCATTTTTACCGGCTCGATGCGCAGACTCGTTCCTGGGATTTTTGCCATCATCCGCAACGAAATTCCTTCGTCAGGCTGAATGCGAATGACGAGCACATTTTGATCGTGCTCGGTGCTATCGCGATTAAATAGAACCATCGGTGCTTTCTTGAAATGCACCGAAATTTCCGTGGCAGATTTTGGCAGCCGTTTTCCGACTCTCAGATAGATGGGAACGTCTGACCAGCGCCAGGTATCGACACTTAACCGCAGAGCAACAAAACTGTCGGTCTCGGACTTCGGATCCACTTTTTCTTCCTCGCGGTAACCGGGAACATTCTCGGCATTGATCGCGCCGCTGGTGTATTGACCGCGCACGACCAGCTTCGCGATGTCATCCACGCGGTAACGACGCAAGGAACGAACAACTTTCACTTTTTCGTCGCGAATACTGTCGGCGCTGAGATCGGTGGGCGCTTCCATTGCGACGAGGCAAAGAAGCTGCAGCAAATGGTTCTGCACCATGTCGCGCAAGGCGCCGGCGGTTTCGTAATACCCGGCGCGCCCTTCTACCCCGAGTGTTTCTGCGGCGGTGATCTGGACGTGATCGATGTAGCGCGCGTTCCAGATCGGCTCGAAAATCGCATTGGCGAAACGGAGAACGAGAATGTTCTGCGCCGTCTCCTTCCCGAGAAAATGATCGATGCGGTAAGTTTGATCTTCGGCGAAGGCATCGGACACGACCCGATTTAATTCTTGCGCGGAAGCAAGATCGCGGCCGAAAGGTTTTTCGATGATGACCCGAGCCCAGCTGCCTTCCTTCGCTTTATTGTGTCCGGCGGCTTTAAGATTTTTTAGGATCGGCTCGAATTGTTCCGGCGCGGCCGCGAAATAAAACAAACGGTTGCCGCGGGTACCGCGTTCTTCGTCGATCTTATCGAGACGTTTGGCGATCGATTGGTATCCCGATTCATCTTCGAACTCGCTTTGATGGTAGAAAAGCGATTGCGAAAAAGTCTTCCAAATATCTTCGCGAACATCCTGACGCGAAAATTGTTTAGTGGTTTCCGCAAGTTCCTTGCGGAATTCATCGTCGCTTTTAGGGCGACGGGCGAAACCGACGACGGTCACCGCTGGTGGCAATTCTCCATCGGCGGCAAGATTGTACAGCGCTGGAATCAATTTCCGGTGGGTCAGGTCACCGGTGGCGCCGAAGATGACAATCGCACACGGCTGCGGCACGGCGCGCGTGCTTAAACCCTCGCGCAGCGGATTTGTTTGTTCAGTAGCCTTTGTCATGTCGAGCGAAGTCGAGACATCTCTAAATTTTTCCGACGAGAATAGTTAGAGATTCCTCGACTTCGCTCGGAATGACAAGCGTCGGAACACAGACTTTCAGTCGGTGCGCCCAGCGGACATTCTGTCCGCTGTTGTAATTTCGGTGATGCCTCCGCATTTGCAGCGTTCAGCGGAGTGTAACTCCGCTGTGCGCACAGGCCAGAAGGCCTGTGTTCCTGGCCTAATTCGGCAGCGGGAATCTCCGTGTAAGCTCGCGTACCTTTCCGCGGGTCCGTTCGAGCGCGGCATTATCATCGCGATTTTGCAGCGCTTCGGCAACGAGATCGGCAATCTCCAGCATTTCTTCCTCACGCATTCCGCGCGTGGTCACGGCCGGGGTCCCGACACGAATCCCTCCCGGCTTGAAGATCGGATAAGTGTCGAAAGGAATCGCATTCTTGTTTACCGTGATGCCTGCCCGATCGAGAACTTCCTGCGCTTGTTTTCCATTAATTTCCTTGGGGCGTAGGTCCACCAGCATCAGATGATTATCAGTGCCACCGCTGACGATGCGATAGCCGTGTTTGCTCAAACCGGCAGCGAGCGCTTTCGCATTCGTCACCACCTGCTTTTGATACTCGCGAAACTGTGGCTGCAATGCTTCGTGAAAACAAACCGCTTTCGCTGCGATCACGTGCATGAGCGGGCCACCTTGAATGCCCGGGAAAACCATCGAGTCGATCTGTTTCGCGTATTTCTCCCGGCATAACACGATACCACCGCGGGGGCCGCGCAAGCTTTTGTGGGTTGTGGTGGTGACAAATTGCGCGTGTGGAATCGGGCTGGGATGCTGGCCGCCCGCGACTAGCCCGGCGACGTGCGCCATGTCAATGAAAAGGAGCGCCCCGCAGGCATCGGCGATGTGACGCAAACGCGGAAAATCGAGCGTGCGCGGATAAGCCGATGCGCCGGCCGTGATCATCGCCGGCTTGGTTTCGTTGGCCAGCTTTTCGAGGGCGTCGTAATCGATCTGCTCGGTTTTCTCAGCTACGCCGTAATGTGTAACTTGATAAAATTTCCCGGAAAAGTTTGCCGGATGCCCATGGGTGAGATGACCGCCGTGGGCGAGGTTCATCGTTAAAATCTTGTCGCCTACTTTCAGCATCGAAAAATAGACTGCCATGTTCGCCTGCGAGCCGCTGTGTGGCTGCACGTTCACGTGTTCTGCGCCGAACAATCGCTTGGCTCGATCGATCGCGAGCGATTCGACAGTATCGACATTTTCGCAGCCCCCGTACCAGCGTTTCGCGGGATAACCTTCGGCGTATTTGTTGGTCAACACGCTTCCTTGCGCTTCCATGACTGCGCGGCTGGTGAAATTTTCCGACGCGATCAGCTCGATATTTTCACGCTGCCGTTTCTCTTCGGCCGCGACTGCGTCATAAATTTCCAAGTCGACTTTGCGCAGACCGCCGCTGGGCGCGCCTAAACTCGGTTCAGTCGAATGCGGAAGATCGCTCATCAGATAAGTGGAAGCACCGCCACTTCGCCCGCTGGAGCGCACGGCTACTTCGCTCTCTTCTACAAACGCGAGCACGCTGGGCAAGGCGTTTTTAATCGTCTCTGCGCAACTATTATAAACATCGCGCCCGAGTCCGATGGGATCGGAGACATCACGCCAGCAGGTTGCGCCCGCTTCTTCAAACTCGCGCAACAGAAAAGTCTTATCGGCTGCATTTGGAAAAAGCATCTGGATCGCTTCGACATGCGCTCCAGTCATGGCAAAAATGTGGGTCGCGCGTTCGACTAATGCGCCGGTCAACGGCTGGCTCCGCAAATTGCTGATTTCGGCGCCTTCCTCTGCGCAGACCTCAATCGCGTGCGAACTCGGCGGCTGCCCGCGCACCGCATGAACCCCAGCCGAGGCCACTTCAATGTCCTTGCGATTTCCTAGGAGGCGGCGAAAAAGACCTTCCGCAATGGGACTGCGACAAACATTACCAGTACAAACGAAAAGGACGCTTTTCACAAGATGCGGCCGCGCGAACCTTGCACGGCGGCCAAGTACGTTCGCACAAAATTACGCCAACGCGACTCGGCTTTATCTGACCTATTTATGAAACGAGCGTGGAAAAAATTGCGCTATCGCCTGGAGCACATCGGCCTGTTGATTGCGGCCAGGCTCGTGCCCCTTTTGCCGCGGCCTGTCCTCGTCGCGCTGGCGAAAATGTTCGGCGCCCTCGCCTCACTACTGGATCGTTATGGTCGCAGCATTGCCCTGGCGAATCTCGACTGCGCCTTTGGCCAAAAATATTCGGCTGCAGAAAAACACCGCATCATTCGCGAATCTTATCAGCATTTCGCCCAGACCATGCTCGATCTAATGTGGAGCCCGCGGCTTACCCGCGAAAACTTCCTCCGTTACATCGACTTGGAGAAATATCCCACCCTTGCGCCGAATCAAAGCGGGATTGTTGTCTGCTATCACTATAGCAATTTCGAATGGCTCAGTCTGGGCTGCGGGTTTTTTGGACGCACCGGAACGATTGTGGCGCAGGAATTCAAGAATCCGTTGCTCGATCCAATTTTCCGCCGCTGGCGCGAACAGTCCGGCCATTCCTTCACCACGCGCACCGGGGGAATTCTACGACTTTTCAAGACCCTGCGCCGCGGCGGCACTGCAGCGATGTTGGTCGATCTGACCGTATTCCCGGGCGCCGCTGCCGTCGCCATTCGGTGTTTCGGATTGCACACCAGTGTCACTTCCGCTCACGCCTGGTTACAGCAACGCTCAGGAGCCGCGCTTATTCCGGCCCATTGCGAGCCATTGCCGCGAGGACGTTACCGGGTTGTTTTTCATTCGCCGATTGACCTGGGGCCGAATGCAACCCCCCGCGAAATCGCGCAGGCTTGCTGGGATTCATTTGAGCCAGTCGTGCGCGCAAAGCCGGGGCCGTGGCTTTGGATGTACAAACATTGGCGCTACAGCCCGAAGAATCCTGATCGCTCCTATCCGTTCTATTCTGGGGTAAACGGAAAATTCGAAAGAATGCTGGCGCAAAAATGATTAGGTTTACGAAAGAGCACGCCCCGCCACATCGAGCGCAAGACGTTTCCCGCTGGCGCGCGAGCGAATTTTCAGGACGCTGAGAAGATGGAGGAGCAGGTTTCGAGCGGATGGCGGACCGAGCGGGCGAGGCCAAGTTTGCCTGAAGTGCATCGCACTATCCCGATCGCGCGCGACGCAGGCTTTTGGCGAAAGCTGCTCGCGTTCTCCGGCCCTGGTTATCTCGTCGCCGTCGGTTACATGGATCCGGGAAATTGGGCGACCGACCTCGCCGGCGGTTCCCAATTTGGCTACATGCTGCTCAGCATCATTTTGCTTTCGAATTTGATGGCGATTCTGCTGCAGTCGCTTTGTGCGCGGCTCGGCATTGTTACCGGGCGAGATCTCGCCCAAGCCTGTCGCGATCATTATTCGCGTCCGGTTTCGTTTGGCCTCTGGATTCTTTGTGAACTCGCCATTTGCGCGTGCGACCTGGCGGAAGTCATCGGCTCCGCCATCGCGCTCAATCTTCTGTTCAAGATCCCGCTCGTTTTCGGCGTTTGCATCACTGCACTGGATGTTCTCGCAGTGATGTATTTACAGAACAAAGGTTTTCGTTACATCGAGGCACTCGTCATCGGATTGATCGTCATGATTGGTGGCTGTTTCTTGTTCGAGGTCATTTTCTCGCAGCCGAAGATTGTCGATCTTGCCTGCGGATTTTTTCCAAACCCCGAGATTGTGCGCAATCGTGACGCGCTTTACATCGCCATCGGAATTCTGGGTGCCACCGTCATGCCGCATAATCTTTATCTTCACTCCTCGATCGTGCAGACGCGGATCTACGAACAGAACTCCGCTGGCAAAGCAGAAGCGATCAAGTTTGCCACGCTCGATTCCACCGTCGCGCTCATGTTCGCACTCTTCATCAACGCCGCTATCCTCGTCGTTTCCGCCGCGACATTTCACACCCGCGGTCAACACGGCGTGGCGGAAATTCAAGATGCCTACAAACTACTTTCACCCATGCTCGGTGTGCCGATCGCCAGCGTGCTCTTCGCCTTTGCGCTACTCGCTTCCGGACAAAACTCCACCCTCACCGGAACGCTCGCCGGACAAATCGTCATGGAAGGTTTTCTCAACATTCGGCTGCGTCCATGGTTGCGCCGTTTGATCACGCGCCTTGTCGCGATCGTGCCGGCCGTGATCGTGGCTGCGCTCTACGGCGCAAGCGGCACCGCGAAATTACTCATTCTCAGCCAAGTGATTTTGAGTCTGCAACTTTCCTTCGCCGTCATCCCCCTGATCATCTTTACCGGTGACCGCCGCAAAATGGGCGAGTTCACAGCCTCGGGCTGGCTGCGCGGACTTTCGTGGGCGACAGCTGCCCTGATCGTTTTGTTGAATGCGAAATATCTCTGTGATTGGGCCGGAATAAGCGACTGGGTTGGGCGCGTGCTCTAGCTATGTATCAAAAAATCCTCGTTGCTTTGGAAAATAGTCGGGCGGACGAAGCACTTCTGCCGCACATCGTAGAGCTGGCGAAATTGCACGACTCCGAATTGGTCCTTGTACATGTGGCCGATGGATTCGTCGCGCGAAACTACGACCAATTAAAACTGGCTGAGTCGCAGGAAATGAAAGACGACCGCGCATATCTGGAAAGCTCCGCGCTAAAATTGCGCAGCCAGGGGTTGAAGGTCAGCACACTTCTGGAACTGGGCGATCCGGGCGAAGGAATCTTAAAAGCCGCGCAAGATCGACAATGTGATTTGATCGCCATGACGGCGCACGGCCACCGGCTTCTCGGCGACTTGCTTTTCGGCAGCGCAATTCACACCGTCCGGCACAAAGCCGAGGTGCCAGTGCTCCTCGTTCGCGCCGGGAAATAGTTGCGAATTTCGTTTAACAGCAAATCAGAGACTTGCTCTACGTTCATTCGTGAAAGTGCTTCTGCTGACCAACGAATATCCGCCTTCCACTTACGGCGGGGCTGGAGTGCATGTGGAATATCTGTCGCGCGAATTGGCGAAGTTGATGCCGGTAGAAGTCCGCTGTTTCGGCGATCAAAGGGTCAGATCCGGGAATCTGACGGTGCGCGGTTTTCAATTGGATATGGCCGGCTGGAATTGTCCGAAAGCGCTTCGCTCGACTCTCGGCGCAGTGCGACGCTGCATCGACTTTAATGCCGCTGGCATCGATGCCCAGATCGTGCACTGTCACACCTGGTATACGCATTGGGGCGGGATTCTCGCGCGAAAAAATTACGGCATTCCGCTCGTCATCACCGTGCATTCACTCGAGCCGCTGCGTCCGTGGAAACGCGAGCAGCTCGGTGGGGGTTATGATTTTTCGCTTTGGGTTGAGAAGACCGCTCTCGAAATGGCCGACGCGGTGATTGCCGTTTCGAACGAGACCGGGGCCGACATTGCGCGTCTGTTCAAGGTCAAGAAGGACCGTTTACACGTTATCTATAACGGAATCGATCTTGATGAATATCGCCCGGTGAAGTCGAAGGATGCGCTCCGCAAATTCGGTATCGATTCGGAAAAACCTTATTTGTTGTTCGTCGGTCGGATCACGCGGCAGAAGGGAATCATTCATCTGGTCCGCGCGATCGAGTTCATGGATAAAAATTTTCAAGTAGTACTTTGCGCGGGCGCGCCCGACACGCCGGAAATTGCTCAAGAAATGAAGAGCGCGGTTGAGCAGGCGCGGCGCGCGCGGGATGGCATAATCTGGATCGACCAGATGCTCGGTAAACCGAGCGTGATTCAACTTTACTCACATGCGGCGGTTTTCTGTTGCCCATCGATCTATGAACCGTTTGGCATCATTAATCTCGAAGCCATGGCGTGTGAAACCGCGGTTGTTGCGAGCAAGGTTGGGGGAATCAAGGAAGTGGTAGTAGATGGCGGAACCGGTTTTCTCGTTCCGCTCGCGCAAATGAAAGAGAGCCCGTTTGAGCCAACTCATCCGGAAAAGTTCGCGCGCGATTTGGCAATGAAAATCAACGAACTGATGCGGGACGAAAGGTTACGCACGGGCTTTGGCAAAGCGGGCAGGTTGAGAGCGGAAAAGAAGTTTAGTTGGCGAGCGATCGCGCGGGAAACGAAGTCGCTTTACCAATCGCTGGTCGCAAAAAAATCCGCCGCATGAAATTGGGATGTTTGCCACCCGCGCGCCTTGCCTAATCCATGGCGCAACTAATGAGGAAGAACGTCTTGACCGGCGCGCTCGCAGCCCGCGAATACATCCACTTCTTTCGCGATCCGATTGGTTGCATGTGCACGCTACATCGGCAACGCGGAAAGTTGGTGGCACTTGGCCCGATTGCGTTTGGCGAACCAACGAAACTGCACGTCCTCGCAATTGGGCCGGAATTCAATCGCCAAGTTTTGGGCGATCCCGCGAAATTTCGCACGACCGGTCAATTCATTCACGGACCGAAAGACTCCGCCCAACGCCGGATTCGCTTCGGTCTCACGCGGATGAACGGTCCGCAGCATAAGCAGCAACGCCAGCTCATCCTGCCGCCGTTCCATAAGAAAGCTGTTGCCGGTTATCACGATTTGATTGTTGAGCTCGCGCGGGAAGTCATCAGCCAATGGACCGTGGGTCGGCGCGATGTTTATGCCGACATGCGCGCGGTCACACTACGGATCGCGAGTGCTGTTCTGTTCGGCCACGAAGCGAGCGATGCTTATCGGATCGCGCGTTTGCTGGATATTTGGGCGCGTCGCAATTTCTCCGGACCAGTCTGGTTCTTTCCGATCAATATTCCCGGCACGCCATATCATCGGTTGCTCAAACATGCCGAACGCGTGGAACGCGAGATTCTTGCATTGGTGGAGAAACGCCGGCGCGATTCTACTAATCGCACCGATGTGCTTTCGCTCTTGATTCAGGCGCGTGATGATGAAAACCGCGGCATGACCGACACCGAGTTGGTCGGTCAGGCGACAATTCTGTTCGGAGCCAGCTTCGAAACTACTGCCAGCACGCTGACGTGGACAACGTTTCTTCTCGCACAACACCCCGCGATCATGCGCGAATTGATGGATGAACTTGATCGCGTCCTCGGCGGTAATGCGCCCACGCGTGATCAAGTGCCGCAGCTTTCCTTTCTCGACCGCGTCATCAAGGAAAGCATGCGCATTTTGCCCCCGGTGCCGTTTACCATCCGTGCCGCTGAAGACGATGCCATCCCGATGGGATCGCTCACGCTTAGTCACGGTACTCGTGTCATTTGCAGTCATTTTCTCACTCATCATTTGCCGGAAACTTATCCGGAACCGGAAATGTTTCGTCCCGATCGATGGCGCGAGATCGATCCAACGCAATATGAATACATGCCATTTAGTGCGGGGCCTCGCGCCTGCGTTGGCGCGATGTTTGCCATCCAGGTGCTGAAGATTTCGCTGGCGACGATGTTGCAAAAATTCCGTTTCACCGTGGTACCAGGCGCGCGCATCGATCGCGTCGTTCGCATCACCATGAACCCACGATATGGAATGCCGATGCTGTTGACGAAGAACGATCGGCGTTATGAGAGTAGCAAAGTGCGGGGGCAGATTCACGAGATGGTGAAGTTGCCGTTGAAGTGAATGCCGGGGCCGGCGTCCGCGGCTAAAGCTACGAAGATTTGAGCGCCCGTGGGGAGGTAAGTTTAATCACTCTGGGGCGAACCATTCGGCAAAGGCGTCCCAGCTTCGTTGCTTCGAACGTTTTCCTTTGTGCGGCCGCCAGCGTAGACCGCCCACACTAATCGTAAGCGTGCCAAGCTTTCGCCGATTCTTTTTCCACTTTTCCCACACTTCAAACTTCACGCCCGGTTTACCTACCGATACATGTTCCTTCATCGTTGCCGAAACCCATTTCGTGGGCCGGCCCTGTTGGCGACCTTTCATGACTACTGAGTGACTTGGGGGAGCTAACGATAAACAGGATGTGAATAGCAACCAAATTCGACGGACCGAGAATCTTGCAGCATAAGGCGTCTAGCTCAGAGGCCCCACCATCGCTGAATCGTTCGACCTCGTCTCCTCGTATGGCCTCGATTGCGAGCAATCCCGGGCGTGAGGGAACTGTGAATGCAACGGGTTGAAGTGACGCACGATGTCATCCTGAGCCGCATCAGACGGCGAAGGATCTCGCATTCAATCACACGTTTTCTTGATTGTGTGATGGTTGGAGTCATTGAGGGGTCCCCTCGCTTCGCTCGGGATGACAGAAGAAGCGTCGACCGGGGGAACGCAGTGCCAGAGCAGTGGGGTGACAGCGGAGGTTCACGGTGGCAGTGTCCCGAGCCGTGTTTGTCGATCGTATCAAAGTTTTTGCGCAGGCCGGAAAGGGCGGACGCGGATGTGTCAGTTTCCGGCGCGAGAAATTCGTTCCTAAAGGGGGACCGGATGGCGGTGATGGCGGCCGCGGCGGCCATATTATCCTGCGGGCCGATCGACATACCGACCACCTCGCTCATTTGTTCTACGAGCCCATTATTAAAGCAAAAAACGGTGGGCATGGGCGCGGGAAGAAAATGCATGGCAAGAATGCGCCGGACAAGATCGTCAAGGTTCCGATCGGAACGATGGTTTATCAATTGCGGAGTGGGGATGGCGGAGTGCGGATTGAAGGGGAGCGATCAGACAATGCAATCCCCGACTTCGAAAATTCGATTGATGACGAAGAAATTGTAGGGCAAGCGCGTCGCTTGCCGGACGACCAGTCCGCGATCCACGATACGCAATCCGACCTTCTCGCTGATCTCACCCGCGAGGATCAGGAGTTTCTGCTCTGCAAAGGTGGCGCGGGCGGGAAAGGCAATGTGCATTTCAAAAGCTCGCGCAATCGCGCGCCGCGCGAATACACCGAAGGCGGCGAGGGCGAGAGCGGTCATTTTCTTCTCGAGCTGCGTTCTATCGCAGACGTGGCGCTTGTCGGCTATCCCAACGCCGGGAAATCGACACTGATTCAGCAGATCTCGGCTGCCCAGTCAAAGATCGCGCCTTATCCGTTCACCACCTTGCATCCGGTCATTGGGATAGTGGAGCTTGGCGATTACCGGCGAGCAACCGTCGCTGATATTCCTGGTTTAATCGAAGGGGCGCATCGCAATCTTGGACTCGGCCATGATTTTCTCCGGCACATCACGAGGTGCCGTTTATTGCTTTTTGTCCTGGACATGGCGGGAAGCGAAGGGCGAAGTCCAATCGCTGATCTCGAATCGCTCCGTCGTGAAATTGCTCTCTATCATCCCCGTTTGTCGGAGCGGCCATGGTTTGTTGTCGCAAACAAGATGGACCTGCCGCAGGCAAAGGAAAATTTGCGCGATTTTCAAAAACGCTTCCCCCAGCGCACCATCGTCCCGATTTCGGCGAAGGAAGGACGCGGAATTAGCGAGCTCAAACGATTATTAGGAGAATGGATGCATCAGCACTCGGAGCTTGTAACCAGTAGTTGAGTCTGGAACGGATGTGATTAAGCATTAGACAAGGTGAAGAACTTCGCACACAGTCAGCGGTTTCGCATGGGTCAACTTAGGGTTGCTAGTTATTGCACTACTTTTTTGAAGTCGGAAATGCTGCACATTTACCGGCAGGTCACTTCATTGCGGCGCGCGCAGACCTTCGTCATGACGAAGAAGGTCGAACACCCCAGACGCTTTCACTTTGATGACATCGAACGAATTCCGCGGCCGCACCGAAATTTGCTCCGTCACGGCTGGATGAAATTTGTCGAGCGCCGGCCGCCGCTGATTTATCGGGGCGAATATCAGATGCTGGTCTCGATCCTGGGTCGCCGCGGGGCCGACATGATGCACATTTATTTCGGACACACTGGAGTGCATCTATTGCCTTTCATCCGGCAATGGGACAAACCATGCCTGGTTTCATTTCATGGCGCCGACGTCGGCATTAAGCAGGACGTTGAAAATTATGTCGGGAAATTGCGCATTCTCTTCGATTCCGTCCCCGTGGTTCTGGCTCGATCCCAATCCTTGGCCGATCGCCTGATCAAATTCGGTTGCCCGCGAGAAAAGATCCGCATCAATCGTACCGGAATCCCGCTCCACGAATTCTCCATGGTGCCGCGGGAATTTCCCACCGACGGCCGCTGGCAAATCCTGCAGGCCTGTCGGTTAATCGAGAAAAAGGGCGTCGGATCGGCTATTCGTGCTTTTGCAATTTTTGCGCGGGAGTTTCCAAAGGCCGAATTTATCATTGCGGGCAAGGGGCCGCTGCAACCCGAATTGCAAGGGCTCGCGCAAAAGCTCGGCGTCGCTGAGAAAGTGCATTTCTGCGGTTTTCTCAGCCAGCCGGATTTACGCGACCTTTACGGACGGACGCACATTTTCATTCATCCAAGCGAAACGCCGCCTGACGAAAATCAGGAGGGGGTGCCGAATTCCATTCTCGAGGCGATGGCGACTGGCTTGCCCATAATCGCGACGCGGCATGGTGGAATCCCGGAAGCCGTCACGGAAAATCTCAACGGTTTTTTGAGCGACGAGGGCGATACCAAGAGTCTCGGTCGCTCCATGGTCGCACTGGCGAAGTCACCTGAATTATATGCGCGCTTTAGTGCCGCTGCGCGCCTGGCCGTAGCGGAAAATTTCGATCAGGACATGACGGTTCGGGAACTGGAACGCATTTACGAAGAAGTCTGTGACGCGGGGTTGGCGCAGGAATCGAAGCAGGGTGAGGTCGCATTGTCCGCGCCGCTGATCGAAAGTGCAGTGGCGAAATAACTTGTCATCCGCGGAAAAGAGGCTTTGGTAAGCGCGGCAAGCGCCCAGGGTCGAGCGCGGGACCGTGAAGGCTGGTCCCCCTCCAGGCAAATCGGGATTTCGTTTGCTCAAAACGCGCTCAATGTTTTCGCATCGCTATTTTTTTCGAACCAAGCTGGTTGTTCTTTGCACGATCGGAGCTCTGGTCGCGCCAGCACTAGCGATGGCAGCCGAACCAAGCGAACACGAAACTCTTTCTCTCAAAGCCGCGCCCCTTTTCCAAATCGGAAAATTTTCGGTTACAAATTCGATGCTTGTCTCGTGGATTGTCGCGCTGGCGGTGATCCTCTTCGCGCAGATCGCGACTCGAAATATCAAGACCGTCCCGACCGGCGCGCAAAACTTTTGGGAATGGCTGGTGGAAAGTCTCTACAATTTTCTCGAGTCAATCATCGGACATAAGTTGGTAAAGAAAACCTTCTGGTTTTTTGCCACCATTTTCATTTTTATCCTGTTTACCAACTGGGCGGGACTGATTCCAGGGGTCGGGACCGTGGGTTGGGGACATATCGATCCGGCGAGCGGCGTCTTTCGCATTGATCGCCCCTTGCTCCGGGGAGCCAACGCCGATCTCAACATGACTTCGGCCATGGCCATTATTTTCTTTGTTCTCTGGCTTATCTGGGCACTTCAGGCGAATGGTATCGGAGGATTCCTGATGCACCTGTTCGGACCGAAAGGCGAGACTTCCGGCGTCCTTAAAATATTGATGGTCGTCGTCTTCTTTCTGGTTGGTTGGCTGGAAATCATCTCGATTTTGTTTCGGCCGGTTTCGCTCAGCTTCCGTCTCTTTGGGAATATTTTTGCCGGCGAAAGCATTCTCGACGCCATGTCGCACATGGTGCCAGCGCTGGCCTGGTTAATTCCAATTCCGTTCTACTTTTTGGAAATTCTGGTCGGGTTCGTCCAGGCCCTGGTCTTTATGTTATTGACCGCTATTTTCACGCTTTTGATTGCGCAACACAGTCCCGGGGAGGAAGCGCATTGAAATTTCGGCGATCAAAAAGCAAATCGCCAAAACCTAATAAGAAAAAATATGATACTACCACTACTGGCAGAAATTAATGGAAGCATTCACGTCGGCCTCGCCGCCATGGGTGTTGGAATCGGCATTGGTCTTACCGGATTAGGCATGACCACCGCGGTTGGTCGCAACCCAGGCGCTTTTACGCCTGTCCTGGTGCACGCGATCCTGGCGATCGCCTTGACCGAAGCGATCGTCTTCTACGCACTCTACCTGGTCCGCTAAATAAAACGCAGCCGGCGGCGTTTAGCTATCCGGTCAAAGACTAAGTTATGGCCCTACTAATTCTCGCAACCACCGGCAGCGTTATGGATACGGTGCGCGATACAGCCGACACCTTTGGATGGGATCCGAAGTTGTTCTTTTCGCAGGTAATCAGCTTTATCATCGTCGCCTATTTGTTAAAGCGCTTTGCCTACAAACCGATTCTCGGCGTACTGGAGCAACGCCGGCAACAAATTGCGCAAGCTCATTTGAATGCCGAGAAGATCAAGCAACAGCTGGCCGAGGCCGAGCAGCGTCACGCCGAGATTCTGGCGAAGGCCAATGCCGAAGCGCAAAAGATGATCGAGGAAGCACGTAGCAGCGCTTCGCATCTGGCCGATCGTAAACAGCAGGAAGCAATCACGGCGGCGGAGCAGATCCTGGCCAAGGCGCGCGAAGCCAGTGCGATTGAACACGAGCGCACGATGACGCAATTGAAGCGCGAGTTAGGCAGATTGGTGGTGGAGACAACGGCGAAAGTTACTGGCAAAGTTTTGACGCCGGATGATCAGCGGCGTCTGCAGGAGGAAGCGGCACGCACATTCTCCGCCTAGACCAAAGCCAAACACAATGCAGGTCAAAAAGGAAGTCCGGCAAATCGCGCGCGAAATGTTGCGCGCGAGTTTCACCGATGGTCAGCTCGATCGCGGGCGGATCACTTCGGTGGTCGATTCTATTTTGGCGAAAAAGCCGCGGAACTACCTCAAGATCCTTGAATATTATAAGCGATTGCTTCGCCTCGAAGCAGAAAAACGGCATGCCCGAATCGAGACTACGACGGCACTGGACCCGCAAATCGCCTCGCAAATTTCCCTTAATCTGGCAAGACGTTACGGCACCGATTTAACCACGGAGTTTCTGGTCAACCAGGCGTTGCTCGGAGGGATGCGGATTCGCGTCGGCAGCGACGTCTGGGACAGCAGCGTGCGCAATCGCCTGGAAAGACTTCAGCAACAACTTTGAAATTATCTAACGAGATATGAGCAGCATCCTTGAAGAAATCGAAACAAAAATCGCGGGACTGAAAACCTCGACCACTAAGAGCAACATCGGTACTGTCCGCGAAACCGGCGACGGCGTCGCGCGCATCGAAGGATTGAGCGACGTGATGTTAAACGAGATGATCGAATTTCCCGGCGGCGTTTTCGGACTGGCCCTTAACCTCGAGGAAACTGAGGTGGGGGCGATTTTGCTCGGTGACCCCACCAAGATATCCGAAGGCGACGAGGCAAAAACGACCGGCCGCTTACTCTCCGTTCCGGTAGGGAAGGGGCTGCTCGGTCGCGTCGTCAACACCCTCGGGGAACCCCTTGATGGTAAGGGAGAAATCAAATCGGAAACATTTTATCCGCTGGAAAAAATTGCACCCGGGGTAATCAAGCGCCGCGGCGTCAGTCAACCCGTGCAGACGGGTATCATGGCAATTGATGCGATGATTCCAATTGGCCGGGGTCAACGGGAGTTAATCATCGGCGATCGCGCCACCGGCAAAACCACGATCTGCGTCGATACCATCATCAGTCAGGCGCGTTTGAACAAGGCGGGGGAGGATTCCAGGAGCAAAGACTACCGGCCCCTTTATTGCATTTACGTCGCGATTGGGCAGAAAAATTCCAATGTCGCACGTGTCCTAGCCGTTTTGGAAAAAGAGGATGCGATGCGCTACACCACGATTGTTTCCGCGCCGGCTTCGGACAGTGCGACCAATCAATATCTCGCGCCATTCGCAGGCGCAGCCATGGGCGAGTGGTTCATGGATAACGGAATGGATGCGCTCATTATTTATGATGATTTGTCGAAACACGCGGTGGCCTATCGCCAAGTCTCGTTAGTTTTGAAGCGACCATCTGGGCGCGAGGCATATCCGGGCGACGTTTTCTATTTGCACTCGCGTTTGCTCGAACGCAGCGCCCGCGTCAGCGATGAATACGGCGGCGGATCGCTGACCGCGCTCCCGATTATCGAAACACAGGCTGGCGACGTCTCCGCTTACATCCCGACGAATGTGATCTCTATCACCGACGGTCAAATTTATCTCGAGACTGACCTCTTTTATCAAGGGGTGCGGCCGGCAATTTCAGTCGGTTTGTCAGTCAGCCGTGTCGGTTCGGCCGCGCAGATCAAAGCGATCAAGCAAGTCGCTGGCAAAGTGAAGCTCGATCTGGCGCAGTTCCGTGAGCTGGCGGCGTTTGCACAGTTCGGCTCGGATTTAGATGCGGCGACCAAAGCGCGGCTCGATCGCGGACAGCGTATCGTCGAGCTGTTTAAACAGATCCAATACAATCCAATCCCAGTGGAGCTGCAGGTGGCGGTGATGTGGGCCATGCAGAATGGATTCGTCGATCCGGTGCCGGTGGACCGAGTGAAAGAATTCCAAAACAAACTGCAGGACTTTCTGGAAACGCGCAAGGAACCGCTTCTGGCCTCAATCCGCCAGAAAAAGCAGCTCGATGCTGAGCTTGAAGCCAATCTCAAAGCAACACTGGAAGAGTTCAGCGCAACGAAGCCGGTTGGCTAAAGGGATCAGACGACGTGCTCGCGCCAATCCACAATCCACAATCCGCAATCCGCAATTTCTAGATGGCGAACACCCAGGATATCCGGCGCCGGATCAAATCGATTCGCAATACCGCCCAGATCACCAAGGCGATGCAAATGGTGGCGGCGTCAAAAATGCGCAAAGCACAGCAGCACGCCCTGGCGGGGCGTCCGTACGCGGCGTTGATGAACAAGGTCCTGGTCTCGCTGCAACAACGAACCGATCCCAGGCTTCATCCCTTGCTGCAGGTGCGCGACGTAAAAAAAGAGCTGGTCGTCGTGATTAGCACCGACAAAGGCTTGGCCGGGGCGCTCAATACGAACTTGTTGCGCGAGGCGGCCCGATTTGAAGCCAGCAAGACCGGCTACATCGTGGTTGGCCGGAAGGCGCGACAATTCATAACGCGGACAAAACGTGAGCTACTTGCCGATTTCGAGTTGAAGGACGCGCCGACCTTTGTCGAAACCAAGCCGATTGCCAAATTCGCGACGGAAAAATTTCTAGCCCGAGAAGTCGACAAGGTTTCGGTGGTTTACACCCATTTTATCAACACGATTAATCAACGGCCGACGGTGCAGACGCTTCTGCCCATCGAGCACGGTGAGCTTCCCAAGAACGAGTCAACCTCCGCGAATGATCCTTTGCTTGGATATATCTTTGAACCCAACGCCGAAGGGGTATTAGAAGTGATGCTGCCCTATTATCTCCAGTATCAAATTTTTCAGATGATCCTTGATGCGCGCGCTTCCGAGCATAGCGCGCGAATGGTCGCGATGAAGAACGCGACAGACAACGCGCATCAGTTCATCAAGGACCTCACGCTTGAGTATAACAAAATGCGCCAGGCGAGTATTACAACCGAGTTGCTCGAAATCGCGACCGCGCAGATGGCGCTCGGCCAGTAACTAACGAGACTTATGAATACAGGAAATATTGTTCAGGTCATTGGCCCGGTGGTCGATGTGGAGTTTGGAGGTGGCACTGAGCTGCCCAAAATCTATAATGCGCTCGAAATCGAGTACGAGGTCAATGGCAACCCGACCAAGCTTACGCTCGAAGTGCAGCAGCATTTGGGCGAAAACTGGGTGCGCTCGATTGCCATGTCATCGACGGAAGGGTTGAAACGCGGGATGAAAGTGAGTGACACCGGTGGCCCCATCACCGTGCCAGTAGGCGAGGGCACACTCGGACGCGTTTTCAATGTTACCGGCGATCCGGTCGATAATAAGGGCCCGGTTAAGTTCGCAAAACGGTATCCCATTCATCGGCCTGCGCCATCACTCACAGATCAGGACGTCAAAGCGCAGGTCCTTGAGACCGGAATTAAAGTGATTGACTTGATCTGCCCGTTTACCAAGGGTGGGAAAGTGGGCGCATTCGGTGGCGCTGGCGTTGGCAAGACGGTCGTCATTCTCGAGTTGATCAACAACATTGCCAAAGGCCATGGGGGGTTTTCCGTCTTCGGCGGTGTGGGGGAACGGACACGCGAGGGTAACGATCTTTATGTCGAAATGAGCGAAGCGGGCGTGATCGATCAAAAAGATCTCAGCAAATCCAAAGTCGCGCTGGTCTACGGGCAGATGAACGAGCCGCCTGGCGCGCGTCTGCGAGTGGCCCTCTCTGCTCTCGCCATGACGGAGTATTTCCGCGACGAAAAAAATCAGGACGTGCTTTTGTTTATCGATAACATCTTTCGCTTCTCGCAAGCAGGTTCGGAAGTATCTGCCTTACTCGGGCGTACGCCGAGCGCGGTCGGTTATCAGCCAACCCTCGCCGCCGAGATGGGCGATTTACAGGAACGCATCACTTCTACCAAGAACGGATCGATCACTTCAGTGCAGGCAGTTTATGTTCCGGCGGACGATCTGACCGATCCGGCGCCGGCGAATACTTTCGCACATCTTGATTCCACCATTGTGCTGGAGCGTTCAATCGCCGAGCTCGGGATTTATCCGGCAGTCGATCCACTAGCTTCCACCTCGAAAGCGTTGGCGCCAGAAGTGGTGGGTGAGGAGCATTATGCGGTCGCGCGTGGTGTTCAGAAAGTGCTGCAGCGTTACAAGGACTTGCAGGATATTATCGCTATCCTGGGAATGGATGAGTTGTCGCCGGAAGACAAGCTTACGGTTTACCGTGCGCGTAAGATCCAACGTTTCCTTAGTCAGCCGTTCCACGTCGCAGAGGTTTTTACCGGTCACAAAGGCCAATATGTGCCGATTGCGGAGACAGTGCGCGGCTTCAAGGAAATTCTCGACGGCAAGCACGACGAAGTGCCGGAAACAAATTTCTACATGAAGGGCGGCATTGATCAAATCAAGGAGGAAAGTTAATGGCGACGCTGCGACTTGAAATTGTAACGCCGGAAACAACCGCCTATTCCGAGGACGTCGAGATGGTGACACTGCCGGGCTCGGAAGGTGAACTCGGCGTTTATCCAAAGCACGTACCGGTGCTAACGATTTTAAAACCCGGTGAGCTGCGCGTAGTAAAGGACAAACGTGCTACTTCGCTGGCTGTCGGTGAAGGTTTCATTGAAATTACGCCAGAGCGTGTCTCGGTTCTTACCGATATGGCCCTGGAGGCCCAGGTAATCGATGAGGCCGCGGCCGAGAAGGCAGTCGCCCGGGCACAGGCCGCAATGAAGGAAGATCATACCGCGGAAGAAGTCGCTGCCATTCAGGCATCGTTGCAAAAAGCCCTTGCCCAATTGCACGTAAAACGCCGGCGGCATTCCTAGCCTGTTTCGCGCGAAATTGCACGCGCCCGATCAACTCGCCATCATCGCCGGCAACGGCGTTTATCCGCGGGTCCTCGCGCGCGCGGCACGAGCAGCAGGCGTGCGGAAGATTCTCGCTCTTGCTTTCGAAGGAGAGACCGACACGGAACTTGGTCAGCTCGTCGATGAAATTTGCTGGCTGCGTGTCGGTCAATTGAATCGGATGCTTTCCACCCTGCGCGATGCCAAGATCAACAGGGCCATCATGGCAGGCCAAATCGCGCCGCGAAACCTATTCGACCTTCATCCCGATTGGCGCGCCCTGCTGCTGCTCGCAAAAATGAGACAACGCAATGCCGAATCGATCTTTCGGGCAATCGCCGTCGAGCTCGACAAGATAGGTATCGCGCTTTTACCTGCGACCACTTTTCTGGAGGATCTTCTGGCAGGAAAGGGTTTGATTACGGGACCGAAACTATCGCGCCGGGAAAAGTCGGACATCGACCTCGGCTGGGGTATCGCGCAAAAAGTTGCCGCGCTGGATATTGGGCAAACCGTAATCGTTAAAAATGGGACCGTCCTCGCGATTGAAGGATTTGATGGAACCAATGAGACAATCCGCCGAGGCGGTGCGCTTGGTCGGGGTGGCGCTGTCATGATCAAGGTCGCCAAACCAGATCAAGACATGCGTTTCGACGTTCCTGTCATTGGTCCTGAAACCATTTCCGTGGCGGTCGAGGCAAAGATTCGAGCGATTGCGCTGGAAGCCGGCCGCACTTTGTTGCTGGAAAAAGAAGACGTGACTCGTGCGGCGCAAAGCGCGAGAATTTCCGTGCTTGGGCGTTAGCCACAAGTTCTGCCAACTGAGATGGTTGCCGAGAAAAGCCCGTTCTATCGGCTTGAAATTTTTCCACGAGCTGACCAGTTGCGCCGTCAGACCGATTTTCTTTCATTTGTCGTATATAGTAAGGAGTGCCCGATAGGAGAACTTCGCCTTCAGCGAGGGTTTTCCTGAGAGTCGCAAAATATTATTCCAAGCTTTCTTAAAGCTGCAGGAGACCCCTGCGAAAGGGCATACAGTCTGCTGCGATTTTCAGGCAATGATATTTGCGCGCCCCACGCATCATCAGGCTGGTACCACGCTCGCCGAAACCCTCGTTGCGGTCACCCTTGTCGGCGCCTTTTTCGTGACCATTTTCGAAGTCAACGCCGTTTGCCTGCGTTACATCGAGGCTAGCAAGGAATGCGTAGCAGCCGTGCAAGGAGTCCAGGACCGCATCGAAGGCTTACGCAACCTCGCCTTCACCGATCTGATCTCACCGGCTTATATGATCAACCCGCAACCCACCCCTTCGGGGTCGCCCTCGGGGCCAAGGTCGATGTCGTTGGTTTATCCTTCCAATTCGTCTAATCTCGCTGCCCGGGTCACAGAAGAGGTTACCGTCAGCGGCTACCCAAGCGGCACTCCTCTTCCAGGCACCACACCCACTATCACTTACACCCGCTCTCCCGGCACCGCGGTTTATCCAAGCGCTTCGCCGGCGACGGCGCCGGACTTCAGCAGCACGACCATGGTGAAGGTGAAGGTGAAATATACCTGGAGCGCGGCCTTCGGCGGTCGGCAACAGAGCGAAGAAACCGAAACGCTAATCGCGGCGGGAACCAAGAAATGAAGCCGGCTCACCTGCAAAACCAGGGCTTCACCATGATTGAAATAATGCTCGCCGTGGCCATCGGCTCGCTCATGCTGGCCGCAACCATGGCTGCTTCGATCTGTCTGCAACGGAGCTTCAATGCGGTGGATAACTACTTTTCTTCGCACGTGCAACAGGTGCGGATCATCGACTATCTCAGCCGGGATGTGAGGCGATCCTACATCGTCACGACCAGCACAGATCTACAAACTGTTACTTGCATCATTCCGAACTACCTGGTCGACAATGGCAGCAACCAGCCCACGCGCGCCACGCCGACGCTTTCGCTGGTTGGGAACAAAGTCGTCGCGAATTATCAGGCTAGTACTGTGAATAACGTTACAACAACGCAAGGTTCTACCACCGTTTCCTGCCCTGGGCTTGGACTGGTTTCTTCTCATTTTTCGAATGGGAACGTCGGCCAATCTGTTGTTGGCAACGGTATCCCGGCGGGAACCACGATTCAAAGCGTCTCGAATTGCCTTTTGGGGAATTGCAGTCAGGCGACGATATCGCACGCGGCAACTTCCAGTAATAGCAATGATACCCTTACAATCGGCGCGCTTACCAACGTAGTTTACTCCGTCGTTAATCAAGCGATCCAGCGAAGGGAAAACGGCGGTATCACCAACATCGCTGCTAGTGCGGACAATTTGATTCCCGCCACTAGCGATATCGAGCTTCTCAACACTGAGTTTACGCAATCGACCGTAACCTTTCTGCCGAGGTTCGCCAGGGGCGATCAAACTTTTTTAAATAACGAGCGCGCTGGGACAACGGTCTTTTCTCTTTCATACCTTCGCAACCGGAGAAGGGGGGACCGCTGAATTACTCCAGCTAACGAAATGAAGACACAAGTTCAGCAGGGAAATAACGGCAACACTCTCATTTGTGCACTTTGCACCATCGTGATTATCTCTTTAATCGGGGCCAACGTTTTGGTAAATTGTACCAGGCATTACAATATTACGGCCAAGCAACTCAAAGCATGGAAGGAAGCGCTTTACGCGGCGGAAGCGGGCGGCGACGCGGGTTTCGACGAAGTGCGAAAAGCGCTCAACCCAAGTAGCCTGCCTTTTACCACCGACGGGTGGACCGTTGCGCCGTGGCCGGCTCCAACTCCCGGGCCTGCCTGGACCAAAACCATCAGTAGCCTCGGACAGGCGGGCAGCCTTTCTACGACTGTAACCATCGACAAGCTCACTGATAACACTGGAGCCATTCCAGCTACTACCCCTTATTATCGGATTCGTTCAGTTGGAACTGCCCGGCTCTTTGGTTTACCCCGCGTCGGTCTGTCCGATCAGTTTTTTGCAGGTGGCCTCCATTTCGTGGCGAACTCCGCCAGCCGCGGTGTTGGTGACACGCTCCTGCGCAAGATCGATTTTAAATACGATCACTTTAAAGGAACTTATGGTGACGGTGACGGGAATAACATTGGCTTGTCGCCGGTCACATATCCTCAAATTACGCGGCGCATCGAACTTGTTGCTGTGCCGAAGTATTATGTGTTTGGCGGTGCGCTCAGGGTCGTAAATGCGTTTGATGGCCCGGGCACTGCCGGCTTCGTCGACAGTTACAATTCCAAAAACCCAACCAATCCGAATCCCAGCAGTCCTCAAATAGTAAGCAACGACATCCCGGGACCAAATACCACTTCGTACTACGGCTCTAACCCGTCGAACTCGACCTTTCTGGCAGACGCGCACGACGGCGACGTATCTGTTGCAACAAAGAACTTTATTGAAGGTGGGCCGATCTGGGGCGACGTGACCACAAACGGCGGCAACGTCACGCATTCCGGTTATCAGATTAGCGGAACGATCGACAACAATATTCCCTTCACGATTCCGCCGCTATCGGCGCCTGACACAACCGGCTTCACCTCTATTAGTTCCGGGACCGGGACCATCACCGCGATCGGCACGGGCGATAGTAGTCCAACCGGGTTCGTCTGTTCAGGAATTAGCGGCAGCGTAACGATAACGAATGGTAACGCCGCCAGTACTACCTTTCCGTACGCTTACGCGAAGGTCGTTGTCAACGGCCACGTTACCGGAAAGATCACCGTCAAGAGGGGCGTAACCGCGGAGATCTGGTTCACCGGGAACATGAACGTCAAAGGAGAGGATCTCGATAATCAGAATGTTGACCGGGGCACCCAAATCCCCAACCTTGGCAGCGCCGGTGTCCCACCATCGATCCCGGCAACCCCAGCTGATGATCCAAACCCGAGTCGGGTGGGCCACATGAAGTTTTTTGGGATCAGCCCCACGGCTCCTAGTGCTACTCAAACAATTCAAATCGATTCGCCTGGGAACGTTTTCGCAACCTTTTACGCGCCCAGCGCCGACGTTACGCTAACAGGCAACGTCGACGTCTTCAGCGCCATCGTGAGTCGTAGCTTCTCCGGTAACGGGAATACCGCATTTCATTACGACAAGGCACTCAATCAGGTCCAGATCGGTGTAGTGACGGATTACCAAGTCGCGAGTTACGTCGAAGACGTTCGTTGACGAATTCGTTTTGCGGTGATCCGTAAATCCCCCGCTGTTCGCCCCCAAAGCATAGGCCCTAAGTCGTGGCGTCGCGTGCCCTCTGATTGCGATCATTGATCGCTGAACCCTGTTGCAAATCCGCATGCGGCGATCCAAAATCAACAGTTCTTTTACGGGGTCTTAGCTCAGTTGGTAGAGCGCCTCAATGGCATTAATACCCGGCGAAAAGTCCCATTTAATCTCACGCGCTCCCATAATGCATTTGCCTCTAGCCGGCCTCTTGGCGCATTATCTCAAGCGCTCTGAATCGAGTCTCAAAAAGTTTCGTCGGTGGATAAAAACGGTGGATAAAACGAGGCGGGTTCTTCAAATTCGCGAGCCGCTTGCGACAAATGGAGCGCGACCGATCGTAATAACGTCGCGATCTAATTCGTGATTTACAGGATCGGGCAGGAGAAGATAAGCTTGTGGCTTTGCGACGGCTCGATAAAGGCCGACCATGGAGCTCCCTCGATGACCAGCTCTATTGCACCATCTGCAAAAGTGTAATCTCGGGCCGCCACATCGAAGTAGTAGGCGGG
>QHRO01000002.1 GCA_003220155.1 Verrucomicrobiota bacterium
ATTCGTGCTTCGTCATTCATCGACGAAAGACGTGCACGCACAGCCACACTTCAAAGTACGAATCACGACCGACTCGTGAGTTCGCGCAGTTTCTAGCTCAAAATCACTTCGCTGCCTTCACGGGCAGCTTCCACCGCTATCGATTTGCCCATCTGCGCAATCTGCATCCGGGCCTTGTCCACGATCTTGTCCACCATTTCGTCGTCGTGATTAGGATCGTGATGGAACAACAAGAGCCGTTTTGCGTCGGCGTCGGCCGCGAGTGAAACCACGCTACTGACCGAGCCGTGCCCCCAGCCAACGTGCCGCAGATATTCCTCATCGGTGTACTGCGCATCGACAATCAGCAGGTCTGCTCCGCGCAAGAATTCGATCAGATCGGCGCGTTCTTCCGCTGGCGATTTGAATGTGCGCGCGGTATTTTCAACACCGCGATTTCGCAATTGCACATCGAGTTGCTCGAAAGGTTCATTGTCCGGCATGTAAACAAGCGAGCCGGCTGGCGTGTAAATGCGATAACCCACGCAAACCCCCGGATGATTCAAGAATTTGGAACGAATCCGAAGTCGGCCGATCTCAAAATCCATTTCTTTGAGTTCCTCGATTTCGATTTTACCTGGCAGCTCCGCCATGGTGACGGGAAAAAACGGGGTCTCCATCTGGCCGGCGAGGATTTCACCCAGGCGGGTGCGAGTGCCATCATAACCGAAAACCTTGAGCTGATTTTTTCCGCTGTAAGCCGGCAGGAAAAAGGGAAGTCCCTGAATGTGGTCCCAGTGGGTGTGCGAAATAAGGATCGCCAGTCGGATCGGATCGGAACCGAACTCGCGCTGGAGCGATTGGCCGAGAAGCCGAATTCCTGAACCGGCATCGAGAATGATGATCTCGCCTTGGGCCCGTACCTCGACGCAACTGGTGTTGCCGCCGTAACGGACCGTGCCCGGACCTGGTGTCGGAATCGAACCACGAACGCCCCAGAAAATTACCCTAGTCTTGGAGGCGCTCACCTTACTCATCGAAGATTGGATTGATTGTGACACGCAAACAATGACCGACCAAGAATTTTTGCACAGTCCGATTCATGGTTCACTCTTAGCGGTGATTTCTAAACCGCATCGCGGTTGTTGGGCGTTGTTACTGGCGGCATGGAGCTGGGCGATCTGGAGTTGCGCGGAATACTGGCGCGGAAATCCCAATTATTCCTACGGCTGGATTGTTCCCGTGCTTGGTTTCGCTTACGCTGCTCGCAGATTAACGCTCCCGCAAATAATCGCCGGCATCATGCCCGAAAATATCGCGCGCCCAATACTGCCAGTCTCGATTTGGCTAATTGGTTTTTTTGGAATTGTCGTGGCCGCGATAATTTTCGGTCTCGAATTCGCGCGCGAGCAAGTCTGGCATCC
Organism: Verrucomicrobiota bacterium; assembly: GCA_003220155.1. Lineage (GTDB taxonomy): Bacteria > Verrucomicrobiota > Verrucomicrobiia > Chthoniobacterales > UBA10450 > AV69. Next base: position 1,404 of record QHRO01000002.1, read on the forward strand.
GATCATCATCATTTGGACGATCGCATTCATTCCAATTACTCTCACGCTCTTCGTTTGCTGGTTGACGGGCGGAAAAACGCTGCTGATCGCGGAATTGTTTCCGGTTTTGTTTTTTCTCACCGCCGTTCCGTGGCCGCCTCGTTTCGAGCAGCCCATTACGGCGGGACTGATGCAAGCAGTTGCCGGCGCAACGACCGCGTTATTGCACTGGTTTGGAATTCCCGCGCAAACCACTGGCGGGGCAATCACGCTTCGCACTGGTGTTGTCGGCATAACCGAAGCCTGTAGTGGGATGCGTTCCTTGCAGGCTGGAATCATGTTCGGTCTCGCGATGGGCGAATGGTTTTTGTTGCGTCCACTCCGGCGAATCGCGCTCCTGTTCATCGCGATCGCTCTTGCCCTCATCACCAATCTCATCCGCACCCTTGCGCTCTCGTTGTGGGCAGAATGGAATGGGCTCGACGCAGTCGAAAAAATTCACGATCTCACCGGCACGCTCGCCGTCATTGTTCTGGTGATCGCGATTTGGATTTGCGCACTGGCGCTGCGTTCGCGCCCCCGTGCCACCGCCCATTTCGGTTTTGAAAAGTTGGGTGCCCGCCTGCGCGCGATGGCCACAGTAATTCCGACTACCTTGCAGCGTGCCGCCGCCGCCATCCCTATCGCCGGAATTTTTGGAATCTCGATCGCACAAGTCGTGTCGGCGAAAATCGAAGCGCGCGATCAAACTCAGACGGCGCCATTTTTTTCTGTGCGGGAAGATCCGTCGCAAACGCAGGTACGATTGCCGCGCGATGTCTGGAACGAGCTGCACCCGACCAGTGGCGAATACATTCGCACCCGCGATTCGCGGCTGGGTGCTGGCGAAACTTTTCATTTCTTTTGGAAACCGTCGCCGTGGAACCGCTTCGTACTCCTCCATCGGCCCGACATCTGTATGCCTGGCGTCGGCTGGGAAAGCAGTCGCCCACCCGAATCGATCACGATCGATTTTTCCGGGCACCAGACACAACTCTATCTTTTTCGATTTCGGCGTGGCGACGTCGAAGTTCTTGAGCTGTGGGGCGTTTGGCGAAATGGCGACGCTGTTGCCCTAGATTATCAGCCCGATCAAGTTCTAGGCGTTGCCGCGGCGCCACCGGCCTTGCATCTTGAAGGCAAACGCCGTTCTGCCACCGAAGTTGTTGCGTGCGTCGTCGGCGGAAATCGTGATCACCCACCTGACGCCGACCGAGCGATCACGATACTAAAATCGGTCTTCCAATATAATTCGTCGCGCGAATGACGCGTCGTCTCTTCATCTTGGGAGCGCACGCGAGGCGCGTGCTGCCGATGGCGCCCTCGCCATCGCGGACTTTTCATTTTACGGAGCATCGCGGCGAGGCGCCGCAATGAGCACGCGAGGGTGCGTGCGCTCCCCAGATTTGCTCGCGTCGTCGGCGAAGTATTGTAGCCGTTTCCCTGGCTCGGAGTGTGTATTTGCGCCAAAGGCGCGTGTTAACCTTAGCCTGGGGCAACGCCCCAGGGATTCGTATGACAGTGAATTCCAGCGCTGAAAGCGCGCTTCATTCCCCTACAACAAGCTCGACCCAAACGCGCCCGGCTTGCCCTTCTTCCAGCGCAATTCCGGATTGAGGTTGATTTCATCCGAGCGGACATCGAATCCAACCGAGCGCAGCAAATAGGACACGCCTTCCCGACTTTCCATCGTTTCTTTCAGGCTGCGCGCAAACAGCTCGATATATTCCTTGTAAGAATCGAGCGCCAGTTTGCCTTCGGCGAAATGATCCGCCAGCGCTTCGTCGTGATAATCGATCAGATCGATCAACGCGCGTCGCAGATCCATCCGCACTTTCGGATCGATCACGATCTTGAATGGGTTCGCCCCGGCGTCGGGCTTGGCCAGCATTTTCTGCAAGGCCGGCGTGTGCGTCGTCGAAACGATTTCGAAATCGCGAGATTCCTTTGCCATCGACCGTCAACCTAGCTGCTCTGCGCCGGGATCAAACGAAAATCGATCATTTGTAAGGCAGGCATTCTTGCCTGCCGGATCGACTAAACATTTGGATGTCGCATATGCGACATCCAAATTCTAACTCGGAGGAGGTCCCACGCATAAAGTATGTTGCGCGTGCTCTTGCGCTGTCGAGGCGTCCACTTTGTCATGTCGAGCGAAAGTCGAGACATCTCTTGCTATTCCTCTGCTAAAAAAATTAGAGATTCCTCGACTGCGCTCGAAATGACAAAAAAAGAGGCCAACCCAAGATGGACCTTCATTGTAGTGGGGCTTCGCCGCGCCTGTGTCAGACGCCGATTAAAAGAAAATCGGAATGATCAGGATGGCGACAATGTTCACCACCTTGATCATGGGATTGATCGCAGGACCGGCTGTGTCCTTGTACGGGTCGCCCACGGTGTCGCCCGTGACCGCTGCCGCATGCGCCGGCGAACCTTTCCCGCCGTAATGTCCTTCCTCGATATATTTTTTGGCGTTGTCCCACGCGCCACCGCCGCTGGTCATGGCGATGGCTACGAACAAACCGGTCACAATTGTTCCGACGAGAACGCCGCCCAGCACGACTGGGCCGAGTTGTGGAATTACCGCCACCAGGATGACAAAGGCCAGTGGCAACAGCGCCGGCACGATCATTTCGCGTAACGCCGCTTTCGTCACAATGTCCACGCACGTTCCGTATTCAGGCGTGTCTTCACCGCGCAAAATTCCAGGGTGCGCCTGCAATTGCCGCCGCACTTCGCGCACGACTGCGCCCGCCGCCTTCCCGACCGCGTCCATGCTGAAGGCGGTGAAAATGAACGGCAGCAATCCGCCAATGAACAGCCCAATGATGACCTTCGGTTCCGTTAATGAGAATTGGAAATCAAATGGCTGACCGTTCCTCGTGATATGGGCCTTCAGTTCTTCAACATAGGAACCGAACAGAACCAGCGCCGCCAAACCGGCGGACGCAATCGCATAGCCTTTCGTCACCGCTTTCATCGTGTTGCCGACAGCGTCGAGCTCGTCCGTGGCTGCGCGAACTTCTTTCGGCAGATTGCTCATGACGGCAATCCCGCCGGCGTTGTCCGTGATCGGGCCAAAGGCATCGAGTGAAATAATGATTCCCGCCATCGACAGCATCGCCATCACCGCTACCGCGATGCCGTAAAGACCGGCGAAGTTGTAGCTCAGCAAAATCGCGATCCCAATGAACCCAACTGGCAGCGCCGTGGCGTGCTGGCCGAGGGCGAGCCCGGCAATAATGTTGGTGGCGTGTCCTGTTTCGGAGGCGCGGGCAATTTTTTGCACGGGCTTATAATGCATCGAGGTGTAGTAATTCGTGATCACGACCACGATGCCTGTCATCAACAGTCCGATGAGCGAGGCGAAATAGAGATCGGTTGGCGAACGCATCTTGCCCGCGATTTCCACCCCGTTCGGAAACAGCTGATGCGTCGCCGGCCAGAACAACACGGCCGAGACGAGTGCGCTCATTCCGACCGCCCCCATCAGCACACCGGCCGGCTTACCGCCGCCAAAATTTACGAAGAGAATGCCACAGATCGCGCCCAGTACCGAAATTCCGCCGAGAACGAATGGATAAACAATTGCTGCGGGAGCGTTTGCCACCGTCAGCACGCCTACTAAAATCGCGCCGATCAAGCTGACGGCGTAGGTTTCAAAAACGTCGGCCGCCATTCCTGCGCAATCGCCCACGTTATCGCCCACATTATCCGCGATCGTGGCCGGATTCCTTGGATCATCTTCTTCCAGCCCGCTTTCGATTTTGCCGACAAGATCGGCTCCGACGTCGGCTGCTTTGGTGTAAATGCCGCCGCCTAGACGCGCGAACACGCTGATCAAGCTTGCCCCCAGCGCCAGCCCAACCAGGCTGCGCACCGCCAGATCATTCCCGATCATGTTGCGCGCGAAATGATAGAACGTTCCAACCGCCAGCAACGCCAGACCGACCACGAGCAGGCCGGTGACGGCGCCGCCATTAAATGCCACCCGAAGCGCTGCGGTCCGGGTCTGGGTGGCTGCCGCCTGCGTCACGCGCGCGTTAGCCAGGACCGCGATGCGCATCCCGATATAACCCGCCGCCAGCGAGCAAAACGCCCCGAGTAAAAAACCAAATGCGGTCGGATGGTCCTTAAAGAAAAAGAGCAAGAGGAAAATGATTACGGCGATCACGTTGATCGTCATCACCTGCCGGTTCAAATAAGCCTTGGCCCCTTCCTGTACCGCCCCGGAAATCTGCCGCATCCGTTCGTTGCCGGGGGAGCACCGCAAAATGACGGTGATGAGCAGGAAAGCGCAGCCCAGCCCGATCCCTGCGCAGATGAGCGATAAACGCACGCCGGACTGAAGGATATCGAAGGCAAGAGGAAGAGTCATAGCCGGT
>QHRO01000003.1 GCA_003220155.1 Verrucomicrobiota bacterium
GCGAAAATTCCTCACCACTATCGGTTACAAAGTTTACATTGCGCCTGATATCGCTTCCGCACGAGGTCTGGCAAAAGCGATCGAATTCGACGTGCTGCTCAGCGACCTTCGCCTGCCCGATGGCACCGGATGGGACCTGATGGAGGAACTGAGCGCAATTAAGCCGGTTCGGGCCATCGCCATCAGCGGACACAACACCGACGTTGATGTCGAAAGGAGTCGAAAGGTGGGATTTCTCGACCACATTGCCAAACCACTGGTCGCTGAACAACTCACTGCGGCGATCGAACGCGCGGTCAAGAAGCCACGGCCGACTGGAGCTCGGCATTAGAGCTTCTTTCCTTTAAGGAAGCTGATTGTCCCTGGCATTTGGGGCGGCGCCCATTTTTGAGTCCAAAGCGCCAGCAGGGCTGGCGCACTCCGAAACGCTTCACGAATTCCCGTGCCGGCTGGAATAAACGCCAGCTTTTGGAGTGCGGCAGCCCGCTGCCGCTTTTCAAGATAAGCGGACATAGTCTAGGACGTCGCCGGCATCAACCGAGGAGCTAAAATCGATCGGTCCCGAGCAGGCCAAAAACTTCCACGCGCGCGCCGCCGAAGGCACCCACTATTTAGATCATATCATTTCCCCGGCGCTTTTGATGCTATCGCCTGCGACACGAAACTACGTTCGGCACAAGATTTGAATGACCAAGCATGCTCGGCTTATAATTCATAAGCTAAACATTAACTGATATTTAGAATACCTGCGACTCATGTGCGCGAGATGCGAAGGCCGATTGGGCAAGGATTTTTATTGTGGAAAAACCATAAATATCATATCAACGAGTGATGGCAAGCATCGCTCGATCGCCCCTAGCCCTGTCTGTCGCCGCCGCACTCAGCCTCCTCGTCACTAATCCCGCACAGGCACATCTCGTCGAAGATTTCGGTATCCGCAAAGGCGCCCCCGTCCACATTTCCCTTTCCAGCGGTTTTAACGGATTCGTAGGCGCCGGAATCAAAAAGCTTCAGGTAGATGGCGTGGCCATGAATGGCTTCTGCATCGATCCTTTCACCATGGCTCTGCACTCCTCCCCTGGCTATAAATTTGTCCCGCTCACTAAGGCGCCAGAGGCCCCGTGGACCTTGAGCGCGAGCGAGGCGACCGAAATCAGCGATCTGTGGGCGATGTTCTACAAGCCGATGATGAAGCAAAAGAACGCGGCCGGACTGCAAATCGCCATCTGGGAAATTGTAGGCGGTGACGATTTTACTGTTATCGGCAAGAGCTATGGCGCCAACCGTATGTTAGCTGCACTGGACAGCTATTCTAGACCAGGCGCGCGCTTGATCGCTCTCACCGGCCCGGGCCAGGATTACGTCGTTCTAACTCCTCCCGGCCAGGGTAATGAAAGCACTCCCCCTCCCCACTCCACTCCTATCCCGACTCCCCACTCCACTCCTATCCCGACTCCCCACTCCACTCCTATCCCGACTCCCCACTCCACTCCTACCCCCCCTCCCCAATCTACTCCTACCCCGACTCCCCAATCTACTCCTACCCCGACTCCCCACTCCACTCCTACCCCCACTTCCACTCCGGCCCCGACCCGCCCTCCAGGTCCGACCCCTCCCCCAGGCCCGACCCCTCCCCCAAACAAGGTTCCAGACAGCGGTTCGACTTTCTCTCTTTTCGCTTCTGCCATTCTGGTTCTCCTGGCGATTAACAGGTTCCGACCAGCCCTTCCAGCGCTCGCGAGAGTGCGGACGAGGCAGTAGAAAATTTGCGTTTGTTTGTTTGTTGTCCGGGGCGCGAGCGGGATAGGACAGTGCCTATCCCGCTCGTTTAGGTTTCAGCGGATACTCTTCCGACATTTCGGCGAACTGGGCGACTCCGAATGCCTTCGGCAGCAGGTGGTAGCCTATAGCGAAATAGCTTGCTTGGTTACGGGCATGATGTATGTGGATAATTGATTACGCCACTCGACGTTTCAACGCATCTTTAGCCAGGCTGAAAAGCTTGTGGGGCTCGACCTTCGCTGAGACACCGCCCAACGCGATCTCCAGGTCATAACCGGAGCCTCGAATTCAGCCTGAGCGACTTCCTACAAGTCCCGCCACAGGAGAATCTCAGTTTCGATACGGCCTGGGTATAACCAACAAACAAGAAAGATAATTAAAATGAAGTTCACGAAAATATTCAGGGCCGCGATCATAATCAGCGCGGCCGCGGGTACAGTCGGCATCTGCTCTGCGCAGAACTCAGCGTCAGCTGCGGTGACTACTACCTCCACGACTCAAAGCACTGCGCCGTACACCGAAGGTGGAGTCTGGCAGATCACAATGGTCAAAACGAAGCCGGGAATGGGGGATGATTACCTCAAAGCTCTAGCCAAGATATTCAAATCGACCAATGACGAAGCAAAACGCCAGGGCATCATTACCGACTACAAAATCTTGGTAGGTGATGCCGCGACACAGCAGGACTACGATATTCTGCTCATGATCGAATATCCCAACATGGCCGCATTGGATGGTCTCCGCGAGAAGACGGACCCGATCGGCGCCAAAATGGTCGGCACTGAAGACCAGCAACGCCAGCTGGCTGTTAAGCGTTTGGAAATCCGCGAAATCATGGGCGACAAGACCATGCGCGAGATCACGCTGAAATAGTTCCGCTCCCACAGGCAGTGTTGCTTTCCTGGCAAGCCGGGGAGGCAGCACTGCACTGTCAGTTTTCGGTCTAACAACCCGCAGGGCAACCACTTTTGGCTGCCGCTGTCAGAGGTCGGGGATCAAAGATCAGAAGTCAGAGGGCGGGGAGTGGCGCAGTGGCGCAGTCAGAACATCGGTAACACTTTTGGGTCAGAACATAGGTAACACTATGTCGATCATTGGTTACACTTTTTCTGTTTCCTTTGCCGTTTTATTCGGGCGGATATCCGCCCGAATAAAATTTCTCGTCGCTAAATCCACTTGGCCCAGCAGGAGGCGGCCGAACCAAACTTCCATCACATCCTCTGCGATGGGTTTGAGACCAACGGACCAACCGCCCAAACTCGTGCTGAGGAAGAGTGGTTGACCTTCCAAACTAATTAAGCCCTTTGGGCTGACCCGGCGAGAGCACATCTTTGGATAATCCAAATCTTCCGGGGTGCCTTCGTATTTTCTCTCTGAAGCAAGGTAGACTTCCCCCGGGCAGCGCATCCCCAGCGCTTCATGGGGCCGTTCGTAGTTAAAGGTCTCCCGCCACACATCCAAGGCATCCTGATCGCATTCTCCGACTGCTTCCAGCTCGCGGCTGATGTCCTTATGCATCCGTTCATGCCCGGCATTGTCCTGAGGATGACCAGGCCGGCCCCGTTCCAAATCGATTCCTAACACCACCCACCAGGCCGACAAGCGACTCAAGCCCAGCAGCCCTTGCCTACTGGCAAAGGGTGAGCCGTTATCGCTGCGGATCGCTTCGGGCAAGCCGTGGCGCTCAAAGATCCGCTCAAAACTTTTGCGCACCGTCTCACTCCGGCCATCTTCCACCGCACGCACCTCCAAGAGATAACGGCTATATTCATCGCGCACTGTTAAGGGCTCACAGCGTTTGTCACCATTTCTCCACCACCCCTTAAAGTCTACCGTCCATACTTCGTTGAGAGCCGCCGCTTCTCGCCCAGTGCTTAAGCGACCCGCCTCCGGAGCACGACGCCGACGGCGCTTCTGCGTCAGCGCCGCTCGCTCCAACACCCGCTTGAACGTACTCTCACTGGCCACTTCTCCATGCCGGCGCAAATACAACTCTCGAATCTTGCGCGCTCCCCAGGCCATGTGCGCTAGCTTCAGGCGCACAATTTCGCACACTTCTTCCTCTGCCAGTTGCTTGGAATGACTTTTCGGCCGCCGCGATTCCTCTGCCATCCCGGCCAATCCTTTGCGCCAAAAACGCTCTTTCCACTTGTACCCCGTCTTGGTGCTGATTCCGTATTGCTGACACAACGCTCGAAAATTGAGCGTCTGCATCGCTCTCACCGCAAACTCCATTCGCTCTTCCATAGGTTCACTTTTCTTCCACGGCATGCCGAGGTTTTACCTCACCACACCACCCCAAAGTGTTACCTATGTATTGAACCTATTGTGTTACCTATGTTCTGAACCTGCACCGAGGAAGATCGTGTCCTGCGAACTAGCAGCCCCGCAATCGCTCTCTCTCGGGAAAACCGTGCCGACCGAGTTGGTCGCGTCCGCCATCTCGCTCAACCTCGAGGACATCGTGACGGACACGCACCATCCGCAAATCTGTTCGGTCGGTCTTCCTTTCGTGTTCACGGAACTGCGAGATCGCGCGGTACTCGAACGCGCCCGCATCAATATAAGCGGATTCGATGCACTGCGCGATCTGGGGGTCAACCCCCAACTGTATTTGTATACCCGGGTGAGCGACGGCTTTGATATTCGCGCTCGCATGTTCGCTCCATTGAGCGGCGTTCTTGAAGATCCCGCTACTGGAAGCGCCAACTGCACACTCGGCGGGCTGCTGGCTCACCATAAAGGACAGTCTAGCGGGACTTTTAGTTGGCGCATCGCGCAGGGAGTAGAGATTGGACGTCCAAGTACTCTCATAGCGCGGGCGGAAAAGAAAAACGGTGTCGTTACGGGAACATGGATTGGTGGTGCCACTGTATTGGTGAGCGAAGGAATTCTCCATCTCGAGTAGATTTTGCCCGTCTCATGCAGGTGGTTTCTGGGTAAGATTTGTAGAGGCGGCCGTGTCGGCCGCAAATTGATGCCTTAAAGAGAAAACGCTATGAATAATCTCGCTGAGTTGAGCATGTTCGCGAATCGCTACGCCAAGGCATGGTGTAGCCAGAATCCTGAAAGCGTCGCGGCATTTTTCGCCGAGCAGAGCTCACTTAGCATTAACAACGGATCGCCCGCGGTTGGGCGAGCGGCGATTGCCAGAGAAGCGCAAGCGTTCATGACAACATTTCCCGACATGGTCGTGACCATGGACAAGGTCGTGCACAATGAAGAGGGAGCGAAATTCCATTGGACATTAACTGGAACTAACACCGGACCGGGCGGTACGGGAAAGCGTGTTCGAATCAGCGGCTACGAACTTTGGAAATTTGATCCCGACGGACTCATCGCAGAATCAAAAGGCCAATTCGACAGCGCGGAGTACCAGCGGCAGCTCAAGCACGGTGTAGATGGCTAGCGAGTAAACCTTGATGTCGGCATTTGAACATGTCACCGCGCTCTGGTCGTTCGTCTATGCCTTAGCGCTGACGCACCTCTTGGCGCGCATCGCCGAATTTATCGTGGCGCGTGACCGCGTGCGTTTTTCCGGGCTGCTCGCGCTGGGCTAATACCATTCTCTTGGTCTTCGCCGACTGGTTGTCGCTCTGGGATCTTCGTTCGATCAAGAGTTGGGATCTTGCTTCTGTCACCATCCAGCTCCTGGTTGCCATTTCAGTCTTCCTGATCTGCGCATTGGTCGGGCCCAAGGCTCCAGACGAAGGCGAAATCGATCTGGAAGATTTTTTCTGGCGCCAGCGGCCCTATTTCTATGGCGCTCTCCTCGCCACAGTCATTCTGTCATTGATCGCGAATCTCGATTTTCTGAAGACACCGAATGTCGCGTTATTCGTTAGGCAAAATCTGACCGTCCTGCCGATGTTGATTCCGACCGTGCTCGCGCTGGTATCTCGCACCCGCTGGGTTCAGTGGGCGGCCGGCCTCTGCTTTCTGGCCATAACGATTGGATACACGGTCGAGTTCCGCAGCACCCTCAGCTAACACCGGATGGATCTACGCTTGGATAAGAAATTTCCCGAATCCGTCCGGGTGCAAAATGTCGTTGAGGGGAACCGAGGAGGATCGACAATTTCGTCGACGAAACTGGAGGTGGCGCAATGTTTAGATCTACTGCTAACCGAAAGGAATCAAAATGAGCGTAAGTAAGATTATCTGCTTCGCCGTTGGGGCTATGTTGGCTGCTACAGCAGCGCCTGCCGACGAAATCTCCATCGTCAGCAATATCCTAGGACCCGAGGGTCCGTTGTACATTGACGGCAACCTTTACTACGTTGGCTGGGTCTCCAACACGCTATCAAAATGGGACGGCAAAACAACCACCGTGTTGAATCATACCCCGGGTTGCGGCCATAACGGGCTGGCGCTAACGAAACAGAAGACATTCCTGCTCGCGTGCACGGAGGAGCATGGCGCCATCCTTGAACTCGACCTGACCGGCAAGCAGCTGCGCCGTTGGGACGCCGACAAAAACGGCAAGCCATTCGACGGCGGCATAAATGATATTGTGGTGACCGCCAACGGCGGCGCTTATGCCACGGTCTTTGGCCCGTATGCGGACCTACCAACCTCCGTGGTGGGGAAAATTCTCTATCTTGCGCCCGGCAGCGAGAAATGGGTCGAGGTAGCGAGCGGCCTCAACTATGCCAACGGAATCGGCGTCTCCCCAGATTAAAAGACCCTCTACGTCAGTGAAACCGTCGGAAACTGCATCTTGAAGTTCAAGATCAATGCCGATGGCTCGTTGAGCAACAGATCGAATTTCGCTCTGCTCAACCTTCTCACCAAAAACAAGGTCGAATCCTGGTGGCTTGGACCCGATAGCATGAAGGTCGATAGCAAGGGTAACATTTATGTTGCCCAATGGTTCGGCGGTAAGATTTTGAAGCTATCTCGTGAGGGCAAGCTTCTACACGTATTTGAGATCGCCGCAGGTGATGGCACAACAAACGTCGCCTTCGGCGAAGGGGAGAAAGAATTGTACGTGACTGTGGTGAAGGATCCAAAGGACGCGCAGGCAAAGGGCAGTATCATAAAGATCGCAAATGTGAAATAACGGATTCTTGTTTCGCCGGCATACTTTGGTGTCGCTCGCGCGAGCAGTTAGCTTTTCACCTCGAATCTCGCGAAGCTGTCACTTGCGCTTACATTTTAATCTTCGCTTGCACTTATCACATGAGAGGAGGTGTAAGTTAAAGTGCAGGCGCAAGATTGAGAAAAATTTCGCGTCAGTTAGTATGTTTCGGGGGTTATTGTTTGGGATCGATGAAGGCGCAACGATCTTTCTACCTCCCATCTTCAACAATCCTCGCGCTCGTTGTCGCAGCTTCGTTCATTCTGGTATCCGCGCGCGCGATTGCGGCGAACTTGCCAACCGGATTTACCGAGGTACAGGTCGGCGGCAATCTGTCCGGTTCACTAACGGCGATGGCGTTCGCCCCAGATGGACGGCTTTTTGTCTGTCAGCAGGGTGGGCAACTGCGCGTGATCAAAAACGGTGTGTTGCTCAGCACACCATTCGTCAGCCTTACGGTCGATTCCTCCGGCGAACGCGGCCTTCTCGGAATCGCGTTCGATCCGAACTTCGCGACCAATCACTACCTTTACGGTTATTACACGGTTGCGACGTCGCCAATTCACAACCGAGTTAGCCGGTTTACCGCGGCCGGCGATACCGCTGCACCGGGCAGCGAAATCGTTATCCTGAATCTCGACAACCTCAGCTCCGCCACCAACCACAATGGCGGCGCGATCCATTTCGGCCCAGACGGCAAGCTCTACATCGGCGTAGGGGAGAACGCCAACGGCGCAAACGCGCAATCTCTTTCCAATCTGCTCGGGAAGATGTTGCGCATCAATGCCGACGGCACCATCCCGCCCGACAATCCGTTTTACAATACCGCGACCGGAAACAATCGCGCCATCTGGGCGCTTGGGCTCCGTAACCCGTTCACCTTCGCTTTCCAGCCAGGCACAACCCGCCTGTTCATCAACGACGTCGGCGAATCAACCTACGAGGAAATCAATGACGGCATTGCGGGTTCGAATTACGGCTGGCCGATAACCGAAGGTCCGACCAGCAATTCAGCTTTCCGAGGCCCGATCTACTTTTATGGACACGGCACAAACAATGTGACCGGCTGCGCCATTGTCGGCGCAGCTTTCTATAACCCGCCGGTGCCTCAATTCCCTTCCTCCTATAGCGGCAAGTATTTTTTTGCCGATCTGTGCAACGGCTGGATTCGTGTCTTCGATCCCAGTGCCGGCACGGCGACCGGCTTCGCTACCGGCATCGTCAATCCGGTTGATCTCCATGTTGGACCTGACGGCGCTTTGTATTACCTCGCGCGAGGTTCCGGCGGACAGGTTTTCCGGATCAGTGCTCTGCCGGCGCAGGCATTGAACATCTCGGGGCGTGCGCGAGTGGAAATCGGCGAGGGCGTTGCAATCAGCGGGTTCATTATCACAGGACCCGAGCCGAAACGCGTCGGGGTCCGCGGAATCGGGCCTTCGCTCGCCAACTTCGGAGTGTCGGGCCCACTGGCCGATCCGGTGATCCAGCTGAGCCGCGGTGACGGCTCGCTTGTTATGGCTAACGACAACTGGAAGAATACGCAGCAGGCGGAAATTACAGGCGCCGGCCTCGCCCCGTCGAACGACAAGGAAGCGGCGCTCATCGCCACGCTGACCGCTGGAAATTACACTGCCATCGTGACCGGTAAGAATGGAGGGACCGGCGTCGCCCTGGCAGAAGTCTATGACCTGGATCAGGCTGCCGATTCCCGGCTCGCCAATATTAGCACCCCGGCAACAAAATCGGCGCGACTCGCGTTGCCGTCCGCGCCCTCGGTCCTTCTCTCCAGCAATTCGGCATCGCCAATCCCCTTCCCGATCCGAGACTGGAGTTGCGCAACGCAAATGGCGCGCTCCTCGCGTCGAACGACAACTGGCAGAGTGACGCAAGCCAGGCCGCGTTGATCAGCAGCTATGGACTGGCTCCGCCCAACAACCTCGAATCCGCGATCGCGATCAGTCTGGCGCCCGGTCCATACACCGCGATCGTTACCGGCAAGAACAACCAGACCGGTATCGGTTTGATAGAGATTTACGACGAACAGTGATCGCGTTGGCATGCCCGCAGGTAAGCACGTTCAGAGTGGCTTGTTTGTTGGGTAGCCAAATCACGGCGCTAATTTCTACTGCTCTAGGCCGTAAATCAGCACGCGAAATGTACCGTCGATAATCTTCGGCCTCCCTCGTTCGTCTTTCGCGTTTTCATCGAACTTCGCAGTTGCCAGATAAACGCGATGCGTCACGGGATCGAGCGCCATCGTCCGCGCGCCTCGTTCGGTCGGGAGCGTTTGCACCACATTCAATTTATCGTTCTCAACCTTTGCGATCGTTGTCGTCCCATCGCCACAGGATGCAAAAACTAGTTGAGCCGCGTCATCAAAAGCACACGCATCCACCCCCGCTCCAATCGGCGTGGTTGCGATAACCTTACCTGTCGTGCTGTCGAGCATGACCAGAAGTTTGTTGTGGCAGCCAACGAACAAACGGTGACGCGCGGCATCGATTGCCATGCCGGTCGGTTCCACACCCGGTGCCAGCGGCCAGGTTGCAACGACACTGCGCGTTTTTGTATCGATCACGATGACTTCGTTCCTATTCTCGATGTTGCAAAACAGACGGTCACCTTGCGATCGCGCAAATTCTGGTTTGCCCTCCAGTGGAATTGTCGCAACAACCTTCCCGCTCTTCGCGTCAATCACGGTCGCTGATTGTCCTTTGCCATTGAAAGCGTAAATCTCTCCGCGCTTCGGCTCGTACAGAATCGCGTCTGGCACTTCACCCGTCTCCACTTTTGCAATTGTGCCGTTTGTTTTGAGGTCGACGATGCTGACCTTGTTTTCTTTGCCATTGCTCGAAAACCCGCGTCCAAGTTCCGGCGCGATAGCGAACCCGTGCACGCCCGGAGTATCGGAGATTTTGCCTGCAATAGTATCGTTGTTCAAATCAACCACGACGACCTTGTTCGCGTGCGTGACATAGAGATGCCGCGTCTTGGGATCGATTGAAAGATAATCCCAACCGCCTTCACCACCCATAGGGATTTCTTTGACGTATTTGTATTGACCAGCGGCGGAGATGGGGAGGCTGGTAACGAACAACATGAAACTGACAGCCAGTACTTTTCTCATTCCTGAACCTAGCCGAGTCTGGTCGAGTCTTCTTCCCAAGTCATCTTCCCTGTTAGATGCCGAAGGTATTCATATAGCTGTCTCCATGTTTTCCGCGTGACGCCATATTTTTGGCACGGAAAGTCTTGGGCCGGGTGACGGACCAGCGAAAACAGAAAGCCTTTTGCAGCGGCTCTCGTCCGTAGCCAATCGCGATACATTTGCAGTTGTTTCTCGCTTTCAGGAGCAGCCACCTTGACCTCCACGACGATCTCCAGTTCATCGTTACTACTGACGCGCAGGTCAATGATGCCATAGCGACCGATGTTCACTTGTGTGGCGATAACGATTTCGCCACACCCCCCTTTGCAGCGGCGGTAGCTCCGGCCCGAACAGAAACGTTAGAAACGTTTCTTTTATGGCCGAACTGAATTTTAAGCAGGCCGCGAGTGCTTCAGTCGCCTGATTCTCTTTTGGGTCGGATATGTCAGGCTGGTATTTGCGTAAGCTGATGAAGGGATTGGTATCCTGCATTGGTTTACGGGCGGCGTGGCTGACTACATCTGCTTGGCGTCCAAGTGCATCAAAAGATAAGGCATTAATAAATTATTTTAATGCTTAGGCGCCGGTAGTGGTTGGGTGCATCGTCTGGTTAGGCCTAGCTTAGTCAAGATGCTTATCAGACAGTACTCCACGAGGCACTGAGTAGGACACCCCATTAACTTCGACTTCTGCGTGGTGATTCATGAATATCCTACCGCGATATCGTTCTCCGCGCCGGAATCGAATACTCTCCTGACCTGAACCGAGCGTGTAATCTTGGATAAATTCGTAGATGTGGTCCTGGATGCCCTCTTGAGAGACCGAATGATCAACTTGTGCGGCGCTCCCGCGCAATAGGCGCCAATGGCCATTGGGATAGAGTAGTACTTTGCGACCGTCTTCAGCGGTAGCAGTGACCGGTTGTTGAGCGCTAGCAGCAAAGACACTGGCTAGCATCATAAGGATGATGAGCGTTGCTTTCATGGTGTGGTTTAAGGCCTAACATGTGGATAAGCCGACAATTTCGCCGGTTATCCCGCGTATTGGCAAGCAAATCCGACTTTCTCTTACTTTTGCGAAATCGCTGGCGGACTTGCAAGTCTTCATTTCTCAAAGCTGTCCACCAAGGGCGACTCTAGTTGATGACTTTTATTCAAACGTCCCAAGTAATCCCACAA
Organism: Verrucomicrobiota bacterium; assembly: GCA_003220155.1. Classification (GTDB taxonomy): domain Bacteria; phylum Verrucomicrobiota; class Verrucomicrobiia; order Chthoniobacterales; family UBA10450; genus AV69. Next base: position 11,189 of record QHRO01000003.1, read on the forward strand.
CGGCTTTAACGCCTCCAACCTCCAGTTAGGATCAATCCGAAACGCTTGCTTCAAGTATTGTTTTGCTGAAGCGATTTGTCCCAACCGACAATCATAACAAGCCAAATTATAATAAATAAGTGATTCCTGCGGGAACTTAGACAGCGCATTTCGCGCGAACTGAGCAGACAAACCGCCTACGAGAATAAGATCAGTTACGGCTACCGTTGTTGGCTTTGGCGGATTCGCATAGCGAAAAGCGACCTGTCATTGCGGGCCGGTATCATCGAGTGCTTTCTCCAAATCTCCGTCGCGCTTTTGTTTCTGCTCCAAAACTCTATCGACTTGCTTTTGCAACTGCTTGCCATCATAGCCAACCGCACTAGCCGCTCGAAGAGCCTTGGTTTGAGAGTGAGCGCTAGGCGTCTGGTTGATTGTCGATTGCTGAGGAGTTTGCGATTGATTTCGATCACAACCAGCTAGCGCAAGTGAAACGAAAATAGCGACAATTGTTGATCGGTATGTTGAAATCTGCATTGGGTCAGCGACGATTTTTTGACGATCCGTGAGACTGCGCTGCTTCTGTTTCAACAACGATGGTCTTTATGAAGTTCTGGGCCTCTGTCAGATTGCTTTCTGTAGCCGAACTAATATACCAGCATATACAAAATGAGTCGCGTCAATTCGGGGTTCCCTTGAGGGAAGATGCAACCCCTCTTTCACGTAATGCTCTCGTAGACGGAGCTTTAATGCGAGTTTAGGGTCGGTTTAAATTCTGGAGGCGAGGGGAGTTGAACCCCTGTCCTCGAAGCGGTCCACGCAAACATCTACATGCTTATCCGATGGTAAGGTTTAAGGAGCCGAACGTTGCACCGGCACACTGCCGGCTCCCGAGCGTCCGCGAAATTCCTTCACCGTCCGACGCGGTCACTCCGCCGAACGATTAGCCTGCTGTCCACGTTTGGCGCCGTAGCAGGCGTCCAACTCCAAACGTCGCGGTCAATTAAGCCGCGAGAGCGAGATCTTGGTGATCTGCGTTTATTTTTTTTGGCTCGGTTTTTAACGAGGCCAACGAACCATCCTCGACATGCCGCCTGCGCTTCAAACTTCAAGTCGAAGCCAGTACGCCCCCGAAATTATTAGGGTAACTAAATATAGCCGATCACCCTGATTTGGCAAAGCGGCGTAGGACGTCTGCCGCCGACCGCTGCGTGCAAGCCCGTCACTCCCAGTGACTGCTCGACTGCCACTGTTACGCGACTAGCTTTATCGAGCTATGCGATGGAACCTCAGTAGTCGCGCCCGCGAGCTTTCTGGTGGCGACGCCATCCTCATTTCCATTCCAAAAAGTGGACGGACCTGGATTCG
>QHRO01000004.1 GCA_003220155.1 Verrucomicrobiota bacterium
AGCTCGCTGAGTTGCGGAAATATCGTACCGCCGATAGTGCTAGCACACAACCGGGCAGCGCTCCGGAATCTCGTTAGATTGGGATACGAAAGTCTGGGTTGTTCGACCCCTCCGGCATCAACACAGGTTAAGGCTGGCAAGATTCTCCGATAGCGCCGTCGTAAATTGAGGAGCGGTCAGTCATGTGATCTGAATCATCCCCGGTTTGTTCTCGACTATCGTTGGTTCGGGTCGAGACTATTCATTGGCGTCGTCACCCTTGGGAGCAGTGATATGCCCGCTGAGATTAAAAAAGAGATTCAGCTGGAGATCGCGCATATCTTGTTCATCGACATTGTCGGTTATTCCAAGCTTTCGATTAACGAGCAACGCGCGGCGGTCGATGAGCTAAACGAGGTGGTTCGGGCTTCAGAGCAGTTTCAGAAGGCTGAAGCGTCGGATCGCTTAATTAAAATTCCGACTGGCGATGGGATGGCATTGGTCTTTTACACCAGTCCCGAATCACCGGCACAATGCGCGATCGAAATCAGTCGCGTGCTCAAAGAGCATCCACGGCTGCAACTTCGCATGGGAGTACACAGCGGGCCGGTTAGCGGCGTGATCGATGTGAACGGGCGCGCCAATCTCGCGGGAGCCGGTCTCAATATCGGCCAGCGGGTAATGGACTGCGGCGATGCCGGGCACATTTTGCTTTCCCAACATGTGGCCGAGGACCTCGAAGCATACGAGCAATGGCTACCGCTCCTGCACGATCTTGGTACGTGCGAAGTGAAACACGGCGTGCGCGTGTCCGTGGTGAACCTTTACAGCGAGCAATCGGGAAACCCTGCGCTGCCGAAGAAATTTCGAATCCTACGAAAAAAGAAGACGCGCGCGCGCTGGGCTGTGCTCATGGCAGCTTTGCTCGCACTGGCTGCGATTGGAACTGTTTTCGTGGTCTTCTTGCGAAGTCGGCCACCCGCGACACTGCCTCCGCTGGAAAAAAGTATCGCCGTGCTGCCTTTTGAGAATCTGAGCGAAGAGAAGCAAAACGCTTACTTTGCTGATGGCGTCCAAGACGAGATTCTGACTGACCTGGCGAAGATCGCCGAATTAAAAGTCATCAGCCGCGCGAGCGTAATGCAATACAAAAGCGGCGTTGCACGCAATCTACGCCAGATCGCGCAGGAACTTGGTGTTGCGAACGTTCTGGAAGGCAGTGTTCAGCGCGCGGGCAATCGTGTGCGGGTCAGCGCACAACTACTCGATGCGCGAAGGGATGTTCATCTATGGGCCGAACACTACGACCGGCCGCTGGATGATGTATTTGCAATCCAGAGCGAAATTGCCAAGGCGATTGCTGACCAACTGCGCGCCAAGCTTTCGACGCAAGAAAAGGCTGCGATCGAGAAGCCACCGACGGCGGATCTTGCAGCATTCGATCTCTATACGCGCGCCAAGACGTCAATGGTTCAGTTGGTCTTCATCGGCGCACAAACTAAGAACAATCTCTTGCAAGCCATAGAACTGCTCAACCAGGCGGTCGCGCGCGATCCCAACTTTCTGCTTGCTTACTGCCGCCTGGCGTATGCGCATGACTTCCTTTACATCGCTAACCTCGATCGCACGCCAGCGCACTGCGCTGCAGCGAATACTGCTGTTCAAGCAGCTTTGCGCTTACAGCTGAATTCTGGTGAAGCGCATCTCGCTTTGGCGTGGCACCTCTTTAGCTGCTACCTCGATTACGATCACGCGCGAGAGGAACTCGGCGTCGCGCAACCTTTACTGCCCAACACGTCGGAAGTCTTGGAGCTCACCGGACTCATGGATCGTCGCCAGGGCCAATGGGAGGACTCGGCGCGCAACTTGGAAAAAGCGCTGCAGCTCGATCCCCGCAACCTTTACTTCTTTCACCAGATGTCGCTCACCTATCAGTGCCTGCGCCGCTATGAGCAGATGGCTGCAATGCTTGACCGCGCACTGGAGGTCAAGCCAGGCGATGTGGCGACCAAGGCCGCGCGCGCGCGGGCCGATCTTGATTGGCACGCTGACACCAAGCCGTTACACACGACAATCGATGCGATTCTTGCTGAAGATCCGTCAGCTGCTCCGAGCATTGCTACTAGCTGGCTCATTCTAGCGTTGTGCGAACGCGACCTCGCTGCTGCGGATCGAGCGCTCGTGGCCCTCGGTGGTAACGCTTTCACGCTATCACCTATCATCCGTCTCAACCACGACTTCGTAGAAGGCTTAATCGCTCGCATGCGCGGCGACGCCGCTGCGGCGCGCGCAGCTTTTACCGCTGCCCGTGCTAAACAGGAGGAATTAGTGCATCCCGGGCCTGATTATGCTCAAGCGCTTTGTGTGCTCGGCTTGATCGATGCAGCACTTGGGCGAAAGGAGGACGCGTTGCAAGAGGGTCGGCGAGCGGTCGAGCTGCTTCCAGTCGAACGAGACGCGTTCGCGGCGCCGGATATAATTCAGCTGTTTTCTATCATTTGCGCCTGGACCGGCGAGAAAGACCTGGCGTGCGAGCAGCTCGCGAACGTGACACAGTTCCCCAGTTTCTTAACCTACGGCCGATTGCGTCTGCTTCCCTTTTGGGATCCGTTGCGCGGCGATCCGCGCTTTGAAAAAATCGTCGCCTCACTCGCGCCGAAATAATCATGTGGCGCCGAAGTTAAAAGCAAAATCGCGCTGGAGATCGCGCATACTAGACCGAAATGGCATCGCGTCATTTAGCATCACCATCGCAACGCCGTGAATTGAGAAAGATAGGTCATGTGACCTAAATCATTCCTGCTTTGCTCTCGACTATCAGCAGTTAAATTGAGATTATCGTGTCGGCGTAGTCCCCGTGGGCGTGGCGGCGCAGATAGGAGAGCCCGACCGCGCCATCGGAAAGTGCTCTCGCTCCCGTACGGTGGTCCGCTGGCTACACAAAACGTACCGCTCACTCGTGCGCTGCTCCGGCTCGATCCGATGTTCGATCCGCTCCGAAATGATCCGCGTTTCCAAAAACTCGCCGAGTCGGAAACGCCGAAATAGAAAGCGATGCTTGATCCTAGATCCTGGATGCTGGATAAGAACGCGCACATTGCGTTAAGCCAAAAGACGCCCCCGCCCTAGCCAAGCTCATTCGGGCTCCCGTCCCGCTGGATCCGATGCTGACTTAGTGTTTGGTTCTTAAGCGGATTGAGTTCGCTAAATGCAAGAGATCTACGAGGCTGCGTCTCTTGCTGTAGCCCAAAGGACACCAGCCAGCCTTGAATTGCCGAAATTTGCCGACTGGTTCGTAAGGGGGCGTGAAATCTAGCCGGCGCTAGAAAAAGAAGAGGCCGCCGCATGCGACGACCTCTTTAACTTTTGCTCGATGGCCTGGCGGCCAGCAGTTGTTCTTGCTTAGAAACCGATGGTTATAATGCGACTTCCCCAGAGCGAACTACTGTTGATCTTTTCGTTCACCAGCCAGGCAGTGGCTTCGTTCGAGGGATCCAGTGTCACCGCCGAGTAGTCACCCCAGCGCTGGATGCCGAAACCCGGGTCGAAATTGCCGGTCAAAAACGTGGGACTGGTGAAACCAGCCGTCCCAGCCGTGATTTGGGCATCAGCGCTCAACTTGCCCGATAAGCGCACTTGCGCGTTGACTCCTACGCTCGCATCGGTCGACGTCCAGGTCACAAAACAGTTACCTGCGGCGTTGGCCGTGATGGATGCGTTGAAATCATCCGACGTCTTGCTCGCGTAGTAGAATCCGCTCTGCTTGAGAGCGTTGGTCGAGGTGTTGATACGGTAGAAAAACGCCGAGGGAAAACCAAACAAGTTGATGGTGTGGGTCTGCCAGAGGTCAGTCCCGTTCTGGGTGCTCGCATTCACAAATCTCGAGTCCGAGGTGTCTAATACTTGGCTCGTTCCCGATTGACGAGCGTTTGGCGGGACCGTGTAGGAAGGTACCGTTACAGTGGACTGGACGAGCCTGGTTGATGAGGGGTGGCTTGTGTTCGTGGCGGTAAATTTGGTGAGTGTCGTCCCAGATGGCGGCGCCGCGATCAGGAAAGTCGAAGCATTCTGGTCCTCAACGATGGGCGGCGCCAGCGTTCCAGCCAAGCCGGTGAAAATTGGAACTGAAAAGCCCAGACCGTTGTAGAGCCGCGCTTTGGCAATCGAGAAGAAGTCAGCGCCGCGGAATCCACCCGCCGCCGAGAAGACATTCGCGGTAAAGAGCACTGCGTCCTGATCTATACCGAGCTGCGGAAAATCGTAGAAATCATTATTATTAAAGAAGTCTACATCGATATTGTAAATGAAGAATGGGCCTGTGGGATCGCTGGTTTTCGAGATCCCGATGAACAAACGCTGCACTGTTGCCGACTCTGGGAAGGCGTCAGCGGTTACGATCCAGCGCTGCCAAGTTGGATCAAAGACCACGCGTGGATCGAATAGCGTCTCGGCAGTGTAGCTAAAAAACGTCGCCAGCGTCACGCTTTTCACCAGAGTAGGGGGCGAAGCCTTCGAGAAAACGTCGAAATGGCTGTTGGTCACCTCGACAAAATGATTGATGCCAATCGCGCCATGTGTGTCGGGCGGGAAAAGACCATCGGTCTCACGGTGACCGTTGAAGTTGTTGGTTTTGATCACTGGAGGGCCTAGAGGCGTCGGCGCCAGCGGAAACGGCTTGGTAACGCCAGGAGCGTAGGCACTGTTCGCGCGTTGCTTAGCGGCGGCATAATCGCTCTCGCCCATAGTGGACCGGAATGGAATCGCAAAAGGAGCGAGCGGTTGCGCCATGACGAAGTTGGGCTGCGCATTCACTTCCTCCGGGGCGTCCACATCGAGTATCAGCTGCGGGCGGAGGGGCTGTTGCGCAGAGGCGGTGCCCAAAGTGATTAACATCAAACCGCAGCCGAAAATGGCCGCGAACCAATGTGGAGTTGTTATATTTTTTGTTTTCATTTTTTTGTCGGAGGGTTTTGAACCGCATTAACTGCAATCTATTTCCGCGCGACTCGCGGGGAGGGGTGCGCCGATCAAGGCGCGTCCCACTCCACGCGATTGTTACGGGTGGCGCCGCAGTGTTACGGGAGTGGCGCGCCAGGGAGAAAATTCTTTGAAGACATCGCCGCAACTCCGGACTGACCATCTCCGTCGAAGTGTGCAGGAGCCGAACCCGGTACGCAATCTTCGTCATCCGCCGGGTCGGCGAACCAGAAGACGATGTGGTTCAGATCCGTACGGATCCCAGTGATGTTGTTAAAGGCGAAAGCCTCATCGATGATGGCGTCGATGCGGACATGCCCTCTGCCCGCCGCATTGGTGGTGAAGTCCCCGATATACTGAACCGCGCCGAAGGGAGGCACCGGCATTTCGGTCAGGAAGACCGCAAAGGTCGTATTGGGCCGCAGACCCTCGGCATGCAAATCCAGCGTATCCACACCGCGAACGTCCTCCCTCGGAAAAACGGTGACGGTTGCCGCCGCGTTCGGCAGGCAGGCTGCGATGGGACCTGAAGCTGGTACCAGGTTGAACCTGGATGGCCTTAGGCCCTGTGCATGAGCAGCCACTGGGTTGAGGATGAGTGTTAAACCAAAGGCGGCGATCGCCAGCGAGAGGTAATGTCTTTTCATGATATTTATAGGTTGCATAGCTGAATTTTCTTTCTTTGAGGTTGTGACATCTGTTCGGCGCGTCTGTTTCTCGTGCCGACATAAATGTGTTTCTATCTGCTAAAGCGGAACCAGCTGGCCAAACCCACCATTCGGCCGAAAAATTTCCTCTGCATGCAGTGCAACGAAGAGCAAGGAGCCGCCGAAAGCGTCAAATAATGTGTTCTCGACCCGCCCGATCCATCGCATTAAAATGATCTCCGTATGGCGGCGGCCTCGTCGGTGCAGCAACAGGTCACTCAGTTTTTAGTGGACTGGAGCAGCGGAGACACGGGCGCGCTCGATAAGCTGATTCCGTTGGTGCAGCCCGAACTGCATCGGCTGGCGCACTATTATATGAGCCGCGAAGGAGAAGGGCACACCTTGCAAACGACCGCGCTCGTTAACGAGGCGTATCTTCAGTTTGTCGACAAGACACATCCGCGCTGGCAAAACCGGCCACACTTTTTCGCCGTTGCCGCACAACTAATGCGACGCATCATGGTTGATCACGCGCGCCAGCGTCATGCGCTTAAACGCGGTGGCGCAGCGCAGAAGGTGACGCTGGACGAAGCAGCGCTAGTAACCGAGACGCGGGCGGCGGAATTGCTCGCGCTGGATGAAGCGCTGGAAAATCTCGCCGCCTTCGATCCGCGCATGAGCAAGATCGTCGAGATGCGCTATTTCGGCGGACTGAGCACAGAGGAGATCGCGGAGGTGCTAAAGATACATCCCAACACGGTTATGCGAGACTGGAACGCAGCGAAAGCATGGCTTTACGCCGCGCTGAGCGGAGAAGGATTTTAATGGAACCTGGGCGCTGGGCTCGAATCACTGAGATCTATCATGCCACCATCACCCGTCCACCGGAGGAGCGCGCCTCG
>QHRO01000349.1 GCA_003220155.1 Verrucomicrobiota bacterium
GGTGAGAGCAGCGGGCGCTTACGCCCGTCTCGGATTAGCGCAGGCGAAGCTGGGCAATGGCAGCGCGGCGCAAGAGCAATGTGATAAGGCAGCGAAGCTGCTTCTGAGTGCAGCAAACGATCCGGCGAATGCGATGGCGCGTCGTGTGCGGGCGATTGCGTTTGGCGATCTGGGTGAAGCCTACGCCACACTTGCCACGAACAATGGTTCTCGTGATTCAGCGAAGCAAGAGTGGCGCGCCGCCCGCGACATGTACCAGCGCAGCCTTAATGTTTTGCAAGAGCTGCAAAAAAGCGGGATTTTAGATGCGGACGAGATACCCGAAGTCGACAACACCGGTCGTAAACTTGCGGACTGCGAAGCGGCGCTAAAAACGAGCCGGTAGCGCCTGATTCTTGGTCCGGTGGTTGAGGTGCATTCATGTCGGGGCAATTAACCTCGATCGCCTACTTCGTTCCAAGTTCTCGACGGCGAATCGCCGACGACTGGCGGATCCACCCGGTATGACATAAAAGTGCAAACGAGTGAAGAAGGTGCGAAGTATTATTATTATCGGCGCGAACGGGCGCGTCGGTGTAGCTCTCACGCGCGAATACCAACGGCCTTTTTCGGTGAAGGCGTTTGCACGCAATCAACTCGATCTTGGCAAACTCGATCAGGTTCGTTCCACTCTTTCAGAAATCGAATTTGATCTGCTTATTAACTGTGCCGCGTTAACAAATGTCGATTACTGCGAATCCCACCGGGATGAAGCTTTTCTCATCAATGCGCAAGGGCCGCGATTACTCGCGGACATCTGTGCCGAGAAATCTGCTAGGCTAATTCACATCAGCACGGACTACGTTTTCGACGGTAAACAAGACACTCCTTATATAGAGGAGGATCCACCGGCTCCATTGAGCGTCTATGCCGAATCGAAACTAGCAGGTGAAGAAGAGACGCTCAGAGCGTGATCCGGCTTTCCTGGGTCTTCGGACCGGATAAGCCGAGTTTTATCGATCAAATGATTCAACGCGCGCGAGAGAATGAGGAGATCACCGCTGTAGCCGACAAATTTTCCTCGCCCACTTACACGCTCGATGTGGCGGATTGGTTGCGCCTGGCTTGGGAGAACGATGCTCATGGGATTTTGCATCTGGCGAACAACGGCGGATGCAGTTGGCAGGAATGGGCACAGTATGCCATCGATGTTTGCCACAACCTTGGGATTCCGCTGAAGACTGAACGAATCGGAGCCGTGTCGCTGGCGGATATGAAGAACTTCGTTGCGCGACGCCCGGTGCATACGGTATTATCAACCGCGAAGTTCGCTGCTCTCACCGGAGTGAAACCCCGCCATTGGCGCGAAGCGGTTGCTGAATATATTACCGCCCACGTTTCTAAGAAATGAATATGAATTTTTTGAGGTTAATTGGAATTGTCGCGTTAACTGCGCTGGCCCAAGTAGCGCGCGCGGAGCTGAAGTGGGAGCAGACCTCGGTCGATTTGCAGCCGGCGCTGGGCGACAAACAAGCAGTTGCGCATTTCAAGTATGAAAATGTGGGCAAGACCCCGGTCCATTTTACGTCGGTCCATGCCTCCTGTGGTTGCACCGCTGCGCAAACCCAAAAAGAGCAGGTTGCTCCCGGTGAAAAAGGCGAAGTCACCGCGACATTTAACATCGGCGGCCGTACCGGCACCCAAGTCAAGACCGTTACGGTCCAGACCGACGATCCCGATCCCTCGCGTGCCACTACCGTGCTTACGCTGAAGGCGGTTATCACACCGTTACTCGAAATCCAGCCAGCACTTGTTTTTTGGCAGAATGGTGAGGAGCCCAAGCCGAAGATCATCACTGCCAAAGCAAATAAGGCTGCGGCCATCAAGAAATTGGACGTGATATCGTCGATTCCCGATTTCACTGCCAAAGTCGACGCCGGCTCTGCTCCGAATGAATTCAGGATCAGTGTCCAACCGCGGGATACCACTAAGGCTGTTTATGCAACTTTGACCATCAAACCCGATTCCCCAGTCAACACGGGAAACACGTTCGCCGTAGCGGCGCGAGTGATGCCTCCTGCGCCAACTGGTCTACCCTTTCCACTATCCGACACGATCTAGCCACCCCAGCGGCGACGGCAGCATCACCCAGTCAATAACACCGTGAAGGTGAGCGCGGTCCGACAAGCGCTATTGCTCATTGCTCTCGCCCTAGTGCCTGCGATCGGCGAGGCGATTTACTTTCGCAATAAAGTCTCGTGGCAGTCACCCATTCCCGCATCCGAATTGGTGACGGTCGAACAAGCGCAGAGCTGGGGCGATAATGTGATCTGGGTGGATGCGCGACCGGCTGAAGAGTTTGATCGTGATCATATCCCGGGCGCGATTTCGTTGAACGAAGATAGCTGGAACGAGTTGTTGCCGCAATTTCTAGGGCAATGGTCGCCGGAGAAGAGAGTTGTGGTTTACTGCAGTGCGCAAAGTTGCAACGCCAGCCGCGAAGTGGCGAAACGGCTGCGGGACGAAGCGCAGTTGAAGAACGTCTTCGTTCTCGATAGCGGCTGGAAAGGGTGGCTCAAGCTAAATCGGTGAATCGTTAGATCGTTAAATGGTTAAATCGTTCCCGTGGCGCATCGTCGCTCTTATCATCGGCGGCATTTTCATTTATGCCGGCGTCATCAAAGCCATGGATCCGGTTGGCTTCGCTAACGACATTGATAATTACAAGATTCTACCGTGGACGATTGGCGTGCGGTTGGCCTTCTACTTACCGTGGCTGGAAATTCTTTGCGGTCTGGCCGTGATTCTAGGCCTTTTGTATCGCGGCGGTTTGTTGATTTTGACCGCGCTCGTTTCCATCTTCATCGCTGCGAGCGTTATTTCAAAAGTCCGTGGCCTCGACATCACGTGCGGCTGCTTCGGTCACGCCAGCAAATACCTCAGCTTCTTCGGTCATCTTCTGCTCGATCTCGCGATCTTCGCTGGGCTGATCGGCCTTTCGATTTCAAACCGCGCGCAACAATCACAATTGTAGGGCAGGCGCCCCGCCTGCCAAAGTCCAGATCATGGGTCGTCCTCCACGCATTCCCGTTTGGCTACGCTGGGAACAGCCGGTCATTTATTTCGTCACGATTTGCGTAGCAGGTCGCAAGGCGGTTCTAACGAACCAGGCAACATTCAGCGCTTTTAAGACGGCGGCGGCAAAACTAAACGAATGGAAGGTACTCGCGGCCATCCTGATGCCCGATCATCTTCACGCCATCGTGTCACCTACACGAGATCGTCAGGCCAAGGTCGGGAATTTTTCAGGCGCCTTCAAACGGTG
>QHRO01000348.1 GCA_003220155.1 Verrucomicrobiota bacterium
TTTCCGTGGTATACGAGAAGATGGGGAATGCCTTGTTTCTCCGTAGTGACACCAAAGGCGCGCTGGAAAACAACGCAAAGGCACTCGCCTTGCGAGAATCTTTGCTGGCCGAAGATCCGACGAACACAGATTACCGCCGCATCGTCGCCATCAGTTATCAGAACAACGGCGATTATCGCGCGTGGATGAAAGATACTTCCGGCGCGCTCGAGAGTTTTCGCAAGAAGCTCCAGCTTGATGAACAATCCGTCGCGGCTGATCCGGCTAATGCGCAAGCTGTCGGTGACCTCGCCTACTCCAATCTGCGGCTTGGCGAACTGCTCGTCAGTTCTAATGATTACACGCAAGCGATTGGTTTTCTCATGCACGCAGCCGATGCCTACGAAAAGAGTGCGGCGATCGACCAGCAAGATGAGGG
>QHRO01000005.1 GCA_003220155.1 Verrucomicrobiota bacterium
GTCTGGTTCTTCTTTAAACAACTGCCGTTTACTTTGCTGCCGACCGGTGACAGCGGGACCATTCGGGGCTTTTTCATCGTCCAGGAAGGGGCGTCACCCGAGCAGCAGCGGCAACTCCAAACCCAGCTCGATCCTATTCTCCAGGCAAATCCCGCTGTGGATAAATACTTCACCGTCGCCGGTCGCTCCGGGTTAGGCGCCGGTGTTTTCACCGTGTTGTTCTTGAAGGATAAAAGCGAGCGCGCCGACATCGATACCGTAGCGGCTCAACTACGGAAGGCGTGCAGCAGCATTCCCGGGGTTCTGCCAACGCTGAATCCGCAGCCGGTGTTGCAGATCAATATCGGTGCCGCTGGAAGTCAGTTCGGTCGCTATTCCTACGTCATCAGCGGCATTGATCCTAACGAGATTTACGCGGCTGCCGACAAGCTCGGAGCGAAATTGCGTGACTACCCGGGCTTTGCCAGTCCCCCGCGCTCTGATCTTTTTCGCGCCACGCCCAACCTCGACATCCAGATCGATCGCGATCGCACCGGCACCTACGGAGTGTCGACCACGAAGCTCGAGGGCCTCCTGCGCGCCGCCTACTCGCAAAACTACGTTTATCTTATTAAAACGCCGGACGACCAATATCAGGTCATCGTCGAGGCCGACGATCAGGCGCGGGCCAGCCCGCAGGATCTTCGCGAAGTTTACGTGAAACCTGATAACGGGAACGCGATGATCCCGATTCGCGCCGTGACGAAAGCGCAGGAGAAAGTTGGGCTCCAATCGGTCAATCACCTCAATCAATTCACGAGCGTCACCTTCGGCTTCGACACTAAACCCAATGCGGCGCTCGGCGATGTGATTAACTACATTCAGAAATCTGCCGCTGAGGTATTGCCGCCGAGCGTCACCGGTGAGCTACAAGGTGAAGGCTTGGTCCTCCAGGAACTCTTCCGGGCGTTGCCGTTTCTGGTCATCGCAGCAGTCTTCGTGATGTATGTAATCCTCGGGATTCTCTACGAGAGCTACGTGCATCCGGTCACCGTCCTGTCGACTTTGTTCCCGGCGGTAGTTGGTGGACTGATGACACTTTGGCTTTTTAACAGCACGCTGTCGCTCTACTCAGTAATCGGACTGTTCTTGCTCATGGGTATCGTGAAGAAGAACGGCATCATGATTGTGGACTTTGCGCTTCATCGTCTCGATGAAGGTTACGAATTGCGCGAGGCGATTCATGAAGCGAGTGTCGAACGTTTTCGCCCGATTATTATGACAACGCTCGCTGCGCTGATGGGCGCGCTGCCGATCGCATTCGGCGTCGGTGCGGACGGATCATCGCGGCGCCCACTCGGTCTCGTTATCGTCGGCGGCCTTATCGTTTCGCAACTTCTCACGCTCTACATCACTCCGGTGATTTATCTCTGGCTCGAATGGTTCCAGGAGCATGTCCTTGATCGCGTTCCATTCCTACGTAGCGCTCACTTTCACGAACACGAGTTCACGCACAAACCTGATGTTCGTCATCCCGCTCCGGCCACGACCAGCTAAGGGGAACCTTAAAAGATTTAAGTGTTGCCCGCTCTTGGGGCGCCACTCGCCTCAAAACTTAGCTCATTTGCATGAGACTTTGAAAACCCGAGGAGGTGGTCGATCAGCGTCAAGAGGCTCCGGCCACTTTCTAGAATTTGTCGGACACTGGCTTCTTGTTTCTCCGTTAGCCCCTTCTTCAACGAGAGCAGCTGGGCAAACCCCAGGATGTGATTCATTGGGGTACGTAGCTCGTGACTGGCGCGGGAAAGAAATTCACTTTTCGCCTGAAGCGCCTTTTCCAGTTCAGCAGTTCGCTCTTCAACCCGACGCTCGAGGTCGGTGTTGGCGAGGCGCAAGCTCTGATGCAGATCAAGAATGCGCATTGCCACACGCACGCGCGCGATGAACCGGTCTCGGTCGAACGGTTTGTGGAGGAAATCGTCAACGCCGGAATCCATCGCGTCCAGATAGTTGGCTTTTCCCGCGCGCGCCGTAATCAGGATCATGTAAGCGAAGCCCGCTGCTTCCTCGGCGCGAATTCTTCGGCAGAGCTCCAACCCGTCGATACCCGGCATCATCCAATCGGAGATAACCAGCTGGTGGTGCCCGCGTTTCCATGCTTCCCAGGCATCAAACCCATTCGCGGCTTCGATGACGCTGTGTCCCAGCTCGACGAGGGTAGAGTTAAGTAGAAATCTACCACTAGAGTCGTCATCGGCGACGAGAATATCCATTTTTGACCCTTGGAAACCGGCTCCGATGTGCATAAAGCGTACCGTTTTGGTAACTTCCGCCTGGCCCACCGTTGTCGAAAACCTCCCTGGGGGAGACGAGCCAAGATTTACGATCAATTGTAGTTATTAGGACGGCGACAGGCCCCCTCCCTCTTGATATGGCAGGCATGTCAGTGCCGCGGCTAGTTCCGGTGGCCCCGTAAATGCTCGCCTAAAACGAGAATCAATTATGAGGGTAACAGATTGTGATTTGTAGCTTTCCCACTCGGCTCTTGCAGGAAACGCAACCACCCTTATGACCGCAATCGATCAAGCACGCGACACAACATTGGACATCACCGAGCAGAAGCGGATGGAAGCTGACCGTGTCGGTCAAGCGACTCAGACCGACTCAAGCAGCGAACTTGCGGGCATCGCTCACGAATTAGTTGGCTGTAGCGCTTATTGTGGAGTGGAAGCGTTCACCCGACGTTTGCGCGAATTAGAACGACTCGGCCACGAAAGCGAGCTCTCCGGGGCACACGCGCTGCTTGCCGATATTCGCCAGAAATTTCCGCGCGTCCAGAGCGCCTTCACCCGACTCGTACGAACGCTGCCAACCTCCAATTCATAACCGATGAAGAAAATTTTCACGCCGGCTAAAAAGAAATCGATCCTGATTGTGGATGACGATCAGTTCGCCACTCACATCTGCCGGGAAAAACTCGAGGCGCAGGGATTCAAGGTTGAGGTCACGCGCGACTTTGACAGTACATTGCAGACTCTAAAGAAAGGGGTTGTCGGGCTTGTGATTCTCGACCTATGCCTGCCCGGAATAAACGTGGTCGAGCTGATCAAGAATATCCGTTCGGATTCCGCCACGCAGTCCTTACCAATCATCGCCTTTTCAAATCCTTACCTCAGCAATTTGACGCGTGCCGCTATGGAAGCGGGGGCAACGAAATTCGTCGCAAAAGTCGACATCACCCCGGAACAAATAATTGAACTTGTGCGTGAGCTCGGAGTGAACGCGACTTCCAGGGGCGGCGCTAGCGGCGCGATTGAAGGGCTGGAGCCGAATCAGGAAAAGGTAACGTCGAAGCTTTCGGTTAACAGGCCCGAGATACTCGCGAAGTTACGCGCCAGTTATCAGAATTTCACCAGGACGGAACGGGAAGATTTGCGTCGGGTTGCGCTTCTCCAGATGCACCGTCAGCTTCGTTTGCTGGCGGGTGGTGCTAGCGCTCTTGCTTTGCAGCAGATCGCGCAGATGAGCACAGCTTTGGAAGGGTTGCTCATCGAATTGTACAGCGAGCCGGTAAAGGTCACGCCGTCGGTTGTACGAACGATCGCGCACTCCATTGAGACAATGGCGTTGTTGGTTGATCGCGTCGCGAATTCTCAAGACCAAATCGCGACGTCGCCGAAGATTTTAGTGGTGGAGGACGAAGTTATTTCCCGCGAAATCGTCTGCTCCGCGCTGGGAAAAGCTGGCCTTCATGTCAAAAGCTTGGATGATCCGTTGGCCGCGCAACGCCTCCTGGAGCGGGAACATTTCGACCTCATTTTTCTCGATATCGAGATGCCGGGGCAAACCGGTCTCGAGCTGTGCCTTAAGATCCGTGGGATGGAGTCGAATTGCGCCACTCCAATCGTTTTTGTCACTTCGCATTCCGATTTCGGAAGTCGCGCACAATCGACTTTAAGCGGAGGAAATGATTTCATCGCAAAACCGTTCCTGCTGGTTGAGTTGGCGGTGAAAGCGCTCACCTGGTTGTTTAAGGAAAGTCCTCGTCCACTTCCAACGGCAAGTATGCAAATTAGCCTTCCGGCCGAAGCAGATGGTCACAAATCGCAGCTAGTCGCGGGTCATAGCGCACTGGAGCTGCACCACAAATCGCCAGCGAGATGAAAATCCTGATCGCCGAAGACGACGCTGTGGCCTCACAACTTCTGCAATCGACCCTCGAGCGGATGGGGCACGAAGTGGTGGGCACGCGCACCGGAACCGAAGCGTGGGAAACGTTCGATCGCGCTCCCGTGCGCGTTGTCGTAAGCGATTGGATGATGCCAGGAATGGACGGCCTGGAGTTTTGTCGCCGAGTGCGGG
Source organism: Verrucomicrobiota bacterium (assembly GCA_003220155.1). Classification (GTDB taxonomy): domain Bacteria; phylum Verrucomicrobiota; class Verrucomicrobiia; order Chthoniobacterales; family UBA10450; genus AV69. Next base: position 4,342 of record QHRO01000005.1, read on the forward strand.
CGCGCTCGAACACACCGTATACCTATTTCATCCTTCTCACCGCCTTGAAGACTGGCCCGGAAAACTACGACCTCGCCACTGAGGCCGGCATTGACGATTTCCTGGCGAAGCCGCTTGATACCATCGCGATTGGGATGCGACTGCGTGTCGCGGATCGAATTCTTTGGTTTACGAGAGAAGTTCACCAGCTCAAGCAATTGATTCCGATCTGTGCCTACTGTCACAAGATACACACTGCCAAAGACTACTGGCAGCGTTTCGAAACCTACATCAAGCAGCAGACCGGATCGGAATTCAGCCATGGTATTTGCCCGGAGTGCCTTGAAGCTGAAACGGCAAAACTACGATGTGCCAGCTGATTTCGGTTTGCGTTCCGAAGGGGAGGAAATTGCGTTTGTCATGAACGGCAATACCGAAGAAGGGACCATGGTGACGAGTGCCGCGCGCGACATCACCGGTCGGAAGAAAGCCGAACAAAAATTCCGCGGTCTTTTGGAATCGGCGCCGGACGCGATGGTGTTCGTAAATGGCGAAGGAAAAATCGTCCTGGTCAACTCGCTGGCGGTCACACTCTTCGGGTGGAAACGCGAAGAGTTGCTCGACCAAAAAGTCGAAATGCTGGTGCCGGAAAGATTTCACAAGGTGCATCCGGGGCATCGTACGGGTTTTTTTACGACGCCGAAACCTTGCGCCACGGGTGTGGATTTGGAGCTTTACGGATTGCGCAAAGATGGAAGCGAATTTCCGATCGAGATCAGTCTCAATCGGCTCGAAACAGAAGAGGGGCTTTTCTTCTCGAGCGCGATTCGGGACGTGACCGAGCGGAAACGGGTCGAGCAAGCGTTGCAGGAAAAGAATGTGGAGTTGGAAAGCGCGCTGTTAGCCAAGGACCGTTTTCTTGCCAACATGTCGCATGAGCTGCGGACGCCGCTCAATGGCATCATCGGGTTCACTGAGTTCCTGATCGGTGAGAAGCCCGGCCCGCTTCAACCGAAGCAAACGGAATACTTAAACGATGTTCTGAGCAGTGCGCGTCATCTACTAACGCTGATCAATGACGTGCTCGATCTGGCCAAGGTGGAGGCTGGAAAGATGGAATTACATCCGGAACAGTTCCTGATTCGCGAGGCATTGGAAGAAGCGACTGCGGTCGTAAAAACTATGGCCGATCTCAAGCAGATCACTCTTATCGTCACCGTTGATGCGGGACTACAAACGGCTACACTTGATCAGCAAAAATTTAAGCAGGTTCTCTTTAATCTCCTGTCGAACGCGGTAAAGTTCACCGATCAAGGTGGGAACGTAGAAGTATGCGCGAAACGGCTGGACGAGCGGCATTTCGAGGTGCAAGTGCGCGATACCGGCATTGGGATTAGGCCGGAAGATCTGGGCCGGCTTTTTACTGAGTTCGAACAACTTGATTCGGGAACAGCGCGCCATTTCGAAGGCACCGGGCTTGGCTTGGCACTAACGAAGAAGATCGTCGAGTTGCAGGGTGGCCATATCAGGGTCGAGGCTGAGCCTGGGAAGGGAAGTCTATTTACCGCTACGTTACCCTCGCTAACGGGATTAGCTAACTAAGTCAGGTAGAAGGAATTGGGTAGTTGCGAATCGGACATTTCACCGCGATTAGTTTGCGGAACTCGAGAAAAATCTAATTGCAGTAGTATACCTCGCTGACAAGGCAAGATACAGCAACGCGAGGCAGGTATTTTGTAGCAAATGGAACATTCGATGCTACTGCCTCATTTGTGAGGAGCAACGCAGTGACCCCAGCGGGTCTTCCAGCAGAAGGGTCCATCTTGAAGCAAGTGGGACACCATACAATCGACTGCATTGAAGCGCGCCGTATCTTCTTCGTAAGACTTGGCTTGTGT
>QHRO01000024.1 GCA_003220155.1 Verrucomicrobiota bacterium
GTTTTTCCCAATTGAACCAGCTGACCTGATTGTCCTGGCAATAGGCGTTATTATTGCCGTTCTGGGTCCGGCCGAATTCATCGCCGCCGAGCAGCATTGGCACACCCTGCGAAATAAAGAGCGTGGTGAGAAAATTACGGCGCTGTCTTTCGCGCAAGGCGCTGATTTCCGGATCGTCGCTCGGGCCTTCCACGCCGTGGTTCCATGAATGATTATTGTTGTCGCCATCATGGTTCTTCTCCCCGTTGGCTTCGTTGTGTTTCTCGTTGTAGCTAACGAGATCTGTGAGAGTGAATCCGTCGTGCGCGGTGATAAAATTGATGCTGGCGTACGGCCGTTTGCCATCGTGTTGATAAAGATCGGGGCTGCCCGTCAACCGATACGCCACTTCGCCGATCTTCCCCTCGTCGCCCTTCCAAAAACTGCGCATGGCGTCGCGATATTTCCCGTTCCATTCCGCCCACAAGACCGGAAAATTCCCGACCTGATACCCGCCTTCGCCCACGTCCCACGGTTCCGCGATTAGTTTTACCTGCGAAAGCACCGGGTCCTGGTGAATAATGTCAAAGAAAGCGTGCAGCTTGTTCACGCCATTGGCGTCGCGCGCAAGGGTGGTGGCGAGATCGAAGCGGAAACCATCCACGTGCATCTCGAGCACCCAATAGCGCAAACTGTCCATTACCAACTGGAGCGTGCGCGGGTGCAGGAGATTAAAGGTGTTGCCGGTGCCGGTGAAATCGAGATAGAAACGCGGATTTTCCGTCCGTAATCGGTAGGAGGCGATGTTATCGATCCCGCGAAACGCCAGGGTCGGCCCGAGGTGATTGCCTTCGGCGGTGTGGTTGTAAACGACGTCGAGAATGACCTCGATTCCAGCGGCGTGCAGATTGCGCACCATCCCCTTGAACTCGTTCACCTGCTCGCCTCGATCGCCGCTGCTGGAGTATTTCGCTTCCGGCGCGAAGAAACCAATGGTGTTGTAGCCCCAGTAGTTTGTAAGTCCGCGATCCACCAAAGCCTTGTCATCAATGTGGGCGTGCACCGGCAGCAGCTCGACCGCGCTTACACCCAGGTGTTTCAAATAATCAATCGCCCAAGTGCTGCCGAGGGCGGCGTAAGTGCCCCGCAATTCCGGCGGAACGCCCGGACATAATTTGGTGAAACCTTTCACGTGCACTTCATAGATGATCGATTCCGCCAGCGGCCGTCCCAGCTTGCGATCGCCATCCCAGTTGAAAGCATTGTCAATCACCACCGCTTTGGGCATTCCCCAGGCATCATCGCGAAAATCGCGGGTCAAATCCTCCTTCTCACCGCCAACGACGTAGCCAAACATTTCGTCGCCCCATTCCACCCGGCCCGCGATCGCCTTGACGTAGGGATCGAGAAGCAGCTTGGAACTGTTGAAACGAATTCCGGTTTCCGGTTCGTACGGGCCGGAAACGCGATAACCGTAAAGCTGTCCCGGCCGAACTTCGGGTAGAAAAATGTGCCAGACCTGGTCGGTATGTTCCGTCACCGGAATGCGAACGTTTTCCTCCGGTGCTTCCATGCTGTCGAAAAGACAGAGGTCGACTGAAGTGGCGTGTTCGGAGAAGAGCGCGAAGTTGACACCGTTGCCCAGCCAGGTCGCGCCAAGGGGATATGGATAGCCGAGCCAGGTCTTGATTGGCGTCATAATGGCGAAGCGTTCCTATTCACCAAGCAAATGCGATACGCAACGGGTGGAATGGAAATCGTCTCCTGTCGTGGCCTCTTATTAACACCGGTCTTCAGGTCGACGCTTATCCATCCGTTGACGAACACGAGCCGTTTTAACGGCTTACCTCGATGTCCATGAAAAGCCGTTGAAACGGCTTTCGTCGCGAGTAGTGCGGTGCTTGCACCGGCCTAAAAGCCGGTGTTAATGAGAAAGGTCTCGGCGGACTGTCACCGCTAAGTTTGACCGCGCGGCTCGGCCTCGCGTTTCGAATTATTATTGCGATGAAACATCTTTTACACTCAGGCGCGGCGATCTTGATTGCGTCGCTTATTTCGGGATGCGCCACCCACGTCACTATGATTGGTCCAGCGCGCCCGCCGATCACCCCGGCCGCGGTTCGAATCTACGAAAACCCGCCGCGCCATTACCAACAAATCGCCATCATTAACTCGTCAGCGGGAACGACATGGCTTTTTCCTGATCGCGACTCGCCCGACGAGGCGATTGCGGATCTGCGCAGAGAAGCCGCCGCCCTCGGGGCCAACGGGGTGCTCTTGCAGGCCGTGTATGATCGACCGGTCGGCGGACTTTCGGTGGGCGTCGGCGGCTTTGGCTACGGCCGTCACAATTTCTACGGCGGCGGCGGGAGTGTCGGCGGTCCGTTAATTAATCGCCGCGTGCAGGCTATCGCAATTTATGTGCGCCGGTAACACCGATCACAAATCGCGCAGCACCCGTTGCGCTTTCTCCACGTCGTCCGGGCGCAAGATCATCAAGCCTTTGGCCGAGTTCAGTGTCGCGGCCATGTAAGCGTATTCGATATTCACTTCCGCGCCGGCGAGGCGGTCCGCAATTTGCCCGAGCACGCCCGGATGGTTTTCCGTCTCGATCATCAACACTTCCGTCTCCAGCGCGAGCACGCCGCGTTCACCCAGGAGCATGAGGGCCTTGGTCGGATCGCTTAACACCATTCGCACTACTGAATGATCGGCGGTGTCGGAAGTCGAAAGCGCGTGGATATTAATTTCCGCACCGGCTAATTCTTCACACACACGCGCGAGCGCGCCGGGCCGGTTGCTGAGGAACACTGCCAACTGCGTAGCGGATTCGATCTTGATCGTCGGTTGATCTCCCATACCCACAAGGTGCCGCTCCTCGACCGCGCTGACAATCAAGAAACTTCGTTATCCTGAGCGAAGCCGAGAGATCCCGCCAAGTGGCCTTAAGCTCTCGCCTCGGGATCCCTCGACTTTGCTCGGGATGACGGACGCTTACTCCTGAAATCTCCGAAACCAGGAATATGGAAAGGCGTTGCCGGGACAATCAGTCGCCCATTGCGGCGGGTTGACTTCGCGATGGGGGCGCACAACTGCGTAATGCGCATCAATTTTTCCGCAGCGTTTTCGCAGATAATTGATCAGCTCTTCGCAGGCTTCGAGCTGGCGGCGGGTCGGTTGATCGCGATTGAAATCGCCCACCAGGCAAATGCCGAGCGCAATGTTGTTCAAATAATCGCTGTGCACGTGTCCGCCGTTAATCTGGCGCCGCCAGCGATCGCCTACTTCGATTTGGCCATCACCGGTCGAGGTGCCGTTGCCGATGACGAAATGATAGGCGAGTCCATTTTGCATTCGGCGCACGTGCCGGTGGTAATAATCGAAAATCCGGGCGCTACCTTGTCGTGTGCCGCTGTTGTGCACAACAATGAACTGCCAGCGACGGCGCATTACCGGGGCCCGATCGATTTCGCTTCGGACCGACCGTGAAAGATAACGATAACTGACTTCCGGACGTGACCAAAACCACCAGCCGCGACGTGGGGTTGGGGTTGGCGGCGGTTCATAACCCTGATCGCCAACAAATCCTGACTTCTCAACTTCGACCTGTGGAATGGTGCCGCTCGCAATCGTTGGCCGAGCTGTAGCGAGCGGCGTGGGAGAAGGCGTTGGGGTCGGGCGCGGCGCTAGCGGCTCCTCCAACGGCGGAACAGGGGTTGGTGACGGCGATTTTTTCGGAGACGGAGTAGGCGACGCTTTCGTTTTCTTTTTTGGCGACTGACTCGGCGACGCCTTTGCCTTCTTCTTTTTCTTTGATGGCGTCGGTGTTTTCTTAGCAGTCGTTTTCTTTTTCTTCGGCGACGCTTTGGGCTTCGGCGTTGGTGATTTGGCCGGGCTCGGTGAAGCTTTCGCGACGCTTTGAGGAGTTTCCTCAGACGAAACCTGCGGGTAGGCGGGCACTCCGTTGAGAGCGCATGCCATCAGCAAGCATAAACAAAAACGACTCACCGGTGCGCACGTCACAGAAAAAGTCTCAAGCAGGCTGAGGCGCAGGAGCAGAATTTTGCAACTCGCGCTCGCGTTCGCGGCGCAGAATCGCGTTCAGTTTTCCGCCGAGTAACAACAGCAAACACGTCAAATACATCCAGGTCAGCAGAATGATAATGGAAGCGAGGGCGTGATAGGTAGGGTTATAGCGATCGTATTTCGCGACATAAAGCTGGAACAGTTTCGTCACTGCGAGCCAGCCAACTGCGAATAAAATCGCGCCGGGCAAGGCCTGCCGGATGGTGAGATAATTTTCCGGAGTCAGCAGATAGAGGCCGAGGGCGAGAATAATGAGGGCGATGGCGGTAAGCGGCAGATTCAAGGCCGCGACCCATTCTTGAAGCGGAATCTTCAATTGCAAATTTACTTCCGCGATTCCGGCCAGCGTTTCACCGAAAACGACGGCATTAAAGCAAACGAGAATGGTGAGGCCGAACCAAAAAAGCAGGAAAAAGGAGATGATGTATTTCGACCACCAGTGCCGGTCTTCGACCACGCCGTGAGTATGACTGAGGGCGCGCGAGACTGTGCTGATAAACATGGTGCCGAGATAAATCCCGGCGATGATTCCCACGTTCGCAATCCATCCGCTCGAGCCGGTTACAACCACGCTGGCAAGCGCGGAATCAAGAATGTCCTGCACCTTCGGATCCGGCGGCAGAAATTCTTTCAGGATGACAAACATACGATGCAGTTTGGCTGGATCGGTCCCGAACAAGCCGAGCAAGTGCCAGAGAAAGAGAAGGCCCGGGGCAAGGGTGAAAAGAAGTTGATAGGCCATTTGCGCAGCCAGACCGGTGGTGGTGTCCATCGCCGTCTCCCAAACCATCCGGCGCGCGGTGCGTCCAACCAGCCGCAACATCTTCATGGCGCCCAAGTGTACTTTGCCCTGCGCAATTATCCATTAAACTCCCCGCGCCGTTCCCGTCGTGAAAAAAATTCTCATTCTTACTGCCAGTTTTGGCGAAGGACATAACAGCGCCGCGCGTGGAATTCGCGACGCTCTCGGACAAGTCGCGCCCGACGCCGCTGTCGAATGTCGTGATCTCTTTGCGGAAGCGTTTGGCCGCGTAAACGAGATCGCGCGGCGGGCTTATCTCGTCGGGATCAATCGCGCGCCGCGTGTTTGGTCGGCGATTTATTCCTGGATCGATCAACGCCCGGATTTTCGCCATGGGCTGCGCTGGTTTTCCCGAGTCCGGCAGCGATTATCGGCAATCGTCGGGCGTGATCGGCCCGATGTCATCGTTTCGGTTTATCCACCGTATGCCCATTTGCTCGATGAGCTTTATGGGCCGGCCAACGCCTCCAAACCCAGACGCGTCGTCTGCGTCACCGATTCGATCACGATCAATTCGATCTGGTATCGTTGTTCGGCCGATTATTTCCTGCTCGCGAATGAGCAAACCGCCGAGGTGCTGGTCAGCGCCGGGATCGATTGGGCGCTGATCCGCGTCTTCGGATTTCCCGTCAGCCCGCGTTTTGCCGCGCTCGCCGGGAAGCAAATTCGGCCATCGGGCCCGCCGTGGCGGATTTTGCAGATGATAAACGCCGGCCAAAGTTCCGCCTCCGAGCTTGCCCGCTGGCTGGCAAGAATTCCGAATACTGAGCTCACCGTCACGGTTGGTCGCGACGAAAACGTGCAGCGCGCAGTTGAATCGATTCGTGACGCTTCCGCGCAAAAATTTACAGTCATAGGTTGGACAACGGAATTGCCGCAGTTGCTTGCCTCGCATCATGTTCTCGTTAGCAAGGCAGGGGGCGCTACGGTACAGGAAGCAATCGCGGCCGCCTGTCCGATGATCATCAATCAAGTTGTGCCCGGCCAGGAGGAAGGAAATGCGCAACTCATTACCCAAACCAATTCTGGCACGGTGGCGCTAAGCAACGATGAGGTCATCGCGGCCCTCACCCGTGCCTTTGCCGATGACGGCAAATTGCTGCAGGAATGGTCGGAAAATATCGCCAAAATCAGCCGGCCAGCTGCATCCCACGAGATCGCGAACTTTTTGCTCGAGCTGTAATCGCCGTCATCCCGAGCCGCGAAAGACGGCGAGGGACCTCACATTTGGTCATACATCATCAAATTTGTACGATCATGAGCAAATTGAGGGGTCCCTCGCGTTCGGTCGGGATGACGCGCGGGCAGTTGTTATCATCGTACGAAAATTTCCACGCCATTGACGTACGTCTGCACCACTTCCAGCTCCGGCGAGAGCACAACCAAATCGGCATCCTTGCCAATTGCGATTTCACCTTTCTCAGGCAGGCCAGCCGAGCGCGCCGGATTAAGTGACGCCATCGCGATCGCATGAGGTAAAGTCACTTCCGCGCTGCGGATCATCGCTCGCACCAGATCGATCAGACGCGATGCGCTTCCGGCAAGGGTACCGGTGCCGGCAAGGAAACAGGCTCCGTTTTTCACGATACATTCCTTCCCCGCAAGCTGGAAGGTCGTTCCTTCGGCCAGACCAGCGCCGGCAGTCGCATCGGTCACAAGGGCGATTCCGCCCACGCCTTTCGCGCAATAGGCCAGCTTCATCAGCGCGGGAGAAACGTGGTGTTCTTCCGCAATCAATTCGCAGCAAATTTTCGGCTCGCTCAGCGCAAACTCGAGCAGACCGGCGACACGTTTGGTTCCACGTCGTCGCGCCGACGACATGCAATTGAAAGTGTGCGTCACGCTCCGCATTCCGTTCTCCAAAGCGGCGCGGGCTTCTTCCTCCCAGGCATTGGAATGGCCACCGCTAACGACAATTCTGGCCGCAGAAAATTCTTTGATCGCTGCCAGAGCCCCTTTTGTTTCCGGTGCGATTGTGACGCGCTTGATCACGTCGCGATGTTCGAGCAGGCACCCAATCAATTCGGGGGAGGCCTCACAAATAAATTCGGGATTCTGCGCACCAGCCTGATCCCGAGAGATGAATGGCCCTTCGACGTGTGCCCCCGCGATTTGAGGAATCTCTAGTTTTCCGATCTGCGTAAGGGCAAGCAGAATTTCCGCGGAGGACGCAGTCGCAGTCGTTAGTAACAGGGATGTGGTGCCGCCACTCGCGTGATAATCGCAAATAGCGCGAAATGCGTCCGCGTTTGCCTCCATCGCATCATGGCCATTACCGCCGTGCACGTGCACATCAACAAAACCCGGAGCGAGAAAATTTCCGCCAAGATCGATCGTATCGTCCGATTGCGACCCTGGCGCGCACATGTCAGCAATCTTTCCACCGCGCACGACAACGTCGAGGTCATCGCGGATCGCGTCTGCCAAGATTACGCGGCAATTGGTGAAGATCATCGTCCCGTCATTCCGAGCGAAGCTTAGGAATCCCGCAGCGCAAGCTTAAAGGTACCTTTGCCACGTCGTCCCGAGCGAAGTCGAGGGATCCCGCAGCGAACCTTAAAGGTAACTGGTAGCTTCAACGGGATCCTTCGACTTCGCTTCGACTCCGCTCAGGATGACGGAGGTGCGTTGAACCGCTTTTTGTCGTCGGATCCGCGGGGAATTGCCTTTCACGGCGATCGCCTGCATCATTTTCTTCTCCATGGATTACGATGTGGCGATCATCGGCGGCGCCTTTTCCGGTGCCGCGACGGCCGTGGTGCTCAAACGTCGCTCTCCCAATGCCCGTATCCTGATCATCGAGAAGACGACCGAGTTCGATCGAAAGGTAGGCGAATCCACCACCGAGGTCAGCAGTTGTTACATGACGCGGATTCTCGGGCTGACTCATCACCTCGGACACCATCACTTGCCGAAACAAGGATTACGCTTGTGGTTTTCGCAGCATCCCGAGCAATCGGTTGACGATTGTGTCGAGCTTGGCGCGCGTTACGGAGCGCGGCTCTCTGGTTTTCAAGTCGATCGCGCGACGCTCGACACGCATTTGCTTGAGGAAGCGGTCAAGAACGGCTGCGAGTTGATGCGGCCCGCCAAAGTGACATCGCTGGAATTGCACGAAGACGGCGAACAAGTCGTCACGCTCGATTTTCAAAACGAGCAGCGAAGAATCCGCGCGCGCTGGATTGTGGACGCGAGCGGACGCGCCGCCATGATTGCGCGCAAGCTCGGCCATTTTCGGCCGAATCTCGAGCACCCGATCAATGCGGTGTGGGCGCGTTTCACCGGCGTGAAAGAATGGGACAGTTATGAGTGGCGCGAAAAATTCCCGGAAATGGCGAACGCGTGCCGCACCAGCCGGGAGTGGGCCACCAATCATCTCATGGGTTACGGCTGGTGGTGTTGGATAATTCCGCTGCGCGGCGGCGATGTCAGCGCTGGTATCGTTTACGACAGCCGTATTTTCGACCTGCCTGCCGGCGCAACGCTGGCTCAGCGTTTGCACCATCATTTGATTTCGCATCCGGTCGGCCACGCCATCTTCGGCCGGGCACAGGCGATTGAAGGCGACGTCCACGCTTTCTCTGCGCTCCCGTATTGGAGCGAAAAAGTTTGTGGCGATGGCTGGGCTGCGGTCGGCGACGCGACCAGTTTCATCGATCCACTCTACAGCCCGGGTCTCGATTTTTGTTCTTTCACCAGCTATTACGTCGCCAATTTGCTGGCGCGCAGTCTCGCGGGCGAAAACGTGAGCGCGTTGCTTGATTACTATAACGCGCAATACCCGGTGACCTATCGCAGATGGTTCGAGTCGCTCTATCAGGACAAGTATTTTTACATGGGCGAAGCGGACTTGATGTCGGCTGCGTTGTTACTTGACGTCGCCGGTTATTACATCGGGCTTGTCCGCCCGGTTTATCGTGACCCCGAATGCGCGTTTGCGCGGTTGCCATTTGAAGGCAGGCCGGGGCGTGTCGCCGCGTCGATGATGAAACTTTATCGGCGACGTCTTGTCACCCTCGCTAAAAATCGCGCCGCCGCCGGGCGTCTCGGCGAGGTGAATTCCGGCTGGCGCGAGCTCTACGATGGTTTCGTTCCCGATTTTCGCTTGCGCAAACAAATTGCCCAAGGCCTGCGACGGTGGTGGAGCGCGGAATGGAAAAATCTTGCGATGTCATCGCGCCGGGCTCACTCCGCGCCTGCACCTTGCGCTGTCATCCCGAGCGAAGCGCAGCGTAGTCGAGGGATCCCGTAAAGTTATCTTAAAGGCTGCGCCACGGGATCCCTCGACTTCGCTCGGGATGACGACGAAGATTCGCGGCGATGCTCGCGTATTTCGTCGATAATTTCGATCCCTTTATCTTCCGGCTTTGGGACAATGTCGGGCCGCGCTGGTACGGATTTGCTTACGTCCTCGCGTTTATTTCCGCCTACTTCATCGTTCGCCTGCTCTCCAAGCGCGGCTACTGCGACCTGCAACCGGAGCGAGTCAGCGATTTCATTACCTGGACTGCGCTCTTTGGCGTGTTGCTCGGCGGGCGAATTGGTTACGTCCTCTTTTATAAACCGGAAATGCTGCGTGAGCCGCTCTCGATCCTGCGGGTGTGGGAAGGCGGCATGGCCAGCCACGGCGGAATGATTGGCATTCTTGCGCTCAGTTTTTACTACGCGCGCCGACACAAACTTTCCTGGACGAATCTGGGTGACGCGCTGGTCGTCGCCGCGCCGATCGGTTTGTTCTTCGGGCGCTGCGCAAACTTCATTAACGGCGAACTGTATGGACGCGCCACGAACGCTTCGTGGGCAATGCAGTTCCCAAAAGAGCTGATTGAAAACAAAGTACTGGGGGACCACGCAGTTGCTGTCGCGCAAAACCTTGATTCATCGTTAATCGCTCCGGAACAAATCATCGAGGCAGCGCGCCATCATTCGCAATTGAACGACACACTTCGGGGAATTCTGACGCCGCGTCATCCCTCGCAGCTTTACGAAGCCTTCTTCGAAGGCATTGTCCTTTTTGCGATCTTGTGGTTCGTGCGCACTCAAATGCGACAGCCCAACGGCGTTCTCACTGGGTTATTTTTTATTTTTTATGCGGTCTTCCGCATCATCTGCGAAAATTTTCGCGAACCGGATGCGTCGCTCGTCGGCGCCTTCACCCGTGGACAGTTTTTTTCCTTTTTCCTGATCGCGATCGGAATTGCGTTTGTCGTAGTCGCCAAAATGCGCCCGACATATCCGAAACACACTGCACCGTCATCCTGAGCCGCGCAGACGGCGAAGGACCTCCCAAACGTTCGAGGGCGCGTGACCAACTGTGAGATCCTTCGCTGCGCTCGGGATGACGGAAAGGTAGAGCGATTCGATTCGCCCCCGGGGCGGCTCGTCAATCGCCCCTGCCAAATTCAACGCCACTTTCGCTTTTCAGAAAACGCATTACTAATTAGTTCAACTTGTCGCCGATTCTGTTCTCGAAATTCCTCGCGAGCGGCGGGCTCCTTTTCGCTTTTGAGCATTCCACCGTCGCGGGAAAGATCGTCCTGCTGACTCTCGCCATCTGCTCGATTTTCAGCTGGTCGGTTATGATCACAAAAATGCGCGTGATCCAATTCGCCCGAAAACAGACGGCGCGCTTTCTCGAAGCGTTCCGACAGGATCGACAGCCACTTCGCCTGTTCGAGCGAAATGCGCGCTTTGTCGGCGCACCTATCTTCAATGTTTATCGCGCCGGTTGTCAGGAACTCGCGTTCCATCTGCTCGGCTCCGCCGAAGTAGATGAGACTTTTCGGGCCCGTCTCGGCATTGCCGATAAAATTACCCCGGCGCAAATGAACGCGGTCCGCGCGGCGATGGAACGCGCTGTTGGCGAAACTGCGCTCGAGCTCGAATCGCAAATGATTTTGCTCGCGACGGCCGTCAGTGGCGCCCCTTTTCTCGGTTTGCTCGGCACGGTTTGGGGCGTGATGGACACTTTCACCGATGTCGCCGTCGCCGGTTCTCCGAATCTGGCGACGATGGCGCCCGGCGTTTCGGGCGCACTCATCACCACCGTGACCGCGCTCTGTGTCGCAATCCCGGCGATGTTCGGCTACAATTTTTTAGTCACGAGCATTCGTGGAACGATCGTGCAGATGGATAACTTCGCCGCCGAACTCGCGTCCGAATTCGAGCATAAATACGTCGAGCACAACCCGCGCGAACCAGAGTTCGCGCGGCGAGGATAAAAAATGAAGCGCTACTCGAACCGCAGCAATTTTTCCACCCTAAGCGAAATCAACGTCACGCCCTTGCTCGACCTCGCTTTTGTACTGCTCATCATTTTTATGATCACAACGCCGCTGTTGGAAAATAGCGTAAATCTTGTCATTCCCTCGAGCAACGCGGCCAATGCGCCCATTAGCAAGGCGCAAGTCCAGACGATCTCGATCGATCGTGACGAGACCATCAGGATGAACAATGAAATTGTTGACGCTGATTCACTAGCGGCTCGTCTGCTGGAGCTGAAGCGTGCGAACCCCGATGTTGCCATCGTCATCCGACCCGACCGTGAATTGCCGGTGCAGAAACTAGTAACGCTGATGGATTCGTTGCAACGCGCACAGATCACGAAAGTCGGTATCGCAACAAAAGCCGAATCGAAATAGGGATGCGACTAAACGCACCTTTCTGGCGAAACGTCACAGTGATCGCCGTCGTCCACGTCGCGGCTTTGATCGCACTTTTGCGATGGGCGGGCGCTTCGAAAATCGCCAGCGCGCAGGAGATCACGTGGCTGAATACTGGCAGCGAAGCGAGCGCGACTGCTGACACTCCCATAATAGAAGCGACGCCGACGCCCGAGCCGGAACGCAAACCGTCTCCTCCGGAAGAAAATCAACCAGCCTCGGCGCCGGCGAAAAGCGAAATCCAAATTCCGGCCGCTACTCCGCATCCGAGTCCGACGCCGAGTGCGGTCCCGAAGCCTTCGCCAAACCTTTCACCCAAACCGATCCCTAGGAAAAAGGCGTCACCAAAACCGAGCGCTACTCCGGAGAAAAAGAAATTACGCGCAACCGCGACGCCAACGAAGGAAAAGGAAAACGCTAAGAAGTTAGCGGGAAAGAAAGGCGAACCCAAGAAATCCGAAAGCAAAGTGAGCCAGAAGGCGGGCGGAAGCGGGACCGCTGCTCGACAGACGGGCACCAATGCCAGCCCGGCCAACGCAAGTTGGTACGGCAACATGTTGCACGATCGTTTTTATCGCGAATGGGCTCAGCCAACCACCGTGGTAGCGAGCGGGGCAAAGCTTTCTGCATTGGCAAAAATCCGAATCGAAAAAGATGGCCGCATTTCAGATTTCAAAATTGTGCGGTCGTCGGGGAACGTCGTGGTCGATGAGTCGATCGAAGCCGTTGGAAGAAAAGTGACACGGGTAGATGCGCTTCCAGCCGGAATCGGAAACGGCGGGCACTACGATGTGAACATCAATTTTGCGTTGAATTCGAAATAAGGTCATCCCGAGCGTGCATTGCTTTGGTGCTTTGTCTTTTCGCCACCTAACGATTTTTGTGCCGTGACGAAAACGGTCGCCAGTGAAATGATCGTAAGTCACTTCCACCACTACTTTCGGATCGACCGGCTCCCATTCGCCGCTACGCTCGGTGCTCCAGCGACTCGGACCGCCGGGAGCGTTCCCGGTAAAACCCGGTGGTTTGCGCAATGCTTCGAATTTTTTCGTCAAAGCGCGCTTGTCACTCGTGTTAAAAGCGGAAGTGAACCCGACGTGATGTAACAGGCCGGCATCGTCGTAAAGACCAAGTAAAAGCGATCCGATTAATTTCGAGCCGCTGGCGTAGCGAAACCCGCCGACCACGCAATCGGCGGTGCGGATGTTTTTCACTTTCATCATCGCAGTGCGTTCTCCCGGGGCGTAAGGCAAATCGAGACGCTTGGCGATGACGCCGTCGAGATTGCCACCGGCTTTCTTGAACCATTTCTTTGCCTGCAGCAATGAAGTAGTTGCCGGCGAAAGTTTAATAGCCTTGGCTGATTTCAGATTTTTCGTGGCGAATTTCTCCAGCGCAATCCGCCGTTCATGCAGCGGAGCTTTCAGAAGCGATTTGCCAGCATCATTCTCGAGCAGATCAAAAACGACGAAGGTGGCAGGATGGCCCGCCGCCAATTTTTGCACCCGACTGGCAGCGGGATGGAGGCGCAGCTGCAATTCGTCGAAGGAAAAACGGCCACCCACATCAATGACGAGTTCGCCATCGAGGGCAAATTTTTTCGCGGCCAATTGCGAAAGCGCGACAACAATTTCCGGGAAATAGCGCGCGAGGGGCTGGCCAGATTTCGATTGCAGATAAATGTCCTTGCCACGGCGAAAAGCGAGGCAGCGAAAGCCATCCCATTTCGGTTCATATTGCCAACCGGGGCCGACCGGAATTTCATCAACCGACTTTGCTTCCATTGGCGGGAGCGGAGGTGTGAGCGTGGCTGACATCGTGGGTGTTCGATCAGGCACCCGCGGCAACAAACGCGCTGTCGTCCTGAACGAAGTGAAGGATCTCGCCGAAGCTATTCGAACACGCAAGGAAAGTTGGGTACGAAATGAAAATTGGCGAGGTCCCTCACCGTCTTCGCGGCTCGGGATGACTATCATATCGACGAAGCCCTTGTATAACGCCGCGGCGTGAGTTTCGGTGGACGCTTTCCGCTGCGAACAGCGCCCGTCACGGAAATATAAGTCAGCTCCGTTTTATCAACCGCACAACGCAAGAGCAGCCCACCGCGGCTCATGTCGCCGCGCCCAACAAAGTCCGCTGGAAAGCGCAAACGATCTTGAAAATTCTCCAGTAAGACATCGACGTACTTGCCGGTGGCGATACTGCCAAGCAGAATAACTTCGCATTCCGCGCTCAATTTTTTCGCCAGCCGCCGGGCATCGCGTGCAAGTGGTTCACGATAACGCGGATCGTCTTCATGAATATCGACTTCAGCAAATTCGCGCAGATCGCGCAGACTCACTCTGGTCGCGGCATCGACCAGGCCGCGCGTCGGCGTAATTACAAGGACGCCGCAAATCCCCTCGGCGGTGCGGGCGAAGGCATTGGCGTAGGCAAGTTTGCCACGAAAATAAAGTCCGCTCAGAAAGGCAAAGACTTCACCCAAAGTCGCGCGTTCGCGGCTGCGCAATCGCCGGGCGAGATCGAACTGCGCGCGCGCGCTCAAAATCATGCGCGCGCGTTCGCCACCTGCGTAAGCGGGTGAAAGCAGAAAGATGCGATTGGGTTTGATCTGTTCCACGCGGAGTACCTGCAGAAAAGATGCGTGCGAACCGGCCGTCAACTCATCAGGTGCAGGCGCCGGTGGCTCGACGGAGTCTCGCCCTACCAAAGTGTGCTGGCGAAAATTTCACCGGTAGGGCGACGCTCCGCGGAGCCGGAGCGAGGGAAAACCCATCGGTTGTAGCTGCCCAGTCGACAGAATCGGGCCGCGTTGGTTGCGACCGTGCGTTCAGAATTCTAAATTCATTGTATGATTAGGGGTAATCGCAACCGTCGCCCTGATATTCTAGTGGCGTCCGAAACGGCGGGACACAGGCAACCACCGGTATCGTCGGCTCCAGCGAGGGACGATATCGCTTTGCTGGACGAATATTCGCGCACCATCGTTGGTGCAGTTGACCGGGTCGCGCCTTCGGTGGTGAACATCGAATCGCGGTCCAACGGATCGCGCGGCGGCAGTGGCTCGGGATTCATCATCGCGCCGGACGGTTTTATTCTGACCAACAGCCACGTCGTGCATGGTGCGCGCGAAATTGTGGTCAACCTTTCCGACGGCCGGGAATCTCGCGCCCACCTTGTCGGAGACGATCCGGACACTGATCTCGCCGTGATTCGCATTGATGCAGCGCACCTTTCCCATGTGCGCCTAGCCGATTCGGAAACATTGCGCGTCGGTCAAATCGCAATCGCCATTGGTAACCCGCTCGGTTTTCAGGCGAGCGTGACCGCGGGAGTGATTAGCGCACTGGGCCGCTCCATGCACGCGCAATCGGGCCGACTGATCGACAATATCATTCAAACCGATGCTGCCTTGAATCCGGGAAACTCCGGCGGGCCGCTGGCGAATTCCGCGGGTGAAGTGATCGGAGTCAATACCGCGATGATTAGGCCCGCGCAGGGAATCTGTTTCGCGATCGCGAGCAACACCGCCAAATTTATTGCCGGCTGGCTGATAAAGGAGGGGCGGATTCGTCGCGGTTACATCGGCGTCGCTGGGCAGACCGTGCCGTTGCATCGCCGGGTGGCACGCTTTTATCATCTGGCGAGTGAGAGCGGTGCAATGGTGGTTTCGATTGAAAAAGGGAGTCCAGCGGAACAATCCCGTGTACGGCCCGATGACGTGATTGTCGCTTTCAACGACGAACCGATCGCGAGCGTGCACGATTTGCACAAGAAACTTGTCGGCGACCGGATCGGTACACCCTGCAAGCTGACTATCCTCCGGGGTACCGAGCAGCTAACGATCTACGTTACGCCCGCGGAAATGCCGGCGTTGCGGGCGCGCTGATTAATTGGGAGCTTTCTGTCGGAGTTCACCGACGACAATTCGGCTGCATACGCGTTTGTCGCCAACCGCACCGCGGCCGACAATAACCTTCACCTGGCGCTTCGCGTACGGTCTCCCCCCTAATTCCCAAGACACCCGCGACCTGCGTCCTCTCCCTCAGGGAGAGGATTGAGGTGAGGGCCTTTCTGAATAGCGGCGACCAGCTTGTTTTTCGCTTCCGGCTGACGCACGCTCGCTCCTGTGAAAGTTCTCGTCGTCGGCAACGGAGGTCGCGAGCACGCCCTGGTGCGGAAACTAGCGCAATCACCTGAGGCCGATCGCATTTTTTGCGCCCCCGGAAATGCCGGCACGCAAGAAATTGCCGAGAACGTTTCGATCCCGGCAAACGATCTGCCGAAGCTCACGCGCTTTGCCAAAGAAAACGGGATTGATCTCACCGTTATCGGACCGGACGACCCACTCGCGGCCGGGATTGTCGATTTGTTTGAAGCGGAAGGGCTGCGTGTTTTCGGCCCGAACAAAAAAGCGGCGCGATTAGAAGCTTCGAAGATCTTTGCCAAGGAATTGATGCGCGCAGAAAAAATTCCGACGGCACAGGCGCGCACGTTTTCCTCTAGCGCGAAGGCGCTGAATTATTGTGATGAGGTCGCGCTGCCCGTCGTAATCAAGGCTGACGGGCTGGCCCTTGGTAAAGGCGTTGTCGTCGCGCACGATCGTGCAGGCGCGCGCCATGCGGTCCATTCGATGATGGAAGAGCGCGCTTTCGGCGACGCCGGACGGCGCATCATCATGGAAGAATGTTTGTGCGGAGGCGAATGCTCCGTGCACGCGCTCGTCAGCGGAAAATCCTTTCGCATGCTCGCGACCGCGCGCGACCACAAGCGCTCGCGCGATGGCGACGAAGGTCCGAATACCGGCGGCATGGGCGCAGTCAGTCCGGCTGACAATTGGAACGCGGAGCGTGAAAGCAATTTTAACAGCTCGATCATGCAGCCGTTGCTGGATGGGCTAACGAGAAATGGAACGATGTTTCACGGTCTTCTTTTCCCGGGATTGATGATCACTGATGACGGGTTGCGCGTCCTCGAATTCAATTGTCGATTTGGCGATCCGGAAACACAGGCCATTCTGCCACGAATGAAATCGGACCTGCTTCCATTATTGGTCGCGACGATTGAAAGCGGGCTCGAAAATGTGGCGATTGAATTCGATCCGCGCATTGCGGTGACGGTGATTCTCGCCTCCGGCGGTTATCCGGGAAAATACGAAACCGGGAAACCAATCGAGGGATTGGAAAATGCAGCGCGGTTGCCGGAAGTGCAGATTTTTCACGCCGGAACGAAACGGCAGGATGGAACGACCGTGACATCGGGTGGTCGGGTACTGGCGATTACGGCGCTGGGTGACTCGGTCCCGCAAGCGCGCGAACGTGCCTACGCTGCCATTGACAAAATTCATTTCGAAGGCTGCCATTTCCGGCGCGATATTGCCCTGCGCCCCGCTCACACATAGAGTCTGCGCCCGTCGGATGAAGTTAAAAACAATTTTGGCCTCCGTGTTCCTGGCCGGGATCGCGACTGCGATTTTTGCGCAAACACCGAGTCCATCGGCACTACCGAGCGCGTCGGGTGACGCAAAAACGACGGTCGATTCTCTCGCCCCCGCGGAAATCGATGAAACAATTCGCGTGCTGAAATCGAATTTTGTCGATCCGAATGCGCTCAAGGATCAGGAGATTAATCGGGCGACGTTGGAAGGTTTGCTGACGCGTTTACATGGCGGGGCGATGCTTGTGGCGAGCAAAACCACGACTCCGGAATCGCCCGCGCCCTTTTATAGCGAAGTGCTGGGAAATCATATTGGCTACATCCGAATCGGATCGCTCACCAATGACAACCTGCGCGCCATGGAGAAAGCGCTGACGGATTTCACCTCGAAAAAGGTGGATGCACTGGTGATCGATTTGCGCGCCACAAGTTCTAACGATTTCGATATCGCGGCGGAAACGACAAAACGTTTCGTGGCGAAGGGCAAAACGTTATGGACCGTGCGCAAGACGGTGGCGCATCAGGATCGTGCATTCACGAATGATCGCGATCCGGTTTTCCAAGGAACCATCATGGTGTTGATCGACAGCGAAACTTCCGGGCCGGCGGAAGCGATGGCGGTGGCGCTGAAAACGCATGGGCAAGCATTGTTGATCGGGCAACCCAGCGCGGGGCGTGCAGTGGAATATTCAGACTTTCCACTTTCGAGTGGAAAAATACTGCGGATTGCGGTCGGTGAGGTCATCGGCCCAAGTGGGCAATCGCTTTTTCCCGGCGCAGTGAAACCGGATTTGCCGGTGGAATTGTCGCCCACGCAAAAGCATCAAATCTTTGCCCTGAGTGTGCAACGCGGTCTAACGACGTTTGTATTCGAACGCGAGCGCCCGCATTTTAACGAAGCCGCCCTCATCGCTGGGACCAATCCCGAGTTCGATATCCGGCAGCAGCGACGCAATTCGGACGAAAATCTGCAGGACGCAGTATTGCAGCGGGCGGTGGACGTGATTACCTCGCTGTCGGTTTTTCAAAAACATTAACGTGCAAACGCTCGAGCAACGCCTCGGCTACCAGTTTCGCAATCCAGCTTTGCTCAAGGAAGCGCTGACCCATCCCAGTCTCGGCCACGAAAAACAGCGCTATCACGAGGACAATCAACGCCTGGAATTTTTGGGAGATGCTGTTCTCCAGCTTGTCATCACGGAATATCTCTACGCCCATTTTCCACGGGAACAGGAAGGCCGGCTCACGAAATTGCGTGCGCGCTTGGTTTCGCGCGACGCGCTCAAGGGGCACGCTCAGGCGCTCGATCTCGGTCGGCATTTGTTGATGGGGCGTGGCGAGGAAGCAAGCGGCGGGCGCGTGCGGGCTTCTACCCTGGGCGACGCTTTCGAGGCGATTGTCGGCGCGATTTATCTCGACAGCGATTTCACTACGGCGCGCAACTTTGTTTTACGCGAAGCCTGTGCCGCCCTTGAGCGCGTCCGGGAAGAACCGATCGACATCAATCCCAAAGGCCAGCTCCAGGAAATTTTGCAAAGCATCGCCATGCGCGGGCCGACCTATGAAGTTCTTTCGGCGACCGGGCCTGAACATGCCAAGACGTTTGTCGTTGAAGCACACTGGGAAGGGCTCGTCCTTGGTCGCGGGACCGGCTTGAGCAAGCAGGCGGCGGAGGTCGAGGCTGCAAGCGATGCTCTCGAAAATAGACTTTGGGAAAAGAAGTAATCGTCATCCGGAACGCGGTCGAGGCGGAGTTGAGGAATCCCGACGCGTTACCTTGAAGCTTTCATGGAGGGATCCCTCGACTTTCGTTCGGGATAACGATGGGTTGAGTGTGTCGTCTGAGACATCCGCCCGCTGTCACCCTGAGCCGCGACGCTGGAGATGTTCTGTTCGTCACCCGATGGGTTGAGGGCGAAAATTTTCCCGCGTCCAGATTTCCAAGCGAAATGCGAGCGAATGGCCGACGAGACAAATCTTTTCGCCGTCGCGATTGCGCGCGCGAGCTCCACGCCCTTCGCTAACTCTGCCGTAATCGCCGCTGAATAAGTGCAGCCGGTTCCGTGCGTTTTCACGCCTGGCAGGAGCGCCGCCGGATATTCCTTGGTGCAATCGCCCCAAGACAAGACGTCGATTGCTCGCCGCCCGCGGAGATGACCACCCTTTAGTAAAACGGCAGTGCCATATTTTTTTGCCAGCGCTCTCGCCGCCCGATGCATTGCGGCCAAATCTCGAATCGAATCGCCCAGCAATCGCGACGCCTCGTCCAAATTCGGCGTGATTAAGGTTGCGAGCGGAAGTAGTTTGCGCTCGTAAATCTGGATCGCCTCCGGTGCGAGCAAGACGTCACCGGTGGTCGCGACCATTACTGGATCGACCACTAGCGGGCGTTCTTTCACTTTGCGTAAACTCCGCACCACCTGCGCGACGATTTCTGCTTTGCAAAGCAGGCCAGTTTTAATCCCGGCAACCGGAAAACTTTTCAGCAAAAGCTCGATTTGTTCGCGCACGATTTCAGGATCGGCCGCCTGAACGCGCGACACCTTTCCGGGTGTTTCTGCGACGATGCAGGTGATGGCGGTAAGTCCGTAGACGCCGAGCGCGGTGAACGTTTTCAGGTCCGCTTGCGCACCAGCGCCAGCGCTACTGTCCGACCCGGCAATGGTGAGGGCGACGGGGATGTTTGAGGTTTGAGATTTGAGGTTTGATTTAATGCGCCTCTAACGTGCGCTAGTCGGATTGTAGGGCAA
>QHRO01000006.1 GCA_003220155.1 Verrucomicrobiota bacterium
TTGAATTCGCGCATGACCGCGACCTTCGTTTCCATTTCGGTACCGAGGTCCTGATTGTTGCGAATGTTTTCCATCCGGACACCGCGCCACTGGTTCCAATCGATCTTCATTCCATCGTAAACGTAGATTCGTTCTGATTTCACGCCGCTGGCACGGATGAACTCGACCTGTTTGGTCTCGCGATCGCGCAACGTGGCCGGTCGCGCTAGGGTATAGAGATGATAATCTTCGAACGCTTTCTCGCTTACCGGAGCCGGCATCGCCGCTGACACCGCCAACTCTTCATTTCTCATGTAGCCAGCCACCTCCGCCTGCTGAATTTTGCTCACATCTCCCGCCATCAATTTGATTTTCGCATTCTCAAATGTCTTGCCGCTTTGATTATCCATCGTCACCCAGCCGACAAAATCGAGCAGATCGCTTTTCTCCGGTGCGACGATGTTGTAATCGGCTTCCCAACTCATCCCGCCGGTGACGTAAGCAAGCTCGGCGTCCAGCTTGGCTGCCTTATCGGCCTGCAACTGCCATTCAATGGTCGGCTTTAAAATCGTATCGTCTCCGAGCGGCGGGAACAGTGGTTGCCCCGGAAGCGCAAAGCGCAGTTTGCCATCTACTTCGATGATCGGCTGCGACATGCCGCCGCTTTGATAAGCCATCGCCGATTGCGCCATGGCATAGCGTTGGCCGTAGCGCTGCATCGCTTCCTGGCTGTGCCGCGCGTAACCACTGCGCACAATCTTCCCATGCACAATCGTGTTCGGCTTGTTTGGCTCGACGACGAGAAAGTCGATCGTTTTGCCCTCAAATAACGAAAGGAGCAATTCCTGCGAAACTGGATCGTTCCGATAATTTTGCTCGAGGATTTGCAGGTTTGTTTTGCCGGTTGAATCGCGCAAAATCACCGAATCGGGCTCAAGATGCGCGGTCGTTTCGGTAAAGCGGACATTGTTTATGCCCTGCTTCAGGTCGACTGGAACCGTGTCGCGCACGACCGCGAAATTTTGATTGTAAATTGTGAGCGCGGGTTGGCTGGCGAGAAGCAACGGCGTGAGCGCGAGGCAAACCAGAGATGTAGCTGCGGTCGCTGACCGCGGAATGAGTGCGGTAATTCTCTTCATGCTGACGAGTTAAACACTCGAGACGCCAAAAACGACGATGAATTTTCGGGAAATGCGGCGCCGCATTTTCGCCGCTCCTGTCATGTCGAGCGAATATGCCAGTCCGGCTCGGATCGAGACATCTCTAATTTTTGCAGCGAATAGTTAGAGATCCCTCGACTAGGCTCGGGATGACAGAAAAGGGGGCGACGACGCTGCTATTAGATCTTCAGCTCAGAATTATTTCGTCCCGGTGGCAAATACGGTCTGGAAATTCGGGCTCTGTTTTTCCCGCGCGACCACGCGGGCATCAATTATTTTGAAGCCGGCGTTTTCCAGAAATTGGTGCAATTGCACTTCGCTGAAACCGAGCCAGTGATCGGCGTAAAGCTCGCGTGCCCGCTCGAAGGAATGGTTCAACAGGTCGAGAATGACGATACGCCCATTCTTCCTCAAGATTGAATGCGCGCTCTTGATCGCGCGTTCCGGCCGTGGGGCGTGATGCAGAGCCTGACTGAAGATCGCCAGATCGACACTGTTTTTGGCAATGGGCGGTTCCTGCATGTCGCCGAGGCGATACTCGATGTTCCGGAAACCATGTTTCTTCGCCAGATGCGACGCGAACTCAACCATCTTGGGCGAATTATCGACCGCGATGACCTTGCGTGCGTTTTTCGCGAGCAGCTGCGCCAGGGTACCTTCGCCTGCCCCCAGATCCGCCACGGTTAGTGGTGGCAATAACGTGATCAAGACGTGCGCCAGCGCTTCCCACGAACGGCCCGGGACATAACTCCGGCCAAATTTGCCCGCTAGCTCGTCGAAGTATTCGCGGGCTTTGTCCTGCCGTTTGCGCAGCGCCAGCTTCAGGGCAGTACGATCGCGCGTCGTTTCCGGAATTTCGCGCGCCATCGTTTGCACCAGTTCCTGCACGCGTGCGCGCGCCCCGTTGCGCGAGAAATCTTTCAAACCGTAATACACATTTTTCCCGGCCCGCCGATCGATCACCGCTCCGGCTCGTTTTAGCTGTGCGAGATGACTGGAAATGCGCGACTGACCCATCCCGAGAATTTCCTGTAACTCCGCCACTGACAGCTCTTCCTGTTCGAGGAGGAGAAGCACGCGCAGGCGAGTCGGATCGGCGATCAAACGCAGGAAATTAATCGTTGACGGCATCGTGCAAAAGAACGATATATCTACGTATCATGATTGGTCAATATGTCTTGCAACGACGTGACACCGTTAAAGTGTTAAATCGTTACAACGCCTGACCAATTTTAACTTTGTAACGTTGTAACCTTTTTAACTCGTTTAACGTTTCACCATGTCTCGCCGTTACATTTTTTCGTCCGAATCCGTCACTGAAGGCCACCCCGACAAGGTCTGCGATACAATTAGCGATTATATTCTGGATGCCTGTCTGGAGCAGGACCCGCTCAGCCGGGTGGCCTGCGAAACGCTGGCTAAAGGCAATCTGGTGGTGCTCGCGGGCGAGATCACGAGCAACGCCAAATTTGAGTTCGATGAACACGTGCGCAAGGCCGTGCGCAACATTGGTTATGTCAATGGCGATTGCATTTTTCACGCTGATACCTGCCGGATCATTTGCGAGATGACCGAGCAATCGCGCGATATCAAGCAAGGGGTGGATGAAGCCGCGGCTGAAGGAAAAGGCACGGCCGAACAAGGCGCGGGCGATCAGGGGTTAATGTTTGGATTTGCCTGCAACGAAACCCCTGAGCTGATGCCGGCCCCTATTTCTTTCGCCCACAAACTCGGGCGTGAGCTGACCCGGTTGCGTAAGAAAGGTGAGATCCCGTGGCTCCGGCCCGATGCCAAAACACAAGTTTCAATTGAATACCATGGGCACAAACCGGTGCGCGCGTCGGCCATAGTCGTTTCCACGCAGCACGCGGCGGAAGTTAAACAAAAGGAAATTCGAGAGACTTTGATCGAGCTACTGATCAAAAAAGTAATTCCGGCGGAGTGGCTCGATGAAAAGACGACTTACCTAATCAATCCGACTGGTCGTTTTGTCGTCGGTGGCCCGGAAGGCGACGCCGGCATCACTGGTCGGAAAATTATCGTCGATAGCTATGGCGGAATGGGCCGGCACGGCGGCGGCGCGTTTTCGGGAAAGGATCCGAGCAAAGTCGATCGCAGCGCGGCCTACATGGGCCGATGGGTGGCGAAAAATGTCGTCGCTTCAGGATTAGCCGATCGCTGCGAAGTGCAATTCGCCTACGCTATTGGTCATCCAGAACCTGTTAGCGTCAGTATCGACACCTTTTGCACGGGCAAAGTGGACGAGGAAAAGCTGGAACGCGCGGTTTGCGAAGTCTTCAGCTTCAAGCCGGCCGAGATTATCAAGCAGCTCAATTTACTGCGCCCAATCTATCGAAAGACTACCAACTACGGACACTTCGGTCGCGTCGATGATCTGGATGCCATTACCTGGGAACGGACGGATAAGGCGGACGCGCTGCGTGCCGCAGCACAGTAGCTTTAAGCTTTAAGTCTTAAGTTTTAAGTATGGCCTATCAATCATTCAAAGATCTTGAAGGGTGGCAGCGCGGGTGCCGGCTTTCGGTATCCATTTTTCAGACATTTGAAGGATGCAAAAACTTCACCTTAAAAGACCAAACTTAAAGCTTAACACTTAAAACTTAAAGCTCCGAAGCTATGTCGAAAAGCATCACCACCGCAGAAGTTGCGAAACAAGATTACAAAGTTGCCGATATAAGTCTGGCGGACTTTGGAAGGAAAGAGATCGGCATCGCGGAAAAGGAAATGCCCGGTCTGATGGCGATTCGGGAAAAATACGCGCCGAGTAAGCCACTGGCGGGCGTCCGCGTTACCGGGTCATTGCACATGACAGTGCAAACAGCCGTCTTGATCGAAACGCTGGGCGATCTTGGCGCGAGCGTGCGCTGGGCCAGCTGCAACATTTTCTCCACGCAAGATCACGCCGCGGCGGCGATCGCGAAGTCTTGCGTCTCCGTTTTCGCCTGGAAAGGCGAATCGCTGGAAGATTATTGGTGGTGCACTTATCGCGCTCTCTCGCATCCAGACGGAAAGGGCCCCCAACTCGTAGTCGATGATGGCGGCGACGCGACTCTGCTCCTCCACAAAGGGTACGAGTTGGAGGAAGGCAGTGATTGGGCGAAAACTAAATCGGCCAACCGGGAAGAGCAGGTCATAAAGGATTTGCTCCTCGAGGTTCAACGCGAAAATCCGTTTCGCTGGCATGAGATCGTCAAGGAATGGCGCGGTGTTTCCGAGGAAACAACCACCGGGGTGCATCGACTTTACAAAATGCATCAGGAAAACCGGCTCCTCGTTCCCGCGATCAATGTCAATGATTCGGTGACCAAATCGAAATTCGACAACCTTTACGGCTGCCGGCATTCGCTGGTCGACGGATTAAACCGCGCGCTCGATGTCATGATTGCCGGCAAAGTGGCGGTCGTTTGCGGCTACGGCGACGTCGGAAAAGGCTGTGCCCAGTCGCTCCGCGGCCAGGGCGCGCGCGTCATCATCACCGAGATCGATCCGATCAATGCGTTGCAGGCCGCGATGGAAGGCTACGAAGTGACTACCATCGAAGACACCCTTGGCCGTGGCGATATCTACATCGCCGCTACCGGGAACGTCGATGTGATCAAGCTCGAACATATCGAGTGGATGAAAGATCAGGCCATTGTGGCGAACATCGGTCACTTTGATAATGAGGTTCAGGTCGACGCTCTGAATTCGGCCAAGGGGGTCAAGCGGACCAACATCAAACCGCAGGTGGACAAGTATAGTTTCCCCGATGGCCACGAAATTTTCCTGCTGGCGGAAGGTCGTCTGGTGAACCTTGGCTGTGCCACTGGTCACCCGAGCTTCGTAATGTCGAATTCGTTTTCCAATCAGGTGCTGGCGCAACTCGATCTGTGGAAGAACCGCGATACTTACAAGGTAGGTGTCTACGTTCTAAGCAAGAAACTGGACGAAGAGGTAGCTCGCCTTCATCTCAACAAAATCGGCGTTAAGCTAACGAAACTAAGTAGAGAGCAGGCCGACTATCTCGGCGTGCCGGTGGACGGGCCCTACAAGTCGGAGCATTATCGTTACTGACTTTTGATTTAAGGCTGATCGCGCCACGAGGCATTCAAAACTGCCCGGCGGTTGGCGGACGATATTGCTATTGTGAAAACCGAAAACCGCTCGCCGCGGATCAACCATGTCTCCTGGGGACGGCTTGAGGTGGAAGGGAGAGCCGAGCCTTACAAGGATGCAAAGCTTTTTCCGGGTGGATCGAGAGAATGGAACTGGCGCGAGACAGGCACTAATCATGTGCCCGGCATTCAGCAAACTGACGTGCAGGAACTGGTCGATCATGGCGCCGAAGTCGTAGTCCTCTCGCGCGGGATGAAGGAATGCCTCGAAGTCCCACACGAGACCCTGGACTTCCTCAAGGAACGACAAATACCAGCGCACGTCCTGCCCACCGTCGACGCCGCGAAGCTCTACAACCAGCTCGCGGAAACAGAGCCGGTTGGTGGATTATTCCACACCACATGTTGAGAAACCCGTCTCATAAAGTATCGGGCGCATGTTTCAAGCATTGGAGAGCGGAGCTTGCCTACTCGCCATAACGCTCCATCAACGGGCAAGATGCCCGTTGGCCCCACAGCCAAGATGGCTGTGCTACAACTGCGGGCTCGCAGGAGCTCGCCCCTCCATGTATTTATGAAATGGGTCTGAACCAATCGATTGCCTTCCGGCTCGGGAAAGTTTCGTCATCCATTCAGGTTCCGGAATTTTTCTGATAGCTGCGAAACGAGTCGGTCGCGATTGTTCAGGCTAATCTCGATTAGCACCACGTCAGGACGCGACTTAATCCCTTCGGTAAAGGGCAGAGGGCGCGAGAAGATTGTCGCGAGGACCGGGAGTTCGCTGTCGAGCGCGTCGTTGACTGCTTCACGAAAAACCAGCGAGCGGATTTCCATCGGTCCGATTTCATCGATCGCGATAGGTCGCTGCGCCCGCACCGCTTCACGGATGGCATTGACGCCGACGGCTTCGAGTGCGGAGAGATCAAGTCCATACTTTCCAACGCG
>QHRO01000025.1:0-1683 GCA_003220155.1 Verrucomicrobiota bacterium
AGGGAATAATCCTGGGCGAAGACAACCGCAAAATGTCGAAGCGCTGGGGCAATGTCATCGATCCACTCGATGTCATCGCCGAGTACGGCGCGGACGCCTTTCGCTGCTACGAAATGTTCATGGGCCCGCTCGAGCAGATGAAGCCGTGGAGCATGAAAGGCGTGGAAGGCCTTTCGCGTTTTCTCGCCCGCGTCTGGCGTCTGCTCATGGACGAAAATCAGGCCGGCGAATGGGAGTTATCACCGCGGGTGCAGGATGTGGCGCCCGAGAAATCGCAGCGAAAAATCCTGCACGCCACGATCAAGAAAGTGACCGAAGACATCGAGTCCCTCTCTTTCAACACCGCCATTTCGCGACTGATGGTTTTTGTCAATGCCTTCATCAACGCGCCGTCCGTTCCGGTTTCTACAATACGAACATTCCTGATTTTGCTCAGCCCATTCGCCCCGCACATCGCGTCAGAGCTTTGGGGAAAAATGCGCGAGAAATTCGCCGTCACGCCCGCTGACCTGACCCCTCAATCTTGGCCGGAGCATGACGAAAGAGTGCTCGTGGAAGACGAGGTCGATATCGTCGTGCAGGTAAACGGCAAAGTGCGCGATAGGTTCCGCGCTCCGCTTGGGGCAAATGAAGAGGAATTGAAGGCGACCGCACTGGAGTTGCCGAAAATGCGGGAACTGCTCGCCGGCAAACAGATCGCGAAGGTCGTGGTCGTTCCGAACAAGCTTGTCAACATCGTCACGAATTAGCTACTTGAAGATTCTATGTGGAAAGAATTTAAGGAATTTGCAGTCAAAGGTAACGCCATCGACCTGGCGGTAGGCGTCATCATCGGCGCAGCGTTTGGAAAAATTGTCACCTCCATCGTGGAGGATCTTCTCATGCCGCCGTTGGGGAGAGTCCTCGGTAACCTTAACTTCGCTGATTACTATATTCCGCTCTCGGACAAGATCGCACCAGGGATGTCACTGGATGCGGCAAAGAAGGCGGGCTTGCCCGTGTTTGCCTACGGCAATTTCATCACCGTCATGATCAATTTCCTAATCGTTGCTTTGTGCATTTTTCTGGTGGTGAAAGCGATCAACAAATTGAAGCGCCCTTCGCCGACGGCCGAGCCGGTAGCGAAAAATTGCCCGGCCTGCACGATGTCAATCCCAATCAAGGCGACACGCTGCCCGCATTGCACGAGTGATCTCGGCGGAGTACGCGCGTAGGTGGGATCGAGCAGTCCCTTGCTCGATGCCACGGCAGGCAGCGAAGCCGCAATTATTCGCCATCGCCCGCGGAGCGGTCGATCCACCTCCGTAATCACTCTCGATCGACCAACAAGATTCGTTGCGGAGTACAAAGCCAAATCTGGCTCTGTTCACGCTCTATCCACTCGGTTCCTAGGGCCCACGGCGAAAACGCCGGCAGAATCCAGCAACCCGATTCCTGCACCAGCGCGGGAAACCTTAATCGTAATCCCGCGCCGTCGTGCAACGTCGCCGCGGGATGAAAATGCCCAATGATCTGGATGCGACCATTTTGTTCCCGTTCGCAATCGCCGTGATGAAATTCGAACCGGTCCGTGGCGAAGGAATGGCGCAGGTCGGTACGTTTGATTTGAGCGTCGTGATTGCCGGCGATGAGAATTACGTCGCACTGTTCTCGAAGACGCGTGACTAACGAGAAGAATTCGCT
>QHRO01000025.1:1773-22395 GCA_003220155.1 Verrucomicrobiota bacterium
AACGCGCTGACTTAGCTCGTAGCCGAAGTGCAAATCGGCCACGGCCAACCAGTTTTCTCGCTCATGAAAAAGGGCCAGGCGTGAATCCAAGAGCACGCTTTCTGCTATTAAAGCCTGTGCTTGTGAAAACGACCGCATGGGAGCAGGGGCGGAAATTATGGCTCGCCGGCAATAGCTTCAACGGATATTCAGCCCGCATCCGATTACAGGCGACATCGCCGCGACTTGTTCTCGCATGTCTCATCGGTGCATTTCTCGCAAGTTGCGCAACCCAACCCCCAACGGCGAATCGCAACAGCGCGAAAAAATTGCGTCGCATGAACGTGCGCACGACAGCGTACTGCGTCCATGAGCGTGGCGGCGGCGGACGACGCAATGCCGTCGGCGAATATCTCTCCGGGCGAATTGTGCGCAGCGCCGCTTCCGATTGGTCGCGCTTCCCGCTCGGAACCCGGTTCAAAATCATAGAGACGGGCGAGGAATATGTGATCGACGATTACGGTACTGCTTTGATCGGGACCAGCACCATTGATCTATACAAGCCGACCCGATTGGAAATGAAGCGCTGGGGCGTGCGCTATGTCGATATCGATATTTTGTACTGGGGTTCGGATGAGCAGAGCATCAAAGTGTTGACGCCGCGGGCGAAACACGCTACCCCACGGCGGATGCTGATCGCGCTCGCAAGCAAGAAAAAATCGTCGCAGCTGGCAGATCGCGAACTTTAATTCTGCCGGCGAGATTGGCAGAATCGTGCCGCGATGAAAATTCTCGTTGTCGGCGGTGCCGGTTATATCGGCAGCATTTGCGCGGAGGTGTTGCTAGATCAAAAGCATGAGGTCGCGATTTTCGATAACCTCAGCGAAGGCCATCGTAGTGCGCTTGATCCACGGGCGGAATTTATCGAGGGCGATCTGGCTGATAGAAAGGCGACCGCCGACACTCTGGCGCGATTGCGGCCGGAGGCAGTGATGCATTTCGCCGCCAATGCGCTCGTGGGCGAATCGATGCAGAATCCATCGAAGTACTTTCGCAACAACATTGCAAACGGCCTCAACCTACTCGACGCAATGATCGCTGCGGAAGTGAGCCGGCTCGTTTTCTCCTCCACCTGCGCCATCTTCGGTCCGCCGGACCGAGTGCCAGTCGATGAAGAAACGCCGCAGCGACCGATCAATCCCTATGGCGAATCAAAGCTGGCCTTCGAGAAAATTCTCCGCTGGTACGATGCCATTCACGGGCTCCGGTTTGTTTCGCTTCGTTATTTCAACGCCGCCGGCGCATCGGAAAAGTTCGGCGAAGATCACCGGTGTGAGACGCATTTGATTCCAAACGTGCTCAAGGTTGCATTGGGGGAAAAAAAGCATGTCGAGATTTTCGGAACCGATTACCAAACGCCGGATGGCACGTGCATTCGCGATTACATCCACATTATCGATCTTGCCCATGCCCATATTCTCGCGGTCGACGCTTCGACCAGCGCTTTCTACAATCTCGGCACTGGCGGCGGCTCGAGTGTGCGCGAAGTGGTCGAGAGTTGTTGCAAAATCACCGGGCAGCCCATTCCAGTTTTGGAAAAACCGCGGCGGCCCGGCGATCCGCCGCGCCTGATCGCCTCATCGGAAAAAATCAAACGCGAGCTCGGATGGCGTCCGCAATTCCAGACTCTCGATGCCATTGTCGAGAGTGCGTGGAAATGGCATCAGAAATTTCCGCGCGGGTACGAAGATTGAGCGCGGGTTTTTACGCCTCGCTTCGCGCGCTGATCTGGGGAGCGAGGCTGCTAGCCTGCTCTTTTCGACCGCTGATCGAAACGCTTCTGCGAAAATCGATTTGTTTGGAGCCAACCTTTTGTCGCCGGCAAGCTGCCAGCGACTGCAGGCTGGCAGCCTGCGCTCCCCAGAATCTAACGCGCGGCGAGACGACGCAAGAAAACGCCCGCTGGCAAACCAGCGGGCGCGCAATTCTTAATGTAGTTTGTCGCTGATTAAGGTCTTGTTGTTGTCGTAGTGGTGGTTTCTTTTTTCTCAATCACCTCACTGACTGGCCTCGTCAGCACGACCTTGCGAACGATCATGCGATCGCCTTCGTTCACGTAATAGACGGTCGCGGGCATGTCTGGACGAACCGCCGACCATTCCACCGTTCTGCCCGTCGGGTCCACGATGGTGGTGCTCTTGGTGTAATAATATTTCACCGGCTCCGCGGTCGTGGTGGTGCGGAAACTAATGTAATCCGAGGCTGGCGCGGCCGCGATTGTTCCAACACTCGTCGTTGTGGCTGATTCCGTGGTCGTCGTGCCAGTCGCCGGGTCGGTGGATTTTGTTATGGTGGTGGTTTCTTGCGCCACCGCCGTAGTTAAAGCCAACGCGCTGATTGCTCCGATCGCCAACATTTTGCTTAATCTGTTGTCTTTCATGTTTGTCCTTTGCTTTGTTAAACGGATGCTCCCCGTCGTGCCTAATTTTGACTGTCTCTGGACGGGCTTTATTCAACCGCAAACATGGTTCGTAGGTTCCGGTTTGAGTGGACGCATCTCCGCCCGCTGCCCTCCCATGATTTCCCTTCGTTTTTGAATCCGTATGCAACCCCTTAGCGGATTCCGTGATTTTCTTCCCGCGTCCTGCGCGGAACGAAATTACATTTTTGCGAAATGGCGCGAGGTCGCGGGACGTTATGGGTTCGTGGAATTCGACGGACCAGTGCTGGAAGAGCTCGATCTCTACAAAAAGAAATCAGGCGACGAAATCGTGCGGCAATTGTACGAGTTCGTTGATAAAGGGGAGCGCGCGGTGGCGCTGCGGCCGGAAATGACGCCGACCCTGGCGCGGATCGTCGCAGCGGAGCATCGACAATTCCGCAAGCCGCTAAAGTGGTTCGCGATTCCGCAGGTGTTTCGTTACGAGCGTCCGCAACGGGGACGTTTGCGCGAGCATTTCCAACTCAACTGCGACATCATCGGCGAAGAATCCCCGGAAGCGGACGCCGAGCTGATCGCACTCGTCATCGATGTCGTGCGCGCGTTCGGTTTTACTTCGAAGGATTTTGTCGTGCGCATCAGCGACCGCGAGTTTTGGATGGAATTACTTAAGCTCGAGAAAGTGCCGTCTAATCGCTGGGAAGAAATGTTGCAAACGATCGATAAATCGGAACGCGAGCCGCGCGAGAAAACGCAGGAGCGCCTCGGGAAATTGGCCAAACCGGTCTTCGAGATTTTCGAGAAAGGCGGCGAAAGCGCGAAGCTCACCAACATAATCGAAAACTTGCGGCTGCGTGGTCTCGCCGATTTCGCCAAAGTCGATGTCCGCATCGTCCGCGGCCTTGCCTATTACACTGGAATTGTTTTCGAAGTTTTTGATCGCGCAGGCAAGTTTCGCGCGATTGCCGGCGGCGGGCGCTACGATCAACTGGTTGCGCAATTGAGTGACAACGCGGTTTCAATGCCCGCGCTAGGCTTCGCCATCGGTGACGTCGTCCTCGGGGAAATGATTCGCGGCCACGCGGCTGCCCGCGCGCAAATGGAAAAGACGATCGGGGCCGAACGCGCGGTCGAGATTTACGTGGTCATCGCAAAGGAAGAACAGCGTGGAAATGCCGTTGCCATGATGCAGCAACTGCGCGATTGCGGATATCGAGTCGATTACTCGTTGGCGGCGGCAAAAGTGGCGCGGCAATTTCGGTTAGCTGAACAAAGCCGGGCACGCTTTGCCGTCGTCTTCGGCGACGAATGGCCGCAAGTGGGAGTGAAGGACCTGGAAACGGGCCAGCAAGTTCTGGTCGCTCACGATGATGTGCTCAGGCACGTTGCGGAAGCGCCATCCCGAGCGTAAGTCGAGGGATCCCGTTGCGATAGCTTTAAGATTGCATACCGGGATCCCTCGACTTCGCTCGGAATGACTGAACAGATGTACCGCACCCATCACTGCAACGAATTGCGCAAAACCGATATCGGCCGCGAGGTGAAACTGGCCGGCTGGGTGGCGGTGCGGCGCGATCACGGCGGTGTGATTTTCATCGATCTACGCGATCGCGAGGGATTGACTCAGGTCGTTTTTCGCCCGGAGGAAAACGCCGAAGTGGCGAAGCAATCCCACAGCTTGCGCACCGAAGATGTCATTCAGGTTTGCGGCAAGGTCGCGCCGCGTCTGGCTGGAACCGAGAATCCGAAGCTCCCGACCGGCGACATCGAAGTGCTCCCACAATTGCTCACGATTTTGAACCGCGCCGAGAATCTGCCATTTCAAATCGACGCCGAATTAAGCAACGAAGACCTCGAGCTGACCTATCGTTATTTCGATCTGCGCCGGCCGCGCCTCTCGCGCAATTTGCAAACCCGGCACCGCGTCACTCAGGCAACACGGCAGTACCTGGATTCACAGGGGTTCATTGAAATCGAGACGCCGATCTTGAGTAAAAGCACCCCGGAAGGGGCGCGCGATTTTCTCGTCCCAAGCCGGTTGCTGCCGGGAAAATTTTACGCGTTGCCGCAGGCGCCGCAGCAATACAAACAATTGCTGATGGTCGCCGGAATGGAAAAATACTTTCAGATCGCGAAAGCATTTCGCGATGAAGATTTGCGGGCCGATCGCCAGCCGGAGTTTACCCAGATCGATATCGAGACATCCTTCGCCACACCT
Organism: Verrucomicrobiota bacterium; assembly: GCA_003220155.1. Taxonomy (GTDB): domain Bacteria; phylum Verrucomicrobiota; class Verrucomicrobiia; order Chthoniobacterales; family UBA10450; genus AV69. Next base: position 6,411 of record QHRO01000025.1, read on the forward strand.
AACGACATTTATACATTAACTGAGGGGATGCTGGCGGCAATTTTCAAGGCTGCGCGCGGGATCGACATAGCCACTCCTTTTCCGCGGCTGACCTATCGCGAGGCGATCGACACTTTTGGCAGCGACAAACCGGATCGGCGTTTCGACATGAAACTGGTCGATCTCGGCGACGTCTTTCGCAGTAGTCAGTTCAAAGTTTTTCAGGCCGCGCTGGCTGCGGGCGGCGTAGTTAAGGCCCTCAACGCAAAGAACTTCGCCGGCATCACCATTGGTCAGGTCGATGAACTGACCGCGATCGCGAAGACTTTTGGCGCGAAAGGGCTCGCCTTCATCAAAGTGGAGAATGGGGAATGGAAATCGCCCATTGTGAAATTCTTTTCTGACGCGGAGAAGGAATCGCTGCGCACGAAATTACAAGTCGAGGAAGGCGATTGTCTTTTCTTCGCCGCCGGAAAGTGGGAGATAGCTTGTGAAGTACTCGGACGAATCCGATTGCGCATAGCGGAAATCCAAAAACTGACCGTCGGCTCAGACAACCGCCAATCCGGCTCGGACTTGGATTTTCTCTGGGTCACAGATTTTCCGCTTATGCAATGGAGCGCCGAGGAAAATAAATGGAACGCGGTTCATCATCCCTTCACCCGACCGAAAGCCGAAGATCTTCCGCTGCTTGAGCAAAAAAAATTCGGCGAAATGCGCGCTGATGCTTACGATATCGTCTTAAACGGCGTCGAAATCGGCGGCGGCAGCATCCGCATTCATGAGCCGGACTTGCAGGCGAAAATGTTCGAAGCCCTCGGCGTAAGCGCGGAAGAGCAGCAGGCGAAGTTCGGCCATTTGCTGCGCGCCTTTCGCCTCGGTGCGCCGCCGCATGGGGGGATTGCGCTCGGACTCGACCGCCTGGTCATGGTGATCTGCGGCGAGCAATCCATCCGCGATGTGATGGCATTCCCAAAAAATAACCGCGGCCAGGAATTGATGACGCAGTCGCCGGCCGAAGTTGATCCGAAGCAGTTGCGGGATTTGGGCATCACGCTCGCAAAGGAAAAATTCTAGGGGCGGTCATCTTGGCCGCCAACCAAAAGAAACGGCGGCGAAGATCGCCGCCCTACAATTTCAATATCCCAGGGCCTTTTTTCGCTCTGCTGCGCCGGGGAGAGGATCCTTGCGGATTGTGATTGCTTCCGTGCCCGAGTCCTTCAGCTGCCTGGACTGAATCGCGTTGAACTCCACATCTTTCGTGAATTCCGGCGGAAGGTCCGCCTCCGCATAGATGGCGTGCACGGGGCATACGTCCACACATGCCATGCAATCAATGCAATCCTCCGGGTGAATGACCACCTGGTTCTCCAGTTCATAGAAGCAGGCAACGGGACATACCTCGACACAGTCGGTGAATTTGCATCCGCTACATTTGTCAGTGACGACGTGAGGCATGGAATAATGTCGTGGAGGGTTGCGTGAAGAGCCTGGTATTAACCTTAACTAATCCAGTGGTGGGCGCTTGGTCAATTCCTGTCTCAATATCAGACTAAGCCCGTGGCGGCTGATATTCGCGGCCGGTCCGGAACAAAACAGCCACGGAAAAGGTAACGATACTCCCGAAGCAGATCCACCACGGGAATTCCATCACCGGCAGCCAGTCCGGTTGATGATAGATTTTCGTGCCGAAGATGCCCGCGATGTTGTTCGGCAATCCGCTTAGAATTGTGACAACGATAAAGCCGGCGATCATAGCAATGAAATTGCCGCGATCGTTTCCGCGCGCCTTTGTCAGCATGCCGGCGAGAAAGATTCCGAGGACGGAGCCGTAAGTGTAACCGTAAATGCCGAGGACGATCGGGATGATGCGCACATTGGGCCGTACAATCACAAAATAAGAAGTGGTCGATGCGACAAGGATCATGAGAATCGAAAACCCGACAGTAGCCCAGCGCACCGCGCGCAGGCTTTCTTCGCCGTCCGCACCCGGGCGAATGTAGGTGACGTACCAATCGCGGGTGAAACTTGTGGCCAGCGCGTTGAGGGCAGTGCTGAGCGAACCCATCGCGGTCGCGAAAATTCCCGCGAGCAGTAATCCGCGCAGGCCTATAGGCATTTCGTAAAGAATGTAATGACAAAAAATTTCGTTCGGTGTTTTGGGAACGACGAGATCTTGATGCGTCTGATAAAATACCCAAAGCAACACACCGATGCTGACAAAGGTGAACGCAATCGGAATATCAGCGAGTCCGGAGAGAATAAGCGAGCGGCGGCTGCGGCGAATATCGACCGCAGTTAACATTCGTTGCACCATGTCCTGATCGGTTCCGTGGGTGGACATAGTCATGAAGGTTGAACCAATGAGACCGGCGAAAATGGTGTACTCGATGGCAAACATGCCCGCGATTTTTTGCCAACCATGTTTCGCTGGGTCAAGACCGGTAGTGATCAGATCGGAAAGGTGGAACGGGCCGCGACGCTGCACGATTTCATGCCACCCCCCGGGAATAGCGGCATAAAGCAACCCGAGCGCGACCAGCGCGCTCCCGATCATAATTGAAGCCTGGATCACGTCGGTCCAGATGACGGCCTTAATGCCGCCGAGCGTTGTATAAATCGCGGTCAGAATAACGATTGCAATCGTCGCGCCGATGTAAATCCACAGCGTTTCCGCCTGGCTCGGACGCACCCCGCGAATCATTTCATAAGCAAGCGCCAACGCGATCGCCGCGACATACAAACGGGCACCAGAAGCGAGCAATCGGGTGAAAAGAAATACGGCAGAAGCGGCGTTCTTTGTTCCGACGCCGAATCGTGCGGTTAGATATTCGTAGATCGAGAAGACTTTGTAATCGTAGTAGGGTTTAATGAAAATGAAGCTAACGAGAATGCGGGCAATGATGGTGCCAAGGGCAAGCTGTAAATAAGTGTAGTTCCGCTGGGTGTAACCTTCGCCCGGTGTGCCGAAAAATGTCCCGGCGCTGGTTTCGGCAGCGATGAGGGAAGCGAGCACCGCCCACCATGGAATCTGGCGGCGGCCGAGCGCGAAGTCTTCCAAATCGCGCTCCTTCCGGCCCATGCGCAGGCCGATGGCGATGATGATGAAGAAATAGAGGAAAAGAACGAGGCAATCGATCCCGAGCCGAGCGTCCACGCGTTCTTACGTGACAGAATTTCGCAATCGCGCAAGGTGGATCGCGCGCTCCGTCGCGCGATGTTAAAGAATAGCATCGAGGTCCGAGCCGGACTGGCTCGACCGCTCGATCCACAATGGACCTGATGAGAATCGAAGCGCCAGACTTCGACCTGGCCATGACCTTAAATTCCGGCCAGGTCTTTCATTGGGAAAAATATGGCGCCGGTTTTTGCGGGACGATTGGCGAGCACGCGGTTTATGTGGAGAAGCGTGGGGAGGTCTTGCAAATAAAGATGGAGGGCGGAGTTCTGCGACGCCATGGTCAGCATCAGATCCTGCAGAACGTGCCGCGGCCAACGACGGCGGCTACAGCGGGCTCGCGGGAGCTCGCCCCTCCATCAGCCGCAAGAGTCGTCGCGCATTACTTCGCGCTCGATCATCCACTCGAAGAAATTTGCGCATCGTTCCCTCGCGATCAGGCCATGAACGCAGCGCGCGATTTTTGTCGCGGACTTCGGATTATTCGCCAGCCAAAATGGGAATGCCTGGCGACGTTTATCTGCTCTTCGATGAAACAGGTGAAGCACATTCGGCAAATTTCGCGGGCGTTGCGTCAGCGATTTGGGGAAAAGAAACAAATCGGCGGAAACGAAATCTTTTCATTTCCGTCATCCGGGCGCCTGGCGCGAACGAGCGAGAGCGAATTACGAAAATGCGGGCTCGGGTATCGCGCGAGAAACCTGCTGGAAACGGCGAAGCTTGTCGCGTCCGGGGAAGCGGATCTGGATTCGTGGAGCGCGCTCTCTGACCGACAACTGCGGGAGCAACTGAGCGAGTCCCCGGGCGTGGGGATGAAAGTGGCGAATTGCGTCATGCTGTTCGCCTACGAGCGAATCGCAGCATTCCCCATTGACGTTTGGATCGAACGAGTCTTGCGCGAAAAATATTTTGCCAGGCGACGCAAAGTGACTGGACAAATGCTGGCGGATTTCGCTGCAAATTATTTCGGCGCACATGGTGGCTACGCGCAGCAATACCTGTTTCATCACGCGAGAATGACAGGGAAACGAAAATCGCAAAGTCACTCGATTGATCAGTTTCATTAAAAATAATGACGAAGCACGAATGGTCCGAGCCGGACTGGCATAGCATGACGAGGGAATGACAAAGCATGAAAGCTTTTCATCATTTGACCACTTGAGCTTTTTTCGTCATTCGGATTTCGTAATTTCACGATCGGATAGCTCCCAGAGGGAGTGTGCGTCCCGCGCCGGAGCTGAGCGAAGACGGGTTACTGGCATCCGCTTGCGGCCGACACGGCCGCCACTACAGGGCAACCCAAGGATGACATAGACGGGAGGCTGCTTTATTTTGGCTCAGAGCGAAGTGAACGGGCGCGCGCGATGCTAGTTCTAATGTGAGCCCGATAACGAGGTCCTTGACTGATGCAGCCTAGAAGCGAACGACAGAAAATCCTGTGGGCGGTATTCGTTTCGCTCCTGCTGCATCTTTTGGTCGGCGTTTCCATCGCTTCTTTCGGGGACAAACTTCAACCCTCGCTTCCCGAGGACGAGAAACCGGTGGAGCTGACAATTATGGATCTCGCCCCGATGCCTACTCCACCGGCGGTGCCAAAGAACACGCCTTTTATCGACACGGCGGAGCAAACAGCGACAAAGGAAGAGCCAAAGGAGAAAACGTTCGAATCAAATACGAATTCGATCGCGGCCAGTGAATTGCCCGCATTAGGAATCGCGCCCATACCGACGCAGGAGGGGAAAGAACTGCCGACGATGGATTTGACAAATCGCCAGCACTCACTGGAGCGAGAAGGCGCTCAACCGCAGCCGAGTTCGCGCCCAAGTTCGCCTCCGGTTCCAAGCGCAACGCCGCGCCCAACGCCGCAACCGACGGCCGCTCAATCGCCCACCGCCACTCCTCCTTCTACGCCCCAGCCGACGCCGACGCCGACGCCGACGCCGAGTGCCGATTTACTGGCAATGTTTCGCGCCAGCCCGCCGCCTACTGCTCGTACGCCCGGGCCAGAGAACGAGATCAGGCCTCCTTCCCAAAAGGCATCGCCGGCACCAGTGCCACACCCCCCGGCATCGTCAGCGTATCGACGTGAGCAAATACAAGAGCGAATGGCTGGTAACATTTCGAAGCGGGGAGTTGCATCGGTAAACGCCGTCGGCACACCGCTTGGTCGCTATGAGAAGAGTGTCTACGATTCAATTGGAAAGCGCTGGTACGCTCTTTGTGATGCAAATCGCGACCGTGTTGATATTGGGACAGTGCATGTACAGTTTGTGGTCGCGCCAGATGGGAAAATCAACGATATCAAAGTAATTAGCGGAAGGACCTCCGAATCGTTCGCAAATCTTTGCCTGCAATCGATTCAAGAAGCGAAACCCGGAGCTATTCCCGAAGACGTTATGGCCGTACTACCACCGCAGGGGTTGCCTGGCGATGTCAGCTTTACCGGTTTTCAAAACCCTTAATCTTACATGAGCGAAGCCCTCAATAACCTTATCGGGTTTTTCGCACGCGGTGGTCTTTTCATGTGGCCATTGCTCATTTGTTCGATCTTCGCCCTAACGACAATTATTTTGCGTGGTTTCGCTTTGCGGGAAAAAAACGTGATGCCACTGGTGGTCGAGAGCGAGATCGAGCGACTAATGCCAGGCGGGAGCCCGGATCGGTTGATGCGAATTGTCGAGAACGATCAGTCTTCCCTCGGTCGAATCGTGCGCGTCGCGCTCCAGCATTTGCGTTCGCCTCGTTCCGAGAACGTGGAGGCGGTGCAAACGCGCGCTCGTCACGAGATGGTGATCCTGGAAAAGGGCCTGATCGTGCTGGAAGTGATCGTCGGTATCGCGCCGTTGTTGGGTCTGATCGGCGCCGTTTCGGGCCTGGTGCACGTTTTCTCGCATTTGGGATTGAGCTCGGGTGCGTCGGATACGCGGCAAATTGCGCTCGGTATCGCGGAAGCATTGAATGCCACAGTCTTCGGTCTTTCCATCGCGGTGCCAACGCTGATCGCTTTCAGTTACTTTTCAAAAAAAGTCGAGGTAATGTCGGTGGAAATGGAAACGCTGGTGGTGGAGCTGATTGCGAAATGTTATTTCGGCCGGGGCGCGCAGGACATCCCGCCGCCGGTCCGGATGACCACGCGAACCCAGGTGTTAACGCCCTCGCCGGGATGAGATGAATTTCGCGGTTCGGAAGCGGCGCGCGCCCTCGATCATTATTGTTTCGCTGGTCGATATCCTCACCATCCTTCTTATCTTTTTCGTGGTCTCGACCACCTTTAAAAAGGACCAGCCGGAAGTGCAGATCAACTTACCGGAATCGAAAACGGCAACGAAAGCGCCGGCGGAGCTGGAGCATGCAATCGTAACGGTAGATGAAACCGACGACATCAAACTGGATGGTCGACCTATCGGCGTCGACGAGCTAGAGCGCGCGGTCCGAGACCTTTCACCTACCCGAAAAGCATCGCTCGCCCTGCAAGCAGACAAGAAGGCGTCGTTTGGAACAATCGTCAAAGTAATGGACGCGCTGAAGCTAGCAGGCGTGCGAAATCTTCCGGCGTTCACTCGCGAGTAAAAATGAAACTGGCCATTCGGAGGTACGGCGATCCGGCGTTGCGCGCGAAAGGGAAACGGGTGGCGGAAATCGACGGCGTAATCCGTGAACTCGCTGACAATATGCTGGAAACGATGCGCGGGGCGAACGGGATCGGATTGGCGGCGCAACAAGTGGGCCAAGCGTTCCAGCTGACCGTTGTCGATATTTCAGCAGTGGAAGATCGGCCGAGCTCGATGGCTTGGAACGGCAAAGAAGTCGACCCGAAAGAGCAGATGCCGCTGGTATTGCTGAATCCCCAACTTCAGACCGGGCCGGAAAAAGAAATCGCTTCGGAAGGTTGCCTCAGTTTTCCCGAAATTTCGGCTGAGATCGAACGTGCGGAATGGGTTAAAGTACAAGCCCAGATCCTGACGGGCGAGAGGGTCGAAATCGAGGCGACCGGACTTCTAGCACGCGCGCTCCAGCACGAGATCGATCATCTCAACGGTATCCTCTTCATCGACCGAATGAGCTCGGCGGCGAAGGCGAGTTTGTCGAGCCGGCTAAAACGTTTACAAAAAGAGACGCAACGTGGCCTAACGACAAATAGACAACCGCGGGCGGTCGAACCAGCGCTCTGAATACAGCCCCGTAAGAATGCCCTCATCCTAACCTTCTCCCACGGGGAGAAGGGGACACCTCTCCCTTTAGAAAAGTATCTGTTTAGCGTCGACTGACCCTCTCATTAACACCCTGCTTTAGCTGGGTGTTAACGACCCCTGAGGGGGCCCCAACCGCTTCAGCGGTTTTTGTCAGTCAACGAGTAAACCGCTAAAGCGGTTGTGGTAGTAGGCTCGGCCAGGCACCTCACTGAAGCGAGGTGTTAATGAAATGGGATACCGCACAGCAACTGGGAGAGGGCTGGGGCGAGGGTTTCGGGCTTTTGCAACGACTTGTCAGATCCAATATCTAGGATCGGTTATCCTTCTTAATCTCCTCCCAAATCGCGTCGAGCTCTTCCAAACCCGCTTCGCCCAGTTTCCCGCCCCGCGCACGCAAGCGATCTTCCATTTCGTTAAAACGCGCGACGAATTTGTCGGCGGCGGACTGCAGCAAACTCTCGGCTTCGAGCTGGCATTTGCGGGCTAGATTCACGATCGCAAACAACAAATCGCCAATTTCGTCGGCAATCATTCGCGCTTCCGCCGACGCAACCGCATTTTTCGTTTCCTGCAGCTCTTCCTCCACTTTTGCCATCACGTCGCGCAATTCCCGCCAGTCAAAATTGACGCGGGCCGCTTTCTTCTGCGCTTTCTCTGCACGCATCAACGCGGGTAGTGCCATCGGCAAACTGGCGAGGTAATGCGCATCGCCTTTCTTCTCTTCCCGCTTGATCGCTTCCCATTGCCGGACGACTGCCTCGCTTCCCCGCGCCTCGCTTTTGCCGAAAACATGGGGGTGTCGGCGGATTAATTTCTCGCTAATTTCGCGCGCGATTTCGTCGATATCGAAGCGTTGCTCTTCCGAAGCGATCTGTGCGTGCATGATAATTAACAAGAGCAAATCGCCCAGCTCCTCACGCAGGTTGGCGTCGTTCTGCGCATAAACGGCCCCGGCGACTTCGTAAGCTTCTTCCAGCAGCGGGGAGACCAGAGAGGCGTTGGTTTGTTCGCGATCCCATGGACAGCCCTCGGGAGAGCGCAATTTTGCGACTATGTCGCAAAGTTGCGCAAAATGATTCGTGAATCGTGACTGGTGAATCGATTTGGCCGAAGCGGACTGGTTCGAATTACTCACGATTCACTTATCACCATTCACTGAATCAGATCCGCCAGAGCGACCGATGTGCACCGAACTCTGTTATTTCCCCAGACGACTTCTTGCTGACATAAATGGTGATGCTGATCACGCTGGCAAAGGTCGCGATAAAAGTGCCCGCCACCAGCCAGGAGGGAATGTGACCGACCCGCAGGGCGTGATAAAGCGCTCGGCCGCTTGTGATCGGTTCCGAAGCATGCAGGAAAATTTTCGTCACCCACGCCACCATGATGAGAATAAAAATGAAAACGTAATTCCGTTTCAACCGGCGCCCAATGGCTTCGAGTTTCGAAATCTTGAAGGACGGTAAAATCAGGTCTTCGCAGACCAGCTTCTTCCATTCGCCTTGAAGCATCTGGCGATTTTCCATCACCATTGGCACGAGAAAATGGGCTTCGAGCATCCGCACTCGGGCGCGGAAGGCATCGTAAAACCGGTAGCGCCGGCTTTCGATCCAGAGCATTACCCAGACGATGGCGAGATTGAAAAAGAAAATGATGTGCGGGACTTCGCGATTAGAAAAGGCAATGGTGATGATGGCGGTACTGCTGGTGATGGCCCAGTTGGTCGTGATGTCGAGTCGCTGCCGCCAAACCATGATGCGCCCGAGCTCGCCGCGATAGAAATGTGACATGGCATTGACGTAGCCAGGATCATAAAGGCTGCGTTGCAGCGAAATCGTTGCTTCGTCAGTAGGGGCGGACGCGGTTTTTTCTGTTGCCACGGTTCTTTCGATTAACTGGATAACTGCTTCGCCTCAATATTCCAACTCTTCTCGAACGAGAAAAGCGCGGTCACTTAGAGCGCCGGGTAGCGCACGCGTCTCGCGTGTTGGCGAAGGCGTCTCGCCTTCGCGGACTTATCTGAAAAAGACTGTTTCGGCGAGACGCCGAAACCAACACGCGAGACGCGTGCGCTACCCGGTCAATTCTCCGCGCGAAATCTTGTCCAGCGCGGCCTCATTTTGATTCTTTCAACAAACGATTACGCGCACGATCGAGCGTTCGTCGCTCACTCGGAGTGAGACTGCCAATGCCGGACCTGGCAATTTTGTCGAGAATAGGATCGACCGACTCGGAGATGTCATCTTCTTCGCGACGCGTCGCAACAGGTTTGGGGACAACCTTAAACTTTGGTTTCGGCTGCAACCGGGCCTTGAAATTCTCCCACCAGATCAACTCCGGTCCGACCCCACGGAGGCGAACAAAAACAAAGCCAGCAGCGATACTCGTCCAGACGACGGCCAGATCGGTCCAGGAATGGTAGGCCAGCAATTGCAAGGTGTAGATCGCGCCCAGAATCACTGCCGCCCATTTCGCGGTGATCCGCAAAAGCAGTTCGGCCGATGGATAAATGGTCGCAAAGGCAACAAAAATTCCGAAATGCAATGCGAGCGATCCGGCCAGTCCAGTCCGTTGGCTAAGTCCCCAAAGTGTTAGGAGCAGCGAAGGCGTGAAAAGCAAAACCGCATAAAGAACAATGTAAGCACGTTGCCCGATGAATTTTTCTACTTCGCGGCCGAAGACAAAAAGCATGTACATTTCGATCGCGAACCAAAACAGCTGCATGGGCGAATGAATGAAGGCATAAGTCGCGAGACGCCAGACTTGGCCGCTTCCCAGGACACGAGCACTGTCGAACATCATGAGATCAAGCAAACCGCCGCCGGCAGCCGCGACGAGGAGACAAGCCACGATCGCAAGGACAACATGGATGCCGACAAGAATCGTCGTGACATCCACCGGAAAACGCCCCATCCACGCGACCGGCCGATAATCGTCGGAAGTGGTCACTCCGAACATGCGTTAAATAAACAGCCTCGCATGCAGCGCGCAAACGCGTTTCTGTGCTGCTGGGGTCATTGAGCCCGACGCCGGCGACCGCGGCTACAACTATGGAAAAAATTCTTGGAGAAGCGGCGGAAGCGGGGAAAATTCGTCCTTCGCGCGATCGATGACACCAACATCATCCCGGATCGCTACGTATTTATGAACAATCCCGCGCCTGCCATTTCGCCGCCTGCCGGAATTGGCGATCACAAACCAGCGAATCAGGCCGTGCTTGATTGGGTGCACGAAGTCGAACAGCTCACCCAGCCGGAAAATATTTTTTGGTGCGACGGATCCGAGCGCGAGAACGACTTTCTGATTGCGGAATCGCTCAAGCAGAACGTGCTAATTAGGCTAAACGAGAAAAAAGCGCCACGCTCGTACTTGCATCGCTCGAATCCGAATGACGTCGCACGGGTCGAGCAATTCACCTTCATTTGTACGCCGACGAAAGCAGAAGCGGGACCGACGAACAATTGGTCCGAGCCGGCAGAGACATATTCGAAATTACAGGGCTTGCTCAAAGGCGGGATGCGCGGACGCACCATGTTTGTCGTGCCTTATATTATGGGGCCGCCCGATTCGCCGTTAACGAAGATTGGATTCGAGATCACGGATTCCAAATATGTCGTGCTCAGCATGCGAATCATGACTCGCATGGGGGAGATTGCGGTTAAACGGCTCGGCCACGATCCAAAGGCAGAATGGAACCGCGGGGTGCATTCGCTGCTCGATGTCAATCCGGAGCGACGCTTCATTTGTCATTTTCCGCAGGATAACGCGATCATCTCGGTTGGGTCCGGTTACGGCGGAAACGTTCTCCTTTCGAAAAAATGCCTGGCGCTGCGCATCGGTTCTTACCTTGCGCGCAAACAAGGCTGGCTCGCCGAACACATGCTGATTCTCGGCGTTGAATCGCCGGTCGGGAAGAAACATTACGTCGCAGCTGCCTTCCCGAGCGCGTGCGGCAAAACGAATTTCGCGATGTTGATTCCGCCGAAACATTTCGCCGGCTGGAAAGTCACGACGGTCGGTGACGACATTGCCTGGATGCAAATTCGCGACGGCCGTTTGTGGGCAGTCAATCCTGAGAACGGTTACTTCGGTGTGGTGCCGGGGACGAGCTGCAAATCAAATCCGAATGCGATGAAATCGATCGAGCGCGACACGCTTTACACCAACGTCGCGCTAACGGACGACAGCGATGTGTGGTGGGAGGGCAAGGATGGCGCACCGCCGAAGCACGCGATTGATTGGCGAGGCAATGATTGGACGCCGGACTCGAAGGAAAAAGCGGCCCATCCTAACAGCCGCTTCGCCACTCCGATGCGCAATAATCCCGTGCTCGATCCGCATGTCGAGGACGGCAACGGCGTTCCCATCAGTGCGATCATTTTCGGTGGCCGCCGGAGCGATACCATGCCGCTCGTTTTCCAGGCGTTCGATTGGGAACACGGCACCTACATTGGCGCGACCATGGCATCGGAAACTACCGCGGCCGCGACCGGTGCGGTTGGGCAAGTCCGGCGCGATCCAATGGCGATGCTGCCGTTCTGCGGCTACAACATCGGCGATTATTTCCGGCACTGGCTCGAAACCGGTAAACGGCTGACCAAGCCGCCATTGATTTTTCACGTGAATTGGTTCCGCAAATCTGCGGACGGAAAATTTCTGTGGCCCGGCTTCGGCGATAACATGCGGGTGTTGGGGTGGATTATCGATCGCTGCGAAGGGCGCGTCGGCGCCAACGAATCGGCGATTGGTCACATTTCGCGGCTGCAGGATCTGGATCTCGGTGAACTCCGCGGCGTCACGCCCAATCAAATGCGCGAACTCCTGAATGTCAACGCTGAGGAATGGCAAAAAGAGATTTCGGATCACGCGAAATTCTTCGAGTCATTAGGCAGCGTCGTGCCAAAGGAATTGGACAAGCAACGCGAGAACCTTGCCGCGCGATTCAAGTCCTGACACCCTCTGACGATTCCTCTTCCGCTTCCATTCCGTCATCCCGAACCGCGCAGACGGTGAGGGACTCCGCGACCTCCTCCACGAGCTTGAGTGAGGTCCCTCGCTTGCGCTCGGGATGACGCCCGCGAACGGGTGGCGATTCCACAGAATTTGCAGACCGCATCGCGTGAAACGATTGTCTCCAGTGGGTTCGAGCAACGGGGAAAAAAACAGCGTCAGAGCTTTGGCTGAGCGCGGGTGCGTTGAAATCCGCGGGGCGCGCCAGAATAACCTCAAAGGCATCGATCTCGATCTTCCGCTTGGAAAGCTGAGCGTGGTCACCGGCCCGAGCGGGAGCGGAAAGTCGTCGCTCGCTTTCGACACCATCTATGCCGAAGGGCAGCGCCGTTACGTCGAAACCTTCAGTCCTTACATGCGCCAATTCCTCGAGCGCATGGACAAACCGCGGGTCGACGACATTCGCGGAATTCCGCCAGCGATCGCGATCGAACAATCAAACCTCGTAAAAACGTCGCGCTCGAGCGTTGGTACGATCACAGAGATCAACGATTTCTTGAAATTGTTTTGGGCTCGCACGGCGCGCGCGTTCTGTTCCAGCTGCGGCCGCGAAATTCGCCCCGAAACGGCGAAGTCGATCGCTGATCAAGTGATCGCTCATTTCGCCGGTCATCCTTCAACCCCCAAAGCATTCGGGGCTCAGAATGACGGGTACGGGACTGGCAAAACCGTCCTCGTCGCTTTTTGGGTGACGGTTCCGTCAAAAACCAAACCGCGCGAGTTTTTCCAATTTCTCCAGCAACAAGGCTACCTGCGTGTTTGGTTGAATGGCGAAGTCGTGCGCGTCGATACCGGCGCAAAAGTCGAGCGACTGGGTGCGCGCGTTCAAGTCATCCAGGACCGCATCGTCGTCAGCGAGGAAAATCGTGCGCGATTAACTGAGGCCATCGAGACAGCGCTTCGTTTCGGTAAGGGCAAAATCAATGTCATTCCGTTTCCTGCGAAGGCAGGCGTGTCGCCTGCAATTTCGAACAGTGCGGCCGACACGGCCGCCGGCACAGGCCACGAATTCCCCTTCTCCACCGGTTGGCATTGCGCGCATTGCGATCTCGACATCCGTCCGCCTACGTCGGGGCTTTTCAGCTTCAACAATCCACTTGGCGCGTGTCCGGAATGCCGTGGCTTCGGTCGCACCATCGCGATCGATCTGAATCGCGCGATCCCGGACCGGTCCCTCTCGATCGCACAAGGGGTGGTGCGCGTTTTTCGCGGGCAGGAAATGGGCGAATCCCAAAAGGATCTGCTGCGTGCCTGTGCCCGCGAGGAGATCGATGTGCATCGGCCTTTCGAGGAACTGCCCAAGGCCGATCAGGATTTCGTCATTAACGGTGAGAAACGTGGGGGCGAATACACCGATGACGATTACGAGAATGATCGCTGGTACGGAGTGCGCGGTTTCTTTCGCTGGCTCGAATCGAAGACTTACAAAATGCACGTCCGCGTCCTCCTCAGTCGCTATCGCGCTTATGTGAAATGTCCGAGCTGTAACGGTGGACGTTACCAACCGGAGACGCTGAATTACAAAATTGTAGCGGCGGTCTATGGCCGCCGGAATCAGACCAACGGCGCTCATAGAGCGCCGCTACAGCTAAACCTTCCCCAATTCGCCGCCCTCCCGATTTCTGACGCGCGCGACTTACTGGGGGACATCGAAATCGCGTCGCATGACAGCACTGCGGAAATGCTGCGCAACGAAATTTGCGCGCGCCTCCGTTACCTTTGCGAAGTCGGCGTCGGTTATCTCACCCTCGATCGTTCTACTCGCACCCTGAGCGGCGGCGAAATGCAGCGGGTCAATCTCACCACCTGTCTCGGCGCATCGCTGGTGAACACACTCTTCGTCATGGACGAACCAAGCGTCGGATTGCATCCGCGCGACGTTGGGCGGCTCGTGCGCGTGATGCACAACCTGCGCGACAAAGGCAATACCCTGCTCGTAGTCGAGCACGACGAACAAATCATCCGCGCAGCGGACAATTTGATCGACATCGGTCCCGGTCGCGGTGAGCGCGGCGGCGAACTGGTATGGAACGGAGGGCTCGAGGAATTTCTGAGGAGCGCACGCGGCCTGCACGAAGGCGTCCCGGATTCGCGCGCTTTAAAAAGATCGTTGCGGCGAGACACGCGCGCTACCCAATCGTTAACCCATGATTATCTCACACATCGCAAGTCCATCCCTGTTCCAAAATCGCGGAGGAAGTTTTCCTCCGTTATCAAAATCGCCGGCGCGACTGAGCACAACCTGAAGAACGTCGATGTCGAAATTCCACTCGGAGTTTTTACCGCCATTACGGGCGTTTCCGGCTCGGGAAAATCGACCCTGATCCAGGATGTGTTGTATCGAAATCTTCTGCGGGCGAAGGGCCAGGCAAGCGAACACGAGCCGGGCGCGTGCCGGACAGTGACCGGCGCACATCGATTCGACGAAATCGTCATGGTCGATCAATCGCCACTGGCGCGCACCCCGCGTTCGACCCCGATCTTGTATCTTGGGCTTTATGATCGCGTACGCGAACTCTTCGCGGCCTTGCCGGAAGCGCAGGCGCAAGGACTAACGGCGAGCGCTTTTTCGTTTAATTCCGGGAGCGGCCGTTGCGAACGTTGCAACGGCACTGGCTTCGAAAAAATCGAGATGCAGTTTTTGAGCGATCTCTATGTCCGTTGCGCGGAATGCGAAGGCAAACGCTTCCAGCCGCACGTTCTTAAAATTCAGCTGCACGGAAAATCGATTCACGATGTGCTCGAGCTGACGGTTACGGAAGCGGCCGCCTGGTTCGCCCAGATCGGCGAGCGCGAAAAGCTCTCGGACCCGCTCGAAATTCTGGAGGAGGTGGGGCTCGGTTATCTGCGACTTGGCCAACCGCTCAACACTTTGTCGGGGGGCGAATCACAACGTCTAAAACTCGTTAGTCACCTCGCCGACACTGGAGGGACGCGCTTCTGCGCGTCTACGGACGAGCGGAAGCTCGTCTCTTCACGTGGCAACCTTTTCATTTTTGACGAACCAACCACCGGGCTGCATTTCGATGATGTCGCGATTTTGCTGCAATTGTTCCAACGATTAATCGACGCCGGGCATTCGCTGGTTGTGATCGAGCATAATCTCGAAGTGATTAAATGCGCCGATTGGATCATCGATCTCGGACCCGAAGCTGGCGATGAGGGAGGCGCAGTTGTTGCGGTCGGAACACCGGAGCGGGTCGCGAAGATTGAGCGTTCGCACACGGGAAGGTTTTTACGCGAGGTTATCCCGAGCGCAGTCGAGGGATCCGGTCGCGATAGCTTTAAGATAACGCAACCGGATCCTTCGACTCCGCTTAGCTACGCTCAGGATGACGGAGAGAAGATTTCGCTGCGCGCGGCGGAAGAGCCGCCCGGCGAGATGCCGGACGGTGCAAACAAGATGCTCGCCCTCCCTAGACCCAATCTTACGAACGGCGCCATCCAAATCCATGGTGCGCGCGAGCATAATTTGAAAAACATCGACGTCGCAATCCCGCGCGACCAGATGGTCGTGATTACCGGCCTGAGTGGGTCAGGAAAATCGACGCTCGCTTTCGACATTTTGTTCGCGGAGGGCCAGCGCCGCTTTCTCGACAGTATGTCGCCTTACGCCCGACAGTTC
>QHRO01000092.1 GCA_003220155.1 Verrucomicrobiota bacterium
ATTTACTCCGCGCACGGAAATCCTGCGGATGTTTTGCGGGTTGAATCTCAGCCGTGGCCGACACCCGGTCCCGACGAAGTGGTGGTGGAAATGCGGGCCGCACCAATCAATCCGGCGGATTTGAATGCAATCGAAGGGAAATATCCGGGGAAACGCGAGGTGCCGGCGGTGCCGGGATTCGAGGGATCAGGAATTGTCTCGGAATTGGGAAAGAACGTTAGCAAGCTAACGATCGGTTCACTTGTGATATTGCCGCACGATATTGGAACCTGGCGTGAAGCGTGCGCAGTCAAGGCGAAGCAATTAGTAGTCGTCCCCTCCGGAGTCGATCCCGTCCAAGCGGCAATGTTGAAGATCAATCCGCTGACGGCATGGCGACTACTGCATGGTTACGTGGCATTAAAGGCTGGCGATTGGGTGATTCAAAACGCCGCGAATTCGGCGGCAGGCCGCGCCGTAATTCAAATCGCGCATGCGCTTGGTTACAAAACCGTGAACGTAGTCCGGCGCGAAGAGCTGATCGAGGAATTACGCACCGAGGGTGGCGACGTTGTCCTGATCGATGGCGAAAATCTTCGCGATGAAGTGAAGGAAGCGACCGGGGACGCGCCGATTCGCTTGGGATTGAACGCGGTCGGCGGCGAAAGCGCACTGCGTCTGATGAATTGTCTGGCCGCGAGCGGCACGCTTGTAACTTTCGGTGCGATGAGTTTGCAGCCGTTAAAAATTCCGAACGGGTTGCTTATTTTCAAAGATCTGCGTTTCCGCGGCGTTTGGATCAACAAGTGGTACGACAACGCCACGGCATCGGACCGAATGGCAGCGTTCAATCCGATTTTCGAAATGGCGGGGCGCGCGTTACTGCAAACGAAGGTCGAAAAATCGTATCCCCTGAGCGAAATTAAAACGGCAGTTGAACATGCCGCGCGCGCGCGGCGCGGCGGCAAAATAATTTTCGAGTTTGGCGCCCACTGAAGACATGCAATGACACGAAAGGCCCGGCGCCTAGTCGTTTTATTTAGCCTCTTTCGTGTGTTCGTGGACTCTGTTTCGGATGAAGAAGCCAAGAGCAATCGTCGTTGGTGCGGGGATTAATGGCGTTGTTGCTGCGATTGAATTGCGAAAACGGGGGCACCAAGTTGTGCTGGTTGATCCCGGTCCGTTGCCACATCCCCTCGCCGCTTCCACCGATATTAGTAAGGCCGTTCGCGCAGCCTATGGCGCGGATGAAGATTATACGGCACTGGCCGAGCAGTCGCGTGAGATCTGGCGGCAGTGGAACGTGGAATTTGGCGTCGAGTTGTATCACGAGATCGGATTCCTTTTCATGCGCCAACGCTCGATGCAGCCGGGAGATTTCGAATACGAAAGCTTCAAAGTACTCGAACGACGTGGTCATCGGATCGAGCGAATCAGTTCTAAACAACTGCTTGAGCGTTTTCCGGCCTGGAACGGAGAACGTTATCCAGATGGTTTCTTGGATTTGGAAGCCGGATATGCCGAAAGCGGACGGGTTGTTGCCACACTAATCCGGCGAGCGAAGTCGCTTGGGGTGGAATTCCATCAAACTACAAAGTTCCGGGACCTCGATGAGACGGGCGGTCGCGTAAAAGGGATCCTGTTGGAAAATGGCGAAAAAATCGCAGCCGACACGGTTGTGATGGCCGTTGGGGCGTGGACCCCGTACGCGTTGCCATTCACCCGCAATTTTTTTCGCGCCAGCGGGCAGCCGGTATTTCATCTCAAACCCGAAAAGCCCGACCTTTTCACGCCGGAACGTTTTCCAATTTTCGGCGCAGATATTTCGACTACCGGCTATTACGGTTTTCCACTCAATCGCGACGGCGTGGTGAAAATCGCGAATCATGGGTGCGGACGCGAGATGTCGCCGGATTCTCCCGAGCGCGCGGTGACGAAGGAGGAGGAAAACAAAATGCGCCAATTTTTGTCCGACTCATTTCCGGGGCTGGCGGATGCGCCAATCGTATTCACGCGCATCTGCTTGTATTGCGATACCCATGACGGGAATTTTTGGATTGCTCCCGATCCGGAGCGTCCCGAATTGATTATCGCGGCCGGCGATTGCGGCCATGGATTTAAGTTCGCGCCGGTGCTGGGTGAAATCATCGCCGACGCAGTCGAAGGCAAATCGAATCCGTTGCTGGAAAAATTTCGGTGGCGGCCGGAAGTGAAAGCGGGCGAGACAAAGGAAGCCGCGCGATTTCGCGGAAACCTGTAGCGGCGGTCTACGACCGCCGAAAGCTTTTCCCACTTACCGAACATCGGCGGTCATGTACGTGGTTAGGGCGCTGCCCTGATATTTCCTATTCATTAACGCCTCGCTTCAGCGAGATGCATGGCTGAGTCTACTACCACAACCGCTTTAGCGGTTTACTTGTTCACTGACAAAAAACCGCTGAAGCGGTTGGGGCTCCCTCAGGCGTCGTTAACACCCAGCTAAAGCAGTGTGTTAATGAGAGGGTCAGTCGACGCTAAACACATCGGCGGTCATAGACCGCCGCTACAGCTCGCAAGCGCCGCTACTTTACCGCTTCTTTCTTCGGCTGGCGTTTCAGGAGCGTGATTTGTTTGATCCGCGCCGAATCAGACGGACTCCAGGTCGCGACATCGGGGTCGTCTTTGAAGGCGTTGTGAACGATGCGCCGCTGATAGGAATTCATCGGCTCGAGTTGCAGCGAGCGTCCGGTGATGCGTACTCGCTCCGCCAGCTCGCGAACGCGTTGCACAATTCGATCTTCGCGCATGGAGCGATAATGCTCGCAATCGACAATGACCTTTTGGGCATCTTTGTTTTTCGCCTGCAGCAACCGGTTGAGAAGAAATTGAATGGCGTCGAGCATTTCGCCATCGCGACCAATCAGACGCCGGCTTTCCTCGGTGTAAATCTGCAGGGTCAGATTTCCGCCTTCGCTTTGCATTTCCGCGATTTCCACCACGAAACCGAGGTAGCCGAGCATGGTATCGAGTAACTCTTTAGGCGTCATTTTCGGGTTCGTTTCGGCACCGCAACTTTTTCTAAAGTCGGCATCGGTTGCTTCCGATTCTGATACAGTTGCAGGATGCTGAAAAGGTTTTGCACAGTGTAATATAGAGCGAGGGCAGCGGCAAAATTATAGCAAAAGACGATAAAGATTATGGGCATGAACATCATCATCCGCTGTTGGGTGGGATCACCACTCTTCGGAGTCAGGTGGGTCATCCAAAAACTGGTCGCCGCCATGATTAGTGGAAGGATATTGATAGGCCAGCCGACAACGGGAAGATGTCCTACCGTATCGGGCTGCGAGAGATCGTGAATCCACAAAAAGTGCGCACCGCGCAATTCCACCGCCTGCCGTAGCATGGTGAAGAGACCAAAAAAGATCGGAATCTGGATGAGCATCGGTAAACAGCCACCCACGGGGTTGATCCCATATTCCTTGTAAAGCTTCATCGTTTCCTGATTCATCCGCGTCGGATCGTCCTTATATTTTTCGCGCAGCTCCTGGATTTTGGGCGACAGCGCCGACATCCGTCGCATCGAAGCCGTCGCTTTAGTTTGCAAAGGCCAGAGCGACAGCTTCACGATTGTGGTTAGCGCGAGAATGGCCGCGGCATAGTTGCCGAGGAAACTGTGAAGCGTGTTCAAGGCGTTGAGCAACGCCTGGCAGATGATCTTGAAGATGCCGAATTCCATGACTTCGGCTTCGTTGTGCTCGAGCTGGGCGAGCCGATGATAAAGTTTCGGGCCGAGATAGAGTTGAAAGTGCGCGTTGTAAGTTTGTCCGGCCTCCACCCGGAACCCCGGTAAATGCATCGCGCCCTCTAAACCATAAGCCTTTTGCGCCGGATCGATCTCAAAGCTCTTCCCCCAAACTGCGTCCGCCTTCGCAGTCAAGGGGACGACCAGAGAAGTGAAAAATTGATTGCTCGCCGCCACCCACTCCGCAGCATTAACGCCCTGTGTGTAATAGGGACGCGGCGGATGCTGTCCCATGCCCAAAAAGCCGCCGCCCCCAGCGAACCAACCCACATCAATGCCTTTAGTGCGGCTGCCCACTGACCAAACCAAACGGGTGTAGCTCGGATAGTCGTTGCGGTGAATCCGCGCCGCTGAGCCAATTCCAAGAAAATAACCGGGATTTGCATACGGCGCAGCGCCGTTGTTTGCAAAATCGACATCCAATTTCACAACGAAATTATCCTTTTTCTCGTTAGTAGGCGGAAAAGAAAACTTCTTTCGAATCGTCACCTGCTCCGGTGTAACATACTCGAGTGCGACGGTATCAGCCTCGCGCGCGATTTTGTATTCCGGCAAACCTGGAGCGGCGGGATCGTCGACCATCGCGCCGATGGGAATTCGTGCGGGCGAGTTCAGCGTCACGCGTTCGCTTTCCCCTACCTCGGCGGGATAGTTGAGCAAAATTGCTTCGCTCACCCCGCCGCCGCGATTGGTCAGATGCAATTCGACATCGGAGTTGCGGAGCGTTTCGGTTTTTTCTTCAAATTGCGCTGGCGTCGCGCTCGGGGCTACTGTCGCCGCAGTCCCCGGCTGTGGCGCCGGCGTGGCAACGGCCGTGGGTGCCGCCGCTAATGGAGTACTGCTCACTCCGGGCGGGGTGGGCGAAGGCGCGGTCGCAACAGCTGGGGGCGGCAGTGGTTGCCGGGCAATCCAAATTTCCCAGGCGATAAGCCCAAGGACGCAAAGAGTAATGGCAATCCACGCGGTTCGATCCATAAATTAATCGCGCCTGCTTACTCGCAGACGCAGCTCCGCGCCAGTGAATCTGCCGCCGGCACCGGATCAAATCCGCTGTCACCCCAGGGATGACATCGCAGCAGGCGCTTTATTCCGAGAAAGCTCCCGCGCAAGACGCCGTGCTCTTCGACCGCTCGCAAGAAATATTCGGAGCACGTGGGCGAAAAACGGCAGCCAGACTTCGCTCCGCCGAGGAACGAAAGCACCGGTGAAATCGTTATCTGATAACCGCGAATGAGAATGCGAACGAGCGTGCGCATCAGGGGGCAAGGATAGAAGCGCGCCGCGCCAGGCGCAACCACTCATCTTCCAGCGCACGGGAGGTCTCGCGCGCCGCTCGCGGCGACGCAATCGTCACGATCCAAACTCCGCTGCTGATTTCGTGTTGATGTTTGCGAAAAATCTCGCGCAAACGCCGGCGGATGCGATTGCGGACGACGGCTCTCCCTACGCGCCGGGAAGTAATGAAGCCGGCGCGCACGGGCACCTCTAATTCGGCATTTTTCAAAACTCCGAGTGTAAGCGCTCCACCGCGAACGGAGGACCCTTCTATCCGAACACGCTGGAATTCCGAATCCCGAGTGAGTCGGCGCGACTTCGGAAAACGAAGACGTTTCTGCATCGCCGAACTGTAGTCCTCCCGAGCGGAAGTCGAGGGATCCCGTTGCGAAAGCTTAAAGGTAACTTGGCGGGATCCCTCGACTCCGCTCGGGATGACAGCTTTATCGGTACAGCAAAAGTCTTCCCCGAATTCAATCAGGGAAGACTCCGCAAAAAACTTGCGCTGACTACGGCGTCGCCGAAGGCGACGGCGAAGACGTGGTATTAATTGTCGTGTTCGTCTCCGTCGTGGCCGGCGAAGGATTCACGATCGTGGTGTTCGTTTCTTTCTTTTCCCCAGCCGGCGGATTCACTGTCTCGGTCTTTTGCTCGCAAGCTGCGAACAACGACGCGGCCCCAGCGAGAATGCAAATGTATTTCTTCATAAGATTGTAGATGGAAAACCCAATGTGGGTCATTTCATATTCGGCGCAAACGAGTGTTTCGGCCTTACCGCGGCGGCAATGTTCACCCGCCCAGCGAACCGAGTGCATCGCTTGAGAACATGGGAGCGTAGGCCAAACCATGTGCCTCAGCGACGGCTTGAATGGTGAGTTTTCCGTCGCGCGTGTTCACACCGCCAAGCAAGGCCGGCTGTTTGTTGCATGCGCCTTCCAATCCGCGATCGGCCAATAATTCGACATAGCGACTAGTAATATTCGTCAGCGCCTGGGTAGCGGTGCGCGCATAAGCGGCTGGCATGTTGGCCACGCAATAATGGGTAACGCCTTCCTCACCATAAACGGGATCGAGGTGCGTCGTTGGCCGCGACGTTTCCGCGCAACCGCCCTGATCGATCGCAATGTCCACTACCACACTGCCCGGTTTAATTTTTCGCAACATTGCGCGCGTAATTAACTTCGGTGCTTTCGCTCCTGGCACCAGAACCGCGCCGATGAGCAGATCGGTCGTCGCCATCAATTCGTGGAGATGCGCTTCGCTGGAATATAGCGTGTGGGCGTTATCCATGGTGATGTCGAGAAAACGCATCCGTTCGAGATCGACTTCGAGAATCGTAACGTCGGCGCCCAGACCAGTGGCCATGCGCGCAGCATTCACGCCAGCGGTACCGCCACCAAGCACGACCACGCGCCCAGGCAAAACTCCCGGAACGCCGCCGAGCAATACACCCGTGCCGCCGTTGTGTTTCGCCAAATAGTACGCGCCCATCACAACCGACATGCGGCCCGCGATTTCGCTCATTGGTTCCAAAAGCGGCAGGCGATTCCCGATTTGAATGGTCTCGTACGCAACACCCGTCACGCCAGAGTTGAGCAACGCTTCTGTCAAAGGCTTGCTCGCCGCCAAGTGAAGATAAGTGAAAAGAATCTGTCCTCGACGCAGCAACGGCCACTCCGCCGGCAACGGTTCCTTCACTTTTACGATCATGTCCGCGCGCTGAAAAATTTCCTCGGCCGATTCGACGATTTGCGCCCCGGCTTTGACGTATTCCTCATCCGGATAACCGGAGCCGACGCCAGCATTTTCTTGCACGAGAACGGTATGGCCATGACCAACCAGTGTTTGCGCGGCGGATGGGAGCAAACCAACGCGTTGCTCTTGTTCTTTAATTTCCTTGGGAATGCCGATGGTCATGGCAGAGAGTGAATGGTGATACGTGATTTGTGAAGAGTGTTAAAGCTCAATCTGCTGAAAACAATTCACAATTTCACTTCGGTACGCTTGCGGTATTGGTGTCCGCGCAGGCCGCCGGCTCTGTCATCCCGAGCGAAGCGAGGGACCTCTCAGTTGCTCACACAAGTTAGTCGCCGCCCTACCGTAACCAGCCCTCACCTGGCGCTTCGCGTCCTCCTCTCCCTGAGCGAGTGGATTGAGGTGAGGGTGCGTTGGCAACAACTTGGTTCTGAAATAAGCCGCCTTCGGATTTTTATGAATGACTTAGGCTATTCAGTTTTTTCCGCCACAATTTCCACCACGAGCGGCGTGATCATCAGCGCATTCGGGTTCTTTCCTGCACTAGCCAAATCCGCCCGCACTTTGTCGGCGAAGGTTTGATCGATCCGACCCATCTCGATCAAGTGCGGAAGATAGACTTCGATGAATGTAACCGGCCACTGCCACATGTAGTTAGTCGGACGCATACAAAAAATATGCGGCGTGGACGACCGGATAATAAACCCATTTTGCAAGAGCAACGCCGGCAGGTCAGCAGCGCCATCCGGTTCTCCGCCCGACTCGCGCCAGGTTGCGACCACGTGTTCGCGAAATTTTTCCTGACTCGCGATCGGTGGAAGGAAACGCCAGGTTCCATAGTGAGCGTATTCGTGAAAGATAGAGATTCCGCCTTTTGGCATGACATCGCCGAGTTTCTTGATCAACAACCCCTGATCGTTGACAAACGATAGGACCCAGCGGCACCAGGAGAAATCGTAATTGCCTTTCGGCAAATCGCCGGTCATCAGGTCCAACTCGTAAATCTTCGCGTTAGTCAGGCCGCGCCGGCGAAAGGATTCGCGCATCGCGGCAACAAATTTGCCGGAACGCTCGAGCGCCACGACTTCGCCAGATCGTCCGACAATTTCGGCGAGATCGAGAGCCGCATACCCAGGGCCAGCCCCAAGATCGAGGACGCGCTTTCCGGTGGTAATGCCTGCCTTCTGCCAGCAGTCCAAAACCACCGGACGCCAGACCCGGTGTTGCAGTCCGAGTCTCAACAACTCCTCATCATGCGTTCCGAGAACGTAGTCCTTCTCGCTCATCTCGGACCATCGCTCCACATCATAGTCTATTTCCACTCGATTCTTTGCTGTGGCCCGTAAACCAGGAAGAACCGCCGTCTGCCTTATCGTAAGGGGCAAGGAACATTCACTCGCCAAAGCGATAGTTAAATGTCTCGATGTCGACCTTGAACTTCTCTTCAATGATACTTTGCGTCTCCGGGGTGTAGTATTCAGTGTAGTGCCGCGCCCGAGGGTTGGCGCGGGCATGGGGAAGCACTTCGCTTACTCCAAGCTTTTTCGCGATCACAGCCCAGTCTTCCTGCAAGCGTTCGAATCGGCCAATGAAATCTGCCAGCATCTTGCCATTGGCATCGACAAACCAATCAAGTTGGTAACGATGAGGCGAGGAATGAATGCAGGTAGCGCTACTGTATTCAATCCAGCGGACAAACTCCTCGAAGGTCATCTCCTGACGCATTTGCACTGCTTCATTGCGCTCGTAGAGCGAGACGACACGGCCCCAGGGATTGCGAACAAATCCGAATTTGAAATAGCTCTCGAATTGCCGCCGTCCCCGCTCCTTCCGACGCTCCGCCGGTAATGTAAGATAGACCCATTCCAGTATTCGGTTTTTCCTTCCGCCGCGCACAACCCAGTAGCTTTCCATCAACCTCTTGATCTCACATAGGTTCAAGTGTGGCTTAATCGGCTTTCCCAACAGGTGGCGCACGCTGGTTGAACCAGTTTTAGGAACTTCCACGAAGATGCACTTGTAGCGATGCGAGATCATCGTTTGTTTAGCCGAACGGAGAGAGCCAAGGTAGGCTCACTTTTCGATGAAAGCGATTGTTCTGACCTTCGATCGACATCGGGCTATTAGCCAGCACTTGATGCTGCAATACCAGCGTCTTTGGCCAGATCATCCGTTCCGGTTTCGCATCCCTTATCAGCAGCTTCGCGGCCCAGACTTGGAACGCGCAGAGTACATCGAATCGCCGCTTGAAATCCCCGCAACTGTCCTGCGATTGATCGAAGACATTGAAGATGAGGAATGGGTTTACTGGTGCTCCGACGATAAGTATCCGATCCGTTTGATAGTAGAAAAAGTCAAAGAGCTTCTTAATTATGCACTGACGGCGTCCGAAATAAGCGGTCTCCTTTTCTGCCGCACTCGGGTCACCCTGGACCGCCCTGAACTGGCTTTGCATCCTAATCAACGCGTTACTCCATCTGGCGATATTCTACTCGAGCGCAAAGCGTGGTATCAAATCTGGATTCATCAGTTTCTTCGGGCAAAGGTTCTTCGCTTTCTCTTTTCTCAATTGCCCGCGCAAGTGCCATCAGCCAAAGCATTGGACGGTTTAAAGAATCGCATCGAAAAGCCTGCGGACTATCACCTCTTTGTCACGCAACAAAACTTTGCTGTCTTCGGCGAAAGCACCAAACGGGGCGCGATCACTCGAAATTGTCTCGAAAGCATTGCTCGCACCGATATTGAGTTGCCGGAGTGGTTTCGACGCTCGAATGGAGAGCGAATCATGATAGGACAACTGCCGGGAGAGGCTTACTGGCAACGATTGCGCAGCCGTTCGTCTGGTCGCAACAAATAGGATCTGGGGAGAGCACGCGCCTCGCGTGCTGTCGCTGGCGCCTCGCCAACGACTTCTTGGTTGAACAAGAGAAGCATTTCGGCGAGGCGCCGAAATTTGCACGCGAGGCGCGTGCGCTCCCGGGAAAAGAGGAGCTGCGGGGCGATCATGCGGCACAGATGCTTTTCTTCGGCGTCGCAAAAGGCATTTCCCCTAGCCAATCACACTTTGGCCGCGATTAAATTGTGAGACGATCTTCGGTCGCTTCCTGCCAGCGATGAATCTCATCTCTCCCGCGCGCGCGATTACCGCGTCATACTTGCCTGTGTAATAGAGATTGTGAGCTTCAATTGGATCAACCCTTAAGTTGTATAGCTCGTTCAAATCCCGATCTCTTAGGCAAATCTTCCAACCATCGTTAGTCACTATGGCGCGAGTCGATTCTTCCATCGCCCATTTTGCTTGTCGGCGCGTTGCCAGCGAGCTTCGTTTGACGGTTTTCGCACGATTCGGCGACCATTCCATAAAGATGTTTTGTGGCGGCATATTTTCCCCCTTGAGCAGTGGAACATGACTTTGCCCTGGACAATGAGAGGGTTTGGTCTGACCAAGCAGTTCCAACAGGGTTGGTAAAAAATCGATGTGACTGATTGATTGACTGATTCTCATGCTGCGATGTTACCCCGGTATCCGAATCAAATAAGGCACCCGCGCTGCCTCCTCGAACATCACTTCTTTTCCAAAAAGCTGATGTGCCCCGAGACAATCACCATGGGCGCTCGTGTGCACAATAATCGTCTCGTCCATTAAGCCAAACTGCTCCAAAGAGCCAAGGATGGCGGCGATGCTTCGATCAACCAGGGTTACCAGGCCGAGGTATCGCTGCTTGATCCCGCGGTATTCTTCCGGAGTGATACCCGCATAGTAAAGTTGTGGTAAACGCACTCGATCCAGTGTCGCGTGTGCGTGTTGTCGCTCGCGGATCAGACGGTACCGCAAAGGAACCTGATCCGCCGGAGGAGTTAGTGCGGTTTCATCCAGGTCCACTTCAGCAAGCGGATGTTCTTCATTGAACGGTCCGTTGTAAGAGGTGTGCGGTTCGACAAAAGCGACAAAAAGCACAAATGGATCACGCCGATGCTGCTCAATGAACCGGCAGGCGTGGTCTTCCAAAAATTTTGGTTTCGATAACTCGAGGGAGAGCGTGCTAATTAAACGGCGCGAGAACATGTTGTTCTCACGATCGGGAGCTATCCCACGGCTGATAAGAAAACGACTGTAATCGCTGACATCTTCGGTCGAAACCCAATCACGAAATCCGTGTTGGGCCGAGGCATCTCCGCCGAGATGCCACTTATCCATATAAGCGCAGTGATATTCTTTATTCTCCAGTAGTTCGACGAAGGTAGGGAAGCGCTGCTCTAGTGGAACGCTGTTTCTGGTGCAACCGGTAGTATGCGGCCACAAACCACTAAGTAAAGACGCGCGGGAAGGCGTGCAAATTGGCTGAGTCACATAGGCGCGTTCGAAGATGACCGACTCGGAAGCCAGTTTGTTCAGGGCCGGAGCGTGAACCTTTGTTCCTCCGTAGCAAGCGATGGTATCGGTTCTTTGTTGATCCGGGAGAAATACGAGCAGGTTAGGCGGTCGCATCGATTCTTTCGGCTAATCAAACATAGTTCATCGGGTTCGCTAGCCAGCAAAAGCTCATTCAAGCAGCCCGTTCGACAATAAGCGCATATTTTTGGACTGCGGTGGCAAGCGCAGCGCGACGCCGCTTTGTTCGCAACAATTGGCTCGCCGCTCATCAGTCCGGCGATACCTCAAAGTTATCCGGCACGCTTAACCGATCTACCTTTTAGCCGGGAAGCTGAGCAAAGAAAGGCGGTGTGGCGCTGCGTTTTCCACCGCACTCCAAAAACGCTGCCATTTTGGAAGAGACGGACGCCATCAGTAGGGAGCGACGTCCGTCCTTCGGCCTGCCTACCAAATCTGGCGGCGATAATTCCTTGAGGCGCGACCCCGTTCTTCCTCCCGATCCCTGTTTTTCGGGGCAAAGAATTTGGAGCGCCTTGGCCGCTTCCTCACGAACCCATTTTTTGGGGTGGTTAACTAACTTCCGTATCGCTGGGACAGCTTCTTTCGCTTGAAGATCAACAAGGGTCATGACGGCGTGACCTTGGACTTCGGGATCGCTCAGCAACTCAATAAGCGCGCGGATTGCCTTCTGATTGCTAGACTTTCCTAAGGCAATAGCAATCATTTCACGTGCGTTTGAATATCGCTTGTCACACGCGATCGCCACCAGGTCATCGAAAACGGAATCGTTCGGTACGATAGAAAGACCGCTAGCTATCGTCCATCTTAGGAGGATATCCTTCTCCGGTGCTTTTCTAAACTCCCTTACTAACGCGACAGCCGCATCGGGCTTTGCCCAAGGAACGGAAAGAGCGCGCACAATAGCTTCTTTGGCGTCTAAAATCATCAACGACGCCGCGGCTTTAAATTCCTTAACAGATGTGTTCACCTTCATCTCGGGGCGACGGTGGGGGGGGTGTTTGTATTCTTTTCAACCAGCGCAATCTTGTCCCAGGATGAAGACGTGGCGGCTGTGCGTTGGCGTGATTGTCGCGCTAGGATTCGTTCAACTTATGGCCGAAAGCCCTTCGCCCAGGCGTGATATCAATGCGGTGCTGGCTGCACACGATAGGCAATTGCTCGAGTTGCCTGATGTTGTTGGCGTTTACGTCGGTGTTCTGGCGGATGGCAAAATGCCCTGCCTGAAAGTGATGCTGGCGCGACCCACCCCGGAGACCGAACGCAAGCTCCCGCGCGAAATCGAAGGTTATCCG
>QHRO01000093.1 GCA_003220155.1 Verrucomicrobiota bacterium
GCGTTGGAAATTAGCAAAGCCTTACAGAATTATCCCAAACTTCAACTACGGATGGGCGTTCACAGCGGGCCGGTCGATGCGGTTGTCGATGTGAACGACCGGTCAAATATCGCCGGTGCGGGGATAAGTATGGCCCAGCGGGTGATGGATTGCGCCGATGCGGGGCACATTCTTATTTCAAAGAGAATCGCGGAGGACCTCGCGCAATACAGCAAATGGCAGCCGCACTTGCACGATCTTGGCGAATGCGAGGTAAAGCACGGTGCCAAAATCGACATTGTGAATGTTTATGCCGACGAGCTGGGCAATCCGGCCACGCCCGATAAGCTGAAGCAGCAACGTGGAAAGACCGGCGGCGTTGAAACTATTGGATCAAAACCACAACGAAAGAAGCGAATTGCTGTCCTCCCGTTCAAGCCACTGTCTCCCGAGAACAGGGATCAAGCTCTCGAGCTCGGGATGGCTGATGCGTTGATTACCAAGCTCAGCAACAGCCGGCAAATCATCGTTTCTTCGCTAAACTCGGTGCGTAAGTACGGCGATCTGGAGCAAGACCCAGTGGCGGCTGGGCGCGAGTTTCAGGTAAACTCCATTCTCGAAGGCAATGTTCAAAAATCTGGCGACCGAGTCCGGGTGACCGCGCGCCTGATCAATGTGGCCAATGGTTCTTCGCTTTGGGCGGGCACATTCGATGAGAAATTTACTGACGTCTTTGGTGTGCAGGATGCGATCTCACAGAAAGTGGCGGACGCGCTCGCGCTGCGTCTAAGCGGTGAAGAGAAGAAACGCCTCACCAAACGTTACACAGAAAACGTCGACGCTTACCAACTTTACCTTATAGGACGATATCATTGGGACAAATTTACTCCGCCGGATATCAGAAAAGGTATCGGTTTTTTCCAGCAAGCGATTGATTTAGACCCGAACTACGCGCTGGCCTATTTCGGATTAGCCCAGGCGAATCTATCTCTTGCCTTCAGCGCCGATGTGCCTTCCAAAGATTGCCTTCCTCAGGCCAAAGCGGCCGCGATGAAGGCCCTGGAAATTGATGACTTGCTTGCCGAAGCTCACGCCTCGCTCGCGTTTAGTATAGCTTTCTTTGACTGGGACTGGACTGGCGCTGAAAGGGAGGCGAAACGGGCCGTTGCGCTAAACCCTGATTCTGGGATGGCTCACTTCGCTTACGCCCACGTGCTCTCTAATCTGGGACGTCATGATGAAGCCGCGTCAGAGGGCGGACAAGCAATCGCGTTGGAGCCAGTCTTTCCGCTATTTCGTGCAATCGGGGCAATGTTTTTGCATCACGCCGGACATAATGATGAGGCCTACGTGGGATTACAAAAGGCGCTGGAGCTCGAGCCGAACTTTTGGATTGCGCACATCACCTTGGGAAAAGTTTTGATCCAACAGGGAAAATATGACGAGGCCATCGCTGAGTGCGAGAAGGCGAAAGAATTGTCGCATGGAAATTCGGAAGCGATCGCGTCAATTGGTTATGTCGCGGCGTTGGCAGGTGATGCCTCGAAAGCTCGCGCCGTGCTCGGTGAACTGAAAACTCTGTCTCGTCAGCATTACATTCCTCTTCACAACATCGCTTTAGTTTACAACGGACTAGGGGAGCAAAGCGAAGCGTTGTTTTGGCTAGAGAAAGCGTGTGACGAACGTGATGTGCTAGTGGCCTTGCTACAGGTAGATCCGAAATGGGATTCGCTTCGCTCCAACCCGCGCTTTGTCGCCATCCTCAAACGCATCGGTCTTCAGTAATCCGCCATCTCCTTTGATGATGACGAATGAAGAATTCTTCCGAAAAATTTTCGCCGGCGGAGATGATTACTGGCTGACCCGCTTTTTCATTCTGCGGATGCTCGGTTTCGTTTACGCGATTGCATTCCTGATTGCAGCCCAACAACTCGTTCCTCTCGTCGGCGAACATGGCTTGACTCCAGCCAGTCATTTTTTTGAAAGAGTGCAGGCGCATTTCGGTTCACGTCCCGTCGCAGCTTCGCAATTACCATCGCTCTTTTGGTTCGGGATTTCCGATCAAGGCCTATCGATCTTTGCCTGGGTTGGCTTTGGTCTCTCGCTCATTGTTCTTGGCGGTTATGCGAACGCGATTCTGCTCGCCATTCTCTGGGCGATGTACATGTCCATCATTCACGTCGGGCAAATTTGGTACGGCTATGGATGGGAGACGCAGCTGCTCGAGACCGGGTTCCTGTCGATCTTTCTTTGCCCGTTGCTCGATGCTCGTCCGTTTCCGAAATGCCGGCCGCCGCTGCTGGTGATCTGGCTTTTTCGCTGGCTCGGTTTTCGCATCATGATTGGTGCCGGCCTGATCAAACTACGCGGCGATCCATGCTGGCGCGATCTGACCTGCCTGTATTATCACTACGAAACGCAGCCGATCCCGAGTCCGATCAGCCGGTACCTGCATTTCGCACCGCATTGGTTCCACAAATTCGGCACGGCCTGGAATCATTTTATCGAACTGGTCGTTCCCTGGTTTTCCTTCGGGCCGCGGCGCGCCCGCCATGTCGCCGGCGTGTTGCTGGTCAGTTTTCAAATCGTTCTCATCATCAGCGGCAACCTGTCGTTCTTGAATTACGTGACGATCGTTCCATTTCTCGCTTGCTTCGATGATACTTTCTTTAGGCGAATCCTGCCGCGGCCGATCGTTATGCGCGCAGAACGTGCCGCGCGCGAATCGGAGCCGTCGCGCATCAACAACACCATCGCTATCGGACTGTCGCTCCTGGTTGCGTATTTGAGTATCGCGCCGGTCGCCAATCTTATTTCCAAACGGCAAATGATGAACACTTCCTTCGATCGGCTCAGTCTGGTGAACACCTACGGCGCGTTCGGCGCGGTCGGCAAAGAACGCGACGAGATTATTTTTGAAGGAACCGACGATGTTGTCATCACTGGCGACACGCAATGGAAGGAATACGAATTCAAAGCCAAACCGGGTAATCCGAATCTGCGGCCCCCGTTCATAGCCCCGTATCAACCGCGCATCGATTGGCAAATCTGGTTCGCCGCCATGGCTTCGCCTGCGGAATATCCGTGGACGCTGCATTTCGTCTGGAAACTTTTGCACAACGATCCGGGCACCCTTTCGTTGCTGGCGAACAATCCATTTCCCGTTAGCCCGCCGCACTACATTCGCGCCAGACTTTATCGTTATCGCTTCGCGCCGCCGGGTGATCCCGCCTGGTGGAAACGCGAACCAATCGGTGAGTGGCTACCCGCCCTTTCCATCGACGACGAACAATTCCGCCGAATCCTCGCCGCAATGGATTGGCTGGATTGAAGCGCGTTCTAATTTGCAGGTCAGGCACTCACGCCTGCCGCCACCTCTGTCATGTCGAGCGAAGTCGAGACATCTCTAACCATTTTCTGCCAAAGAACAGTTAGAGATTCCTCGACTTCGCTCGGAATGACAAAAACGGAAAATGCTAGTAAGCCTTCTTTAGTGTGATCGCGCAGCGGCCAGTTCCTGGCAACGCCTGATGTCGAGTTTGCCGGAAGCGAGAACGGGGATTTTTTCTACCACGACGGAACGTTTCGGGATCCAAAGATTCGGGACGCCGGCTTCATTGAGGGCGGCGCGCAATTTGTCCATCTCGATTGGATCGGCAGTGAGGAGCAACAACGCTTCACCTTTCGCTTCATCCGGCACTCCGCAAATGGCGATGCGTCGCTCGCTTCCTTCCATACCGAGAGCATTGATAATCTTCTGCTCGACTACTTCGTGTGGCACCATTTCACCGCCAATCTTGGAGAAGCGCGAAAGCCGGCCTTCGATGTAGAGGAATCCGTCCTCGTCCAGCCGGCCAATGTCACCGGTCTTTAACCAGCCATTGTGCAAAACCTCTGCGGTTCGTTTTGGATCCTTCAGATAGCCTTCAAAAATATTTGGACCACGCAGCCAGACCATCCCGCTCTCGTAAATAGATAATTTCTCGTTAGTTTCTGGGTTTCGGATTTCCGCGGCAATACCCGAAGCCATTTTTCCGACCGAGCCGAGACGATAGAGCGGCTGCACCGTGACATCTGCGCGCTCCAGAACTGGATCGGGCAGGTTTACGGAAACGACCGGCGCGGTTTCGGTTAAACCATAGCCTTCCATCACGCGTTTGCCGAAGCGTTCGAAGAATTTCCCGGATAGATCGAGCGGCATTTTTTCCGCGCCGACGATGACCAGGCGTGCGCGACGTAGCTGCTCCGGCTCGGCCTTGCGCAAATACGCACGCAAGAAAGTCGGTGTCGCCAGTAACACGGTGATTTTGTACTTCTCGACCAGGGCAGCGTTCTTGGCCGCTTCAAGCGGACTTGGATAAGTAATTATCGGGGTGCCTTCGATGAGCGGATACCAAAGCGTGACGGTGCAGCCGAAACTGTGAAAAAAGGGAAGCGAGGCGAGGAGACTATCGTCCGGTCCCGCGTCGAGCATGACGGTAAACTGGGCGACGTTGCCGATGATATTGTGGTGGGAAAGAACCACGCCCTTAGGTTCGCCGGAGCTGCCACTGGTAAAAAGCAAGACTGCTTCTTCGTGGCCGCCGTGGCGCGGAAGGCCGAGCCAGCGAGCTAACAAGAAGTTGGGCGTAATGATTCCCGCGATCCACCAAAACAGAATCTGTCGCTTCAATTTCGGCAGCAGCTCGTCGAGCAACACAATGTGGCGCGGCCAAGGAAGATCGGGAAGCCGTCCGCGAAACTGCTTGGCGCTAATCGCAGTTTCGATTTCTGCGCGGCCAATCGCGCTTGCGATCGCCTCGGCCGAGGCCGTGAAATTTAATCCCACCGGAACTTTGTCGGCCAGTGCCACCGCGAGATTGGCAACGACCGCGCCTTTGCTGGCCGGTAGCACAATCGCGATTCGTTTTGCCGGAAATGTTTTCCGAAGGTAACGACTGAGCGCGATCGAAACTCCGAGGAGTTTCCCACGGTTCAACTTGCTGCCGTCCATTCCATCGGTGACCAGGGTGGCGAAAGGCGAGCGCTTGAGTCCGCGCAGCGCACGACGCGCAATATGCTGATGCAATTCGGGTCGTTGCTCGAAACAGTCGGCTCCAAGCTTCAGCAAATCTTCGTGGACTCGCGCGATAGTCGCTTCCTCGGCTGAAAGCGGTCCGCCGAAGCCGACGGTAGCACGATAAGGAAAATGTTTTGGCCATTTCCGGAAAAATTTCCCGCCGCGGAATGAAAAGATCGACCCCCAGAGTTGATCGAGAAAAACCGGCACCACCGGTGCTTGGGCGTGACGGGCGATCATTTCGAATCCGCGTTGCAAACGCGCTAGCGTTCCGGTGCGCGAGAGTTGGCCTTCCGGGAAGATGCAAACGATTTGGCCAGCTTCAATTCGCTCGGTCGCTCGGCGAATTGCTTCGCGCGGTTTACGCCGGTCGATCGGGATAGCGCGCACCATTCGCAGCACCGGCTGGAGTGCCGGGTTGCGATAAAATTCCTCGTCGATGATAAAGCGAACCGCCCGCGGACAAGCTAGTTGGAGGATGATCGCATCAACCCAGGTGATGTGATTGGGGACGAGCAGGCAGCCGCCGGTCGGCAGATTTTCTACGCCGATCGCTTTTACGCGGTAAACCAGACGAGCGATGCCGCAGGCAATAAAATAAAAAGCGCGCTCGGCGGCAGAATCTCCCGGCATTTGTTTTACGTTTACAATCGCTCCATCTCACTCTGCAATCGCGTTATGACGAACGAGCAAAAATCAGGCGCCCGCACCGCTCTGGTCCTGCTGCTCGCCATTAACCTTTTTAACTACATCGACCGTTACGTTTTGGCGTCGGTATTGCCGACGCTCAAGCAGCAATTTTTGGCAGGCGATCCAAACCAAAATGGTAAAGCCGGCCTTTGGACAACGGCTTTTTTAATCAGTTACATGTGCACCGCGCCGATCTTTGGCTGGCTGGCTGATCGGTTTTCGCGCTGGATATTGATCGGAATCAGTGTCGCGATCTGGAGCCTAGCCAGCGGTTGGTCGGGATTGGCGACATCCTTTGCGGTCTTGTTGTGCACGAGATTGTTCGTCGGGATCGGCGAGGCGGGTTATGGACCAGCCGCGCCGACAATCATCGCCGATCTTTATCCGGTCAAGACAAGAGGACGGGTGCTGGCCTGGTTTTATGTAGCGATTCCAGTGGGAAGCGCGCTGGGCTACGCGTTCGGCGGAAAGATCGCCGACCTTTTCGGTTGGCGTTGGGCTTTCTATCTCGTCGTGCTTCCGGGTTTGTTACTGGCAGCATGTTGCTTTTCACTGGTTCGCGCGATCGCATTCGGCCGACTCTTCGCGATTACATAGATTTGTTCCGCATTCCTTCCTACGTTCTGAACACAGCGGCCATGACGGTAATGACGTTTGCCATCGGCGGGTTTTCGGCCTGGATGCCGGATTATATTTTCCTGGATCGACACAGTGAATTCCCCTCGAGCGAACATCTGCTCGGCAACATCGGGTTAACCTTTGGCGCGATTACCGCCGCGGCTGGTTTATCCGCGACTCTGACGGGCGGATGGCTCGGCGATAAATTGCGCGAGCGTTTTGCCAGTTCGTATTTTCTCGTTTCCGGCGTTGGAATGTTGATTTGCTTTCCAGCGACGTTGGCTGTGATCTATGTCCGTTTCCCGATGGCTTGGCTCATGATTTTCATCGCCGAATTTTTTCTCTTTCTTAATACCGGTCCCTCCAACACTGCGCTCGCTAATGTGACTTTGCCAGCCGTGCGCGCGAGCGCCTTTGCACTAAACATCTTTATCATTCACCTCCTAGGGGACGCGACTTCCCCGCCGTTAATCGGGTCGGTGCGTGATCGTTGGAACATGAACGTCGCCCTCTGGGGTGTTGCGCTATTGATGATCGTAGCCGGTGCGCTGTGGTTTTGGGGCGCAAAATATCTGCCAGCGGATACGAATGCGATCGAAGCGCTGGTAACGGAAGCCCCGGCCGATAATTCTTATTCCTAATCCTATACCCAGCTGTCTGCGGGTGCGCAGAAGGACCAGGATCACGAATACGAGTAGGATTAGGACATCCAAGCTCGAACGCCGAAGCTGGGTCTGATCGTATCAGTGGTTGTTCAAATGGACGTCGAAGGAGCGTGCCTGGGCTAAGGCTTTGTCAGCTTGGTCAGTCTCTCCAAGACGCGCTAGGTAATCGCTAAGCAATTGCCAGGATTCGGCCCGATACCATTCCGTCTTAAGCACGGCTTGCAATTCTGCTACCGCTTTTTCCGTCTGGCCGGTGACGGCCAGGGCGGCGAGGTAGCGTCGCATGATCGGCCACGACGGCGGATTTGTTCGCGAAGCAATGCGCAAGCGCGACAGGTTGACCTGGCCCTTTTCTTTTTGTTCCACCATCGCCAGCATCTCTTCCGCCTGCGCCAGACTTACCGGATTTTTCTGCGCGCGTTCGAGAAAACCCCGCGCGGTCGACAGATCATTTCGTTTCAAGGCGACGGCACCGAGATTGA
>QHRO01000350.1 GCA_003220155.1 Verrucomicrobiota bacterium
GAAAAGTTCCGACATATAATGGGCGCAGAGCGATATCTCAGCCGGCGTCTCATCCAACGATAATTGGCCAGCTTTGATGCAAAGAAATTCCAAACGCAAAGTTGAGAGAATGAGTGCGCGAAAAGTTGTGCGCATTCAGCCCGGAGCGAAATCTGTCATCCTTGGTGTGACCGGATCGATTGCCGCTTATAAATCCGCCGAGCTCGCTAGCTTGCTGGTGAAGCAAGGCCATGAAGTCTTTGTCGTAATGACGCATGACGCCACGGAATTCATCGCCCCATTGACTTTACAGACGCTTTCAAAGAATCCGGTTACGACCAGTTTCTTCGACGAAAAAGAAAATTGGCGACCGGGGCACATTGAGCTGGCCGACCGCGCCAACCTGCTTCTCATTGCCCCAGCTACCGCGAACATAATCGCCGAGCTGGCGCACGGTCTGGCCGGTCATCCGCTCGCTGCCATCGCCCTGGCGACACGCGCTCCGATTCTGCTTGCGCCCGCCATGAACGGAAAAATGTGGGACCATCCCGCCACCAAAGAAAATGTGGAAACATTGAAATCGCGCGGGGTTGAGTTCATTGGACCCGAAGAAGGAATGCTGGCCTGCGGCTACGAAGGACTGGGACGACTTTGGAAAGTGGACGATATCGC
Source organism: Verrucomicrobiota bacterium (assembly GCA_003220155.1). Taxonomy (GTDB): domain Bacteria; phylum Verrucomicrobiota; class Verrucomicrobiia; order Chthoniobacterales; family UBA10450; genus AV69. The sequence continues at coordinate 652 of QHRO01000350.1, forward strand.
CTTTCGCGCCGAGTTTTTGCTCGCGCGGCAGGATAACTTGATTGCGTGAGATTTGTTGTCACGGCCGGGCCGACGCGCGAGCCGATCGATCCGGTTCGTTATCTCAGCAATCGCTCGTCCGGCAAGATGGGCTACGCCATCGCGGAAGCTGCGGCTGAAGCCGGACACAATGTCCTTCTTATTTCGGGGCCGGTAAATCTTGCTGCCCCGAAAAGCCTCGAGCTCATTTCGGCGCTGAGCAGCGACGAAATGTATGACGTGGTCCATCGGCACCTTGACGGCACTGACGTGGTAGTGATGTGCGCGGCGGTGGCTGATTACAAGCCGGCAACTGTTTCTGCGCACAAAATCAAAAAACAAGACCAGGCTCTTTCGCTCGAATTAATACCGACACGCGACATTCTCGCATCGCTCGGCAAAGAGGACCGACAATTCCTGCTGGTTGGCTTTGCCGCCGAAACAAATGATCTCGAAAAAAACGCCCGGCAAAAGCTCCAACAAAAAAATTGTGACATCATCGTGGCGAATGATGTCAGCACGATTACCTCCGGCATGGAAACCGATGAAAACGAAGTAACAATCCTCTTGCGAGATGGTGAAATAAAAAAAATTGCGCGCGCGCCCCGCGCGTGAGCTCGTAAAAATATTTTCAAACATGCGAGAAAAACGTTTGACAAAAAAAATGTCATGATTACTTCACTCGTGTAGTGAAGTCATTCCCAACTCTTCACAACTCACCGCAGATGCGGATTGAAAGGGGGGAATAGTCGATGGCAGCAAAGAAAAGAAAGAAAGCAGCGAAGAAAAAATCAGCTAAGAAAAAGAGGCATTAAGGCCCCAAGCTTGATCACGGCCGCGAAAATCTTTCGTGGCCAAAATCCAACCTTCAACCCGGGAGGAGAATTTATTTTCCTCCCGGTTTTTTTTGCGCGCTAATCCACCGACGCTGTCATCCTGATCCCGCAGTTGCGGGAGAAGGATCCCGCGTTCGAGGCTTTTACCCTGCGCGTGCCATGTGTGATCAATCAGCGTATGTGAGATCAGCGCTCCGCCCAGTCGCGAACCCGGCGGGATGACAAATGAGCCGACACGGCAATCATAAATCATTTGGTAGCTCGCGCGGCGAATCCTATTAATCTTCATCATGACGCATTATCGCGATGCGGCCGAGAAAGCTGCGCGGTCCGCGGGTGAATTACTTCGCCAAAACTTTCACCGTCCGCGCCGGGTCAACGCGGCCGAAGCCCACGATATCAAGCTTGAGATCGACGTGGAGGCGCAGAATCTGATCACAACGTCGCTTTTGCAGGAATTTCCGCAGCACGCACTTTATGGAGAAGAAGGCATCGTTGGTGATCAAACCAGCGTCCATCAGTGGGTCGTCGATCCGCTCGATGGCACCGTGAATTATTTTTATCGTATCCCGCACTTTTGTGTTTCTATTGCCCTTCGCTTCCAAGGCGAAATCGTCGTTGGCGTTATTTACGATCCCATGCGCGATGAAATGTGGAGCGTGCAAAAAGGAGACAAGCCTACCCTCAATCGTGAGCCGTTTCGCGTCAGCGATCGCGCCGATGTGGCTGAGGCGGTCATTTCGGTCGGTCTCTCCAAAACGGGTGTGACGATCGAATCTGGTCTGCCGCTCTTGCAGGAAATGGTCCACCGTGCGCGCAAATGCCGTCTGATGGGAAGCGCGGCGCTCGACATGGCCTACGTTGCCTGCGGACGCTTCGATGCCTATATCGAACAAGGCATCAGCCTTTGGGATGTGGCCGCTGGATGGATTCTGGTTGAAACTGCCGGCGGTAGCGTCGACCTGCGCCCGCGCACTGATATGAAAGACAAGTACAGCATCATCGCTTCAAATGGCGTCATCGATTTAAAGCTCTGACATGATTCGATGTGGAATCGGTTATGACGTGCATCGTCTGGTCGACGGACGGAAGTTGATTCTGGGTGGCGTGGAACTCGCACACGAACGGGGCTTGGAAGGACATTCAGATGCAGATGTTCTCTCGCACGCCATCGCCGACGCCC
>QHRO01000094.1:0-1301 GCA_003220155.1 Verrucomicrobiota bacterium
TGACGCGACCGGAAAGCGAATTGGCCGAGGCCTTGCGGGAACGGCTGAAAATTATTTCCAATGAAGCCAGCCGGCGCGACCCCGATCAGCACGTAACGCGGTTACGGGAAATTTCCGAACGCATCGGAACCTTGGCCGCTGCCCTCCCCCAGCCCATTCCGCCTCGCCTCGCCCATTTCCTCGACCGCCGCAGCTACGACAAAGCCCTCGCGTTCCTGGAAAGTAGGGCCGATTAACCTTCCCGTGCTGGAGGGGCGAGCTCCCGCGAGCCCCGTTGTAGCACGGCCATCTTGGCGGTGGGGCCAACGGGCATCTTGCCCATTGATGAGCTAACAAATTGCTCACGAACCGTCACACGTGACGTCCTACATGGTAAGTTAAATCCCGGTTGGCTTCTGGGTAATCGAGCCTCTTCGCTTCTGCTGTAGAAGCCAGTTGTAGACGTCGGGCTGGTCATACACATCCAATATAAAATGGTCCCGTCCCTCGAGACTGTTAAACCGGGGATGTCCGCCCGCCGCCTCAATGGCCTGAACTAGCTCCTTGGTTTCAGCGATGGGCGCGGAAGCGTCTGCCGTGCCGTGAAATAGCCAGACCGGCATCTGAGCGAGCGATCGGCCCCAAGCAGTGATTGGCGAAATGGGACTTACTGATAGAACCGCAGCAAAACGCGAGGGCAGGCGAAAGGCAAAATAAAGCGCGCCGCGGCCGCCCATGCTATGCCCAGTACTGTAAATGCGCTGCGGGGTCGATGCGATAATCGTGCGCCACGCGATCCAACAAGGCATCAATGGCCTCTACATCCGTCCAGATCTCGCCCGCAGGAGACTGCGGCGAGACCACCACGAACGGAAAATCTGGCTCGCTTTCCAGTGTATGCGGCGATCCCACAGTGCGTAACCGCTCCACATCGCCACCGCGCAGAGAACCACCATGCAGGTAAAGGATGAGAGGCCAATGGGTCTCCGGCGTGGTCGCGTAGCTCGCACGCACGAATACGAGATAGGATAGATGCACTCGATGAGGGATGGTGGCGTCGAACACATGTGCATGCGGGTGCGGTGCAGGTGAACTCCAACCGCAACCGATGGAGGCGAGAAGAATCAGGAGGCTAAGCAAGCGTTGCATGGGCGGGGCGGACACCTAACGAAACCAAGCGCAGCCACCGCTGGCGAGAGCGAGCTTAACTAAGATAGACAAGTGTTGCATTACGAAAATCAAGCTATCGCGCCGGCCAGCAGTTGGCTGGAGGCTTGATTAGGTCTTTGGTGACCATGGCGCCTTGTCGGCTTTCTCATCAA
>QHRO01000094.1:1593-9951 GCA_003220155.1 Verrucomicrobiota bacterium
GCAACAAGCGCGGCTTCATAGATCTAACGAGACACAAGATCAGCGACAGCGTCCGAGAACCCGCGTAGCTGCAGGCTGGACCACTAACTACACAAGCGTTACGCATCGGAATGGGGCGCGGTTCGCTGCGTCGCTCGGTTAGGCACCTAGTCATGCCTGCGATCGATGCACCATCTCGTCGGACATGGCAACCCAGGAGTGTCTGCTTTCCTCATAGACTGAAACCGTGGGCGCAGGAAACGCTGGGTCGGCAAATCCGCCCACCGGGATCGCGACGTGCTGCTCTCGGCTTTCCTCGACGTAGAACACCGTCGAACCGCACGTTGCACAAAACGAGAACCGACACTTTGCACCTTCATTCGTTGGTACGAACGAACTCCTTCCCTTCCCCTTTGATGTGCACCGCTTCTCTCGGAAACCTTGCGTGAACCGCGAACACGCTGCCGGTTCTACGTTGGCACTCATCGCAGTGGCAAACCGACACGTGAACCGGCTCGCCGGTTCCTTCCACTCGGAGTTGGCCACAGTTACAGGATGCCGCTCGAGTAGTCATGACAAGTTTTTGATAAAACGCTTTAAGCCGCGTAACTACAACTAGGCGAAAGTGCGTCTTTTTTCACGAAAACGGTTCGTCTAATTCGGTAGCTGAGGCTGGCAGAGCGCCGCTACAGCTAGCGCGAATACAACTCGACGATCAACTGCTCGTTGACCATTGGTTGAATCTCTTCCCGCGACGGAATGCGGGCTACTTTGCCTTTGAGCGCATCGCGATCGACCGTCAGCCAATCGGGAACCGGAACGATTTGGGTTAGTTCCAGATTGCGTAGCGCCAGTTGTCGCGTTTTCGGTTTGTCTTTCACCGAAACTTCGTCGCCCGCCTTTACGTTGTAGGACGAAATATTGACCGCCCGTCCGTTTACCAGGACGTGGCCGTGTGAAACGAGCTGGCGCGCGCCACTGCGCGTATTGGCCAGGCCCAGACGGAAAACGACGTTATCGAGGCGGGTCTCGAGCAATTGCAAAAGGGTTTCACCGGTGACGCCGCGCTTACGCAATGCGTTCTGGAAAATCCGCCGGAATTGTCGCTCAAGCAGCCCGTACTGGTAACGCAGCTTCTGTTTTTCACCGAGCGCAATGGCGTAATCGGATTGTTTCCGTCGCGAGCCTTTGGGCCCGTGCATCCCAGGCGGATAATTCTTGCGCTCGAGCGATTTCGATGGCCCGAAAAGCGGCACGCCGTAACGGCGACTGACTTTGGTTTTTGGTCCGGTGTATCTGCCCATGTGCTTCGTTTAAACTCGTCGCTGCTTTGGCGGGCGGCAACCGTTGTGCGGCACTGGGGTGACGTCGCGGATGACGGTGAGCTCGAGACCAATCGCTTGTAAAGCGCGCACGGCCGATTCACGCCCGGCTCCCGGACCTTTGACCAGCACTTCGACTTCCTTGAGGCCGTGGCCCATGGCCTGCCGCGAAGCATCCTGCGCCACCATTTGCGCTGCATATGCCGTGCTTTTGCGCGAGCCTTTGAATCCAACTTTACCCGCGCTCGACCATCCGATGACGTTGCCTTTCATGTCAGTGATCGTGACGATGGTGTTATTAAACGTCGCGAGAATGTGGGCCACGCCGTTGTGAATATTTTTGCTGCCCTTGGCCTTGACGATCTTCGGTTGCTCAATGCTATCGGAACTAAGCGAAAGATTTTCCGCCGGTGCTGGAGCAGGAGCGGCCGTTTCCTCTTTCTTTGCCTTGGGCGCAGTCTTTTTCTTCGGCTCAGCCGGAGCTGCAACCGCTGCTTCGACTTTGGCGGGCTCGCCCTGGACTTCTGCTGCCTCGGGTTTTGGCGCAGCTTCTTTTGCAGCTTTGGGCGCTCGGGGCCTCTTAGCGGCGTCTTCCGCCGGTTTTGTTGGTTCAGCCATTAAACTTTCCCTGCTTTCGCGTCTTTGTTGCGGATGACCCCGACGGTTTTGCGCGGACCTTTCCGGGTACGCGCGTTCGTGCTCGTGCGCTGGCCACGAACAGGCAGGCCGCGACGATGCCGGATGCCGCGATAACAATTGATCGCCTGCAAACGCTTGAGATTGCCCTGCACTTCGCGACGCAGATCGCCTTCGATCGCGATCTGGTTGCTCGTGATCGAATGAATAATCTCGTTCAACTGCTGTGGCGTAAGGTTTTTGGCGCGCAGATTCGGATCGATATTGGTCTGATCGAGAATGCGTTTGGCGATCGCCGGCCCAATCCCATAAATATACGTAAGCGACGCTTCGATGCGTTTATCCGCCGGAATTTCAACTCCAAGTAGTCGTGGCATGGTTAAAAATCGTTAAATGATTAAATCGTTAAATAAAAATTACCCCTGACGTTGTTTATGGCGTGGATTCTTGCAGATCACGCGCACTACGTTCTTGCGCTTCACAATCTTGCAAGATTCACAAAGTCTTTTTACTGATGGCCGTACCTTCATTTTTTTCCACGTGACGAAACCCGCGGAGACGTATCCGCGCGCTTACTTCTGGCGATATGTAATTCGCCCCTTCGACAAATCGTAGGGCGAAATCTCTAGCATAACTTTGTCTCCTGGCAAGATGCGAATGAAGTGTAGCCGCATTTTTCCTGAAATATGAGCCAAGACTTGGTGGCCGTTGGGCAGTTCTACCCGGAACATCGTGTTCGGCAGGAGCTCCACCACCTTGCCTTCTACTTCAATTGCGTCTTTCCGCGCCATGTCAGAATTTCCGGCTCCTCATTTGTAATTAAGACCGTGTGCTCAAAATGGGCCGATGGCATTCCATCGGCAGTGCAGGCCGTCCAGCCGTCATCGAGTAATCTGACGGCACCGGTTCCCAAATTAATCATCGGCTCAATGGCCAGTGTCATCCCGGCCTTGAGTCGCGGCCCGCTCCCACGCTTTCCATAATTTGGAATCTGCGGTTCTTCGTGAAGTTTTCGTCCCACGCCGTGGCCGACAAACTCGCGCACGACATTGAGCTGGTTGCGCGTCGCTTCCTCCTCAATCTCCGCGCTGATGTCGCCGAGCCGCCGCCCCTGGTAAGCCATTCCAATGGCGCGTTCCAACGCCCGCTCCGTCACGCGGAGCAAACGTTCCGTGCGCTCATCGATAATTCCAACCGGCACCGTTGTCGCGGTATCGCCGATCCAGCCTTCACGGATGACCCCGATATCGAGCTTCACGATGTCGCCATATTGAATTCGCCGCTGACTGGCAATCCCGTGAATGACTTCGTCATTTAACGAAATACAGATGTTTCCCGGATAAACGCGATGACCGATCCGATATCCGAGAAAGGCGCTTTTCACTCCTCCTTCCTCCATCATCTCGGCAGCGGCTTCGTCCACTTCCTTCGTTGTGATTCCCGGCCGAATGATGGCGACGACGCGATCGAGGATGTCGCTGGCGACGCGGCAAGCCAGCCGCATCTTTTCCGCTTCCTTTGCGTTCTTGATCGGAATCATTTCGATTCAATCAAACGCGAAATGTCGCCAAAGACTGTTTCGCGATCGCGATTGCCGTCGATTCGATGCAATACGCTCGTGTTCTGGTAAAACGCGGCCAGCGGTTCCGTTTTTGCGTGGTATTCCTTCAATCGATTTTGCAGAACCTCTAAGTCGTCGTCATTACGCCGGACCAGCGGTCCTTCACAATAAGGACAGACCGCGCGCTCCGAAAAATTCCCGGCCGCCACGCTTGTCACAAAACCGCAACTGCGGCATTGCAATCGAGCGGAGATCCGATCGCGCACGGTTTCTTCGGAAACTTCGAGCCAGATTGCGAGATCGAGCGGGGTGCGATGTCGGGTGAGAATGGCCGCGAGACTTTCCGCCTGCGGCACTGTGCGCGGAAACCCATCAAAAACAAAACCGTGCGCGCCGTGCAATCGCAGCCAGTCTTCAATCAGCTTCACAATCGTTGCATCCGGAACGAGCCCGCCTTGTTGAATAATCTCGGACGTCTCGGTCCCCAACGGTGTGCCAAGATCTTTTTCTCGTCGCAAGATCGCACCCGGCGAAGTGACCGGAATCCCAAACTGGCGCGTGATCAGTTCGGCCTGAGTACCTTTCCCAGAACCGGGAGCGCCGAGCAGAACAAGCCGTTTCTTCACTCAGCGGCCGTAAAGGAAAATCGCGACCCCACTGATGACGAGAACGGCGATCGCGACGTAAAGCCACATCAACGTGCCCTGCGCCGCCGCCTCGCCACGGTTGTAGGCCGCGCGTGTATCGAAAGATCGCCCCCGAATCCGCCCTTTTCTCAAAAATCCGTCGTAGTGCCGTTGAATAAGATGCGTTTCCACCTGCCGCATCGTATCAAGCATGACACCTACGATAATGAGCAAGCTCGTTCCGCCAAAAAATTGCGCCGTAATCTGCGGAACGTGAAGTCCCTGGCTGAGCAAGCTGGGCAACACCGCGATCAGAGTGAGAAAAACCGCGCCGGCAAAAGTAAGGCGCGTCATGGTGTAATCGAGGAAATCCGCTGTCGGTTTGCCCGGGCGCACGCCCGGAATATAGCCACCATGCTTCTTTAAATCATCAGCGATCTGTGACGGTTGAAATTGTGTCGCGACCCAAAAATAACTGAAAAAGAAAATCATCGCCGCGATCAGGACATAATGCGGCCAGCCCGACGCCATCGCGTCGGTGATCTGTTTCGCCACGCGACTATTCTTGAACAAAAAGCCGACGATGGTGGTGGGAAACAGGAGCAAGGCCCAGGCAAAAATGATTGGCATCACTCCTGCGTAATTCACTTTCAACGGCATGTAGGTCGATTGTCCGCCGTACATTTTTCGGCCGACCACACGCTTTGCATATTGCACCGAAATTTTCCGAACTCCTTGCGTAATGGCGATGACTGCCGCGATTACCAGAAACAAGAAAGCCACCATCAAGACGAGAATCGCTGGGTTAACCTGGCTCTCACCGGTCCCCGCCCCTGTTGGCACAAATGTTTTCCACGCTTGCGCCAGCGCCGCCGGCAAGCGCGCCACGATCCCGACCGTAATTATCAAGGAAATACCATTGCCGATCCCCCGTTCGGTGATTTGATCGCCCAGCCACATCAGAAAAAGTGTGCCAGTGGTAAGCGAAATGACCGTTACAATCCGGAAGGTCCAACCCTGATCATCCACCAGCGGTATTCCCAATCTTCGAATCGTGTCTGGGATTCCACCCAAAACGGTGTGGTACGCCTCCGGATGCTGAAAGGAAATGGCCAGTAAATATCCCTGAAAGATACAAAGCGCGACGGTGGCGTAGCGCGTGTATTGCATGATTTTCTGTCGGCCGCCGTCCTCCCGCGCCAACCGGCCGAGTTGTGGAACTACCGCCGTGAGCAACTGCAGCATGATCGACGCGCTGATGTAAGGCATGATGCCGAGCGAAAAAATCGCGCAATTCTCCAGCGCACCTCCACTGAAAAGATTAAAGAGCGCGGCGACCCCGCCAGCTTTATCCGCAGTACTGCGAAACCACTCCTGTAACACTGCCTGATTCACTCCGGGCGTGGTGATGGCGGCGCCCAAGCGCACGATGACAATGATCGCGAGCGTAAAAAGAATCCGGCGCCGCAGCTCCGGAATTTTTACTGTGTTCAGGAACGCCGAGATCATCGATAAAAAACTACTTCCCCAAAAACACGGTCATCCTGAGCGAAGTCGAAGGATCCCGTGGCATTACCGTAAAGCTTTCGCAACGGGATTCCTCGACCTCGCTCGGGATGACGGGCGTTGAGAAACAAAACATAGGACCGCGCCTTACTTCCGCGCCGTTTTCTTTTGCGGCTTCGCTTTTCTTGAACCTGCTTTTTTGGCGGCTTTTGGCGCGTCCGGTTTCTCAGACGCCTCAGTTGCACCATTGCCCGGCGCTTTCGCTTCCGGTGTTGCGATGGTCCCACCGGCTTTCTCGATTTTTTCGCGGGCCGAGGCGCTCACTTTTTCCGCCTGAATCGTTAGCTCATGCTTTAGTTCGCCGTCGCCAAGAATCTTAATCCCATGAAAATTCCCGCGGACCAACTTTGCCGCGCGCAATGATTCTTCGTTCACGACCGATCCGCTTTTGAAATCGGCCAGCTCGGACAAATTCACGATGGCATAGCGTTTGTGGAAAGCTGCGTTGTTAAATCCGCGCTTGGGCAATCGCCGGATTAGCGGCATCTGCCCGCCTTCGAATCCGAGACGGAGGCTTCCGCCCGATCGCGCCTTTTGACCCTTGTGGCCTTTGCCGCTGGTTTTGCCGTGGCCGGAACTCTCGCCGCAGCCGAGGCGTTTCACCCGATGCCGTGCTCCCGGACGTGGCCGCAAATTATGCAGACGCAACCCAGTCGCTTTTTCTTTTTTGGCCTCGGACTTCATGACGGCTGCCCTCCATCACCCGGTGCATTCACCCGTGGGCGAATTCCGCGCACTTTCAAAATTTCATCGCGGCGCCGCAAATTTCGCAACGCTTCGATGGTGGCTTTGACCACGTTGGCGTGATTGCTCGAGCCGAGCGATTTCGCCAGGACATCACGGATTCCCGCCGCCTCGACCACGGCGCGCACACCGCCGCCCGCGATCACGCCCGTTCCCGGCGACGCCGGCCGCAACAACACCCTGCCACCACCAAATTCACCGATAGTCTCATGGGGGATCGTGTTCTCATGCAGCGAAACTTTTTCCATCGACTTGCGCGCCGCCTCCGAAGCCTTGCGGATCGCTTCCGCCACTTCGTTGGCTTTGCCAAAACCGACACCCACTTTTCCGTCGTGATCGCCCGCTACGATCAGTGCACTAAAGCTGAAACGACGTCCGCCTTTGACCACCTTCGCGCAACGATTAATAAAAACGACTTTCTCGGTCGTGTCGCCCCTGGCCGCCGGGGTCTTGTCGGTGCTGCGATCGGGTCGTCTGCCTGGATTCGGTGACGCCATCTTAGAATTTTAACCCGCCTTCGCGCGCGGCATCGGCCAGCGCTTTCACTTTGCCATGGAAAATGTAGCCACCGCGATCAAACACCACGTTCTCCACTTTTCTTGCCAGCAACTTTTCCGCGATCGCCTTGCCCACACGTTCTGCCGACTCGCGATTCGCCGCCGCTTTTTCCCCGGTCAAATCTTTCTGCAAAGTCGAAACCGCGGCCAGTGTTTTGCCGGCATCGTCATCAATCACCTGCGCGTAAACATGGCGGCCGGAAAAATGGACGGCGAGGCGTGGCCGCTCCGCGGTCCCGCTCACTTTTTTCCGGATGCGCGCACGAATGCGCTGCCGCGTTGCCTTTCGATTCGTCGCCATTACTGCACCGTCTTGCCTTCCTTGCGCCGAATCTGCTCGCCCGCATAGCGCACGCCTTTTCCCTTGTACGGCTCGGGCGGATAATATCTGCGAATATCAGCGGCTACTTGACCAACCAGTTTCTTATCGATCCCACTAATCGTTAGCTTGGTATTCTCGGTCACCACGATCTTGATGTCTTTCGGGATCGGAAACAAAATCGGGTGCGAAAACCCGAGCGAGAGATTCAGCTTCTGGCCTTGCACCGCCGCTTTGAATCCCACCCCTTCGATTTCCAAATCCTTGCTAAAACCTTCGCTTACTCCCTGCACCATGTTGTTGAGAAGTGCCCGCGAAAGTCCATGCAATGCTTTCACGCTTCGCGTTTCTGCCGCCCGCGCCAGCGAAACGTGATTGTTCTCGACTTTGGCCGAGATATCGCGCGGCAATTTCCAGTTTAATTTGCCTTTCGGGCCTTCCACCGCCACCGCCCCATCGTTGCCGACGTTCACCTTCACTTTGTCAGGCAGCGCAATTGATTTGTTTCCGATTCGCGACATAAAAATTTACCAGACGTAGGCCAGCAACTCCCCGCCGACGTTTTGCTTTTTTGCTTCGCCCCCGGACAAGACACCACGCGGGGTCGAGAGGATTGCAACGCCCATTCCGCCCAGGACGCGCGGAATTTCCTGCGCCCCCACATAACGCCGCAGGCCGGGCCGGCTCACGCGTTTCAATCCCGTGATCGCGCACGATCTGTTGACCAGCTTGTTAATAATTTTGATCCGCGGATGCGCCGCACTCCGATCCAATTCATAATCGGTGATGTACCCTTCCTCTTTCAAAATTCGCGCGATCTCCGCTTTGATTCTCGAGTACGGCACAAATAATTCCGGCTTCTGCGCCTGCGCTCCATTGCGCACGCGCGCCAGCAAATCTGCAATCGGATCGGTTACGGTACTCATTTAATCATTACGCTGCTTGAGCTTGTCCAGCCGGTCCGCCTTCGGACGGACTCGCCGTGGCGAGCTTTTTCGCGCGGTCGCTGAACGGCATCCCCATTTCGCTGAGCAGCGATTTGGCTTCC
>QHRO01000026.1 GCA_003220155.1 Verrucomicrobiota bacterium
CAAAGATTGTCGAACTTGAACCCGGGATCCTGATGACTGAGACGCAGAAAGCTCGCGATAAGCAACGACGCGCCCGCGACCAAAGTGACCGAGAGGGCAACCTGCGCGCCGACAAGTAATTTGCGGAAACGTTGCTGCCGCAGGCTGCCGGCCGTCCCACGACCGCCTTCCTTTAATGCCTCCACGAGATCAGCGCGTGAGCTTTGCAGCGCTGGATACAACCCCATCAACAGACCGGTCAGCAGCGAGAGCGCAATCGCAAATGCGAGCACGGAAACTGAAAGCGCCGTAGCAGTGCCGGCTTCGATCGGCAGAAAATTCGCCGCGAGACGCGGCACCAGCGGCACCAACTGCCAGGCGAGCAGCGCGCCGAAAATCCCCCCGAACAAGCTGAGCAGCACACTTTCAAAAACGAAAAGCCGCAACACGCTCGCGCGCGTCGCGCCCAGCGCCATGCGCAATGAAATCTCCCGACGACGCCCGGTGAACCGAACGAGTAGCAGATTCGCCACGTTGCTGCAGGCGATTAGCAAGACAAAGGTAACGGCCGCCAGTAGCGTGGCGAAACCGGGCCGCAAGTTTTCCGTCACGTCCTCCGGCAACGTCTTAACTACCGTGCCCGATCTCGCATCGATCTTCTCCGGATATTGTGCGCGGTAGCTATTCTCGAGCAATTGCAAGGCGGCGCGCGCTTGCTCGAACGTCACGCTCGGTTTCAACCGTCCGACCGCACGCAGAAATGCCGTGCCACGCATCATTCGTTCATGCGAAAAACCCGGGATGATGAACGGCTTGGTCGTCCAGATATCTGCGTTCGGTCCGGTCCACGAGACCGGCAGCTTTGGTATCACCCCAACAATCGTGTGCGAGACGCCGTCGAGTGTGAGCGCACGCCCGATCACGTTTGGGTCGCCGCCCAGTCGCCCTTTCCAAAAACGATCCGTGACCACAGCGACATCGGCGCCTTCCTCTTCCTGCGGCAAAAATGTGCGGCCGCGAATCGCGCGCAGGCCGAGCACATCGAACCAATTCGATGTCGTCTTGAAGATCGGAACCTGAAACGGATCGCCAAGTCCGGTCACCGTCGCCGCGATACCATTCTCACCAGCAAATCCGTCAAAGATGGTTTGCCCATCGCGGAAATGCGTGAAACGCGGTGCGGAAAGTGGGAAATCGACCGTCTGCTCCTTGAAATGCGAGAAGACATGCAGCAAGCGGGTTGGTTGCTGGAAGGGCAGGCCGCGCAGGAACAGATCATTGATCAGACTAAAGATGGCCGTGTTCAGCCCGATCCCGAGTGCGAGCGTAAGCACCGCGAGAAAAGTGAACCCGGGTGACTTGAACAATTGGCGAAAAGCGAAGCGAACATCAGTCATCATGGCGCTTGTAACTTTGTAACCCTTTTAAGTTTTGTAACCTAAAATCTGACGCGGCCACCGATTACGATTGGATTCAATTAAAGACGCCGCCGCTATCGATTTTTGTCTGAAGAGGTGGCGCCGGCGCCGAATTTTTATTCCGCAGAAACACTTTGGACTTGGATATCCGGGTGCGGCGAGGCTCTTGCGGTTGCCAGGCACTGATTGAGCGGCGATTAAGGTTACATGACGGGCAAAGCTTTTTTCGTAGCAGCAACTGCAGCCGCGACAATTTTCTTATTCAACCAACAAGCGTGGGCGTCCGCGGACAATTTAACCGATATCAAGGAGCAAATCACCAAGCAGCATGATCAATCGGTGAAGCGGTTGCAGGAATGGATTCATCAGGTCTCGATCGCGGCGGAAAATCGCGGCTACCCCGAAGGCGCGGACTACCTGATCAAATTGCTGCAGGAAGCAGGGTTTGACCAGGCGAGACAGGTGCCGACCGAGGGCAAGCCTGGCGTTTTCGCTACGCTCGATGCCGGTGCCCCCAAAACTGTCGGCATTTATTTCATGTACGACGTGAAACAGTTCGACCCGGCGGAATGGACTTCGCCACCGACCGACGCGGCGCTGGTAGATAAACCGGATTTCGGAAAAGTGGTTGTCGGCCGTGGTGCGGTAAATCAGAAAGGACCGGAGTCGGCTTTCCTGGCGGCGCTGCATGCAATTCGCGCCGCGGGAAAAAAATTGCCGGTGAATCTCGCGTTTGTAGCAGAAGGCGAAGAAGAAATCGGTTCGCCCCATTTTCCGCAAATCGTGCATCAGCCTGAAGTGCAGGCGGCATTTGCGAAATGCGGTGGCGTTTTCATTCCGTCGGCGGAACAGGACCCCGATGGAACGGTGACTTTAACACTCGGGGCGAAGGGCGTGATCGAAGTTGAGCTGACTTCGAGTGGCGAAAAGTGGGGACGCGGTCCGAAGAAAGATGTTCATTCGTCGAACAAAGCGCGGCTCGACAGTCCTGCCTGGCATTTGGTGGAGGCATTGCACTCGCTCGTCTCGGCCGACGGCAACGAACCGGCGATCGATAATTTTACGGCGAAGCTAGGGCCGATGAGCGCGGAAGAAAAAGCGATGGTGGCGAAAGCGGCCAAGCGCCTCAGTGAAGCGCAGGCGAAGAAGCTGCTGAGCGTCGAGCATTGGGTGCACGATGCTAATTGGGAAAAAGCGCTCGAGCTGTTGATGTCGCGCCCAACGGTGAACATCGAGGGGTTGGTCGGCGGTTATACCGGTCCCGGCGGCAAGACGATTTTGCCGCACAAGGCGGTGGCGAAATTGGATTTGCGTCTTGTGCCAAACATGACCGCAGCGGACGCGCTCGCGGTGTTAAAGGCGCATCTGACAAAGCACGGCTTCGCCGACATCGATGTGAACATGACTGGCGGCTACGATCCGAACAGTACTTCGGTCGATAGCGGTCTGATCAAATCGCAAATCGCGGTTCTGAAAAATTCCGGGATCGATCCAATCATTTTGCCACGCAGCGCGGGTTCGTGGCCGGGTTATGTCTTCACCGGCGCGCCATTGAACAAACCGGCCGGACATTTCGGTCTTGGTCATGGCAGCGGGGCACATGCGCCGGACGAATATTTTGTCATCGAATCGTCGAATCCGAAGATTCAAGGCATCGACGGGGCAACGATGTCGTTTGTTCAGTATCTATATGAGCTCGGCAAGTAGATAATCGCGCGTCGCTTGTTCGACGGCGTGACAGCCTTTTCCCCGGTGATACCGTGCGCGAAATGGAAGCAGCCGATTGGACGTCATTAAGCGACCAGAAACTTTCCGGCGTCGTTTGCCAAAGCCTGTCTTCCGGATTTACCGCAAATAATCGCCGGGTTCGACGAGCCGAAAACGGGGCGTGTTTGAACGAAGTGCCGGAGCCAAAAGGCGTGGCCTGACCCGAAGGCGACGAGGACCCGGTCACCTGGCTGCACGATCTGGGTAAGCTTGGCAAAGATTTTGGCGTTGCGCTGATACCAGGCTGCATTTAACTCTGCACCCGGTTGTTCCTTCTCGTTTCCCAGCGAGAGAAGCGCGTAATAAAAATTCTGGTGATCGGAGAGCACGCGCGCGGGGTCATTTACATCGGCGAGCATGAGCCGCACGGGCTTTGTTCTCTGCGCAGCTTCCATTTGCTTGATCATTTCTTCGGCCTTGTCCTGCATCCGGGCGAGTGCGGCGCCTTGCTGGTGCGCCTTGGCATAGGCATCGACTTTGTCGAATGGAAAGTAATCAATCGTATTGCTTTGCTCATCGATGCCATAGACAGACTTCTGGCCAAGCTGATGAGCGAGACGAAACGCGATCTGGGTACGTTCGTCCGCATCCCGGTTCAACGTTTCCGGGGTGAATTCCTGGAACTTCCTGGTTACGAAATCGGACCGATCGGACAGCGCTTCGACCGCAATCTTACTCGGATTGAATTTTGCGAGACGCGACGCGACGTCGCCCAGCTCGGCCTGCTTGGCCGGGGTAAGGACGCTATCGACTTTCATATTGTGCATATCCTGACCGGGATTGCCGAAATGATAGGTGCCGAGCACCATCACTTGGATGGAGGATAGGGTTGGGGTTGAGCTTTGCGCGGGAAGATTGGTGCTGAAGAGAGTAACGAGAGAGGCGGTGACGAGAAGTTTCATATGCCGGATCGCCTCAAATCGATTCGACGAGATCACGGTGTAGTTTGGATTCAGTTTTCTCAGCTCGTCGAGCGTGAATTCTACATCATTACCTTTCGGAGACAGAAAAGGTTGATACTTTGCGCGAGATGGAAGCCGCGGCCGATTGGGCATCGCTGAGTGACGAACAGCTTCTCGAGCGCCGCATCTCCACGCTCGGCTTGCAGCTTGAGGGGACAACACTAGAGCCCCTGATCAAGCAACTTTACGATGAGCTTTCGGCCAAAGGCCTTGTCTTTCATCCGCCCTGTCACATCGGCGATGAATGGTTCGTGCCGGTCGGGATTCCAGCGATCTTCGTGCCGTTTTTTCTCGTGCACGATCGGCTACGCGCGCTCGAGCGCACAATGATGCTCGAGGTTGAAGGCGGAACAAAAGAATGGTTTTTGAAATTGATCCGGCACGAGGCGGCGCACGCCTACAACTACGCCTATCACCTTCCGCGCAACAAAAAGTGGGAGCAGATTTTTGGGCAAACTTCCGACGAGGGAACGCCGGACTCGTACCGGCCGCGCCCGTTCAGCCGCAGTTATGTGGTGAATCTCGACGACTGGTATGCGCAGAGCCATCCCGATGAAGATTTTGCGGAGACCTTCGCCGTTTGGCTCACGCCCGGGCTCGACTGGCGCACGCGTTATGCTGGTTGGAAGGCGTTGCAAAAGCTGGAATATGTCGATGAGCTGATGCGGTCGCTGGCGGGGCAGCTGCCGATGCATGTGCCGGGATACCGCGTTGCCGATTACGATTGTCTGAACCTAAAGCTCAAGACCTATTACGCGCGCAAGCGGAAGCTCTACGAAGATACTTATCCGGATTTTTACGACACCGATCTGCGGCAGCTCTTCGGCGCGCCTGCCGGTTTAACGGCCAGCTCCTATTTGCGTCTGCGGCGTCGGCGGTTGCTCAATGCCGTCTGCCTGTGGACTAACGAGAAGAAGTACCGGGTAAATGAACTTCTCACGCGACTGATCGACCGCTGCGATCATCTCGGTCTCCACGTCCATGATGACGATCCGCAGCAGGATTTTCGCGTCTCCGCTTTCATCACCACGCTGGTGATGAACTATCTTTTCACCGGCAAATTCAAGCGCACCAAAACGTGAAAAAGAAACTCAAAGTCCTCGCCCTTTTCGACGCCATCCGGCCGACCACGATCGATCAGGATTTGAGCAAGGAGATGAAAACCGCGGATTGGAAAACCGAGGCGAATGTCTTGAGGGCGCTCGGCACCCTTGGTTACACCGCGGAACATCTCGCTATTTTTGATGACCTCGATCTGGTGCGCCAAAAACTGGAAAACTTCGCCCCCGACGTAATTTTTAACCTCGCCGACCAGTTCAAAAACAACCGCGGGTTCGACCAGAACATCGTTTCCTTTCTCGAAATGCAGGGCGTGCCTTTCACCGGTTGCAGCGCGACCGGTCTGGTTCTTTGCAAGCATAAAGGCATCTCGAAAAAAATTCTGCACTATCATCGTATCCACGTTCCAAATTTCGTTGTCATTCCGCGCGGTCAGCGCATTGCCCGCCCCAAACAACTCAAATTCCCGATCCTAGTGAAGCCGGTAAAAGAAGAAGCCTCCTACGGCATTTCGCAGGCCTCCTTTGTTGAGACAGACGAGCAGTTCCGGGAGCGCGCGGCCTTTATTCATGAGAAACACGACGCCGACGTGATCGCGGAGGAATACGTCGAGGGTCGCGAGCTTTATGTAGGTTTGATGGGTAACCTACGCCTGAAGGTTTTTCCGATCCGCGAGCTGGTCTTTCGAGAGGTACCGCCGGATGAGCCGAAAATTGCGACTTATCGCGCGAAGTGGGACGAAGAGTATCGCAAACGCTGGGGGTTGCAGAACAAGTTCGCCGTCGGTCTCGAGCCGGCACTGGTCGCCCGCATCGAAGAAACGTGTAAACGCATTTACCGCCTGCTTACCATCGACGGTTACGCTCGTATCGACCTGCGGTTGACGCCGGCCAACGAAATTTATTTCATTGAGGCAAATCCAAATCCGATCCTGGCGGAGGACGAAGATTTCGCGCAAGCGGCGGGCAAAGCGGGTCTACCCTATCCGCAACTGATCGATCGAATCATCCGCCAGGGGATGAATACGCTCCGGGACTGAGGCGGAAGAAAACGTCCAACGCTCAACGTTGAACATCCAACGTCGAAGTCGGACACAAAACTTAGGGCGCCGTCGTCGTCCCCCTAGATTAGGGCACTGAACCCCCTTCGCAGCGCTATGACGTGGCGGGCAGCGCGGACGCCCTCCCTTGCAATTCCTAGTCCGCATTCGGAAGTATCTTCGAAACTTGACTGGTTAAACCAGTCAACTTTGCCTATGAGATGCTGGTGTTAGGTGGGTTCCGCTAGCGTTAGCGATAGTGATATCGCAGTTGTGCGATCAGGATCTGATTGCCTGCCTTTTTATATACGATGCGATGTTCGGAATTAATGCGACGCGACCAGTAACCTTGCAGTACGTGTTTTAAGGGTTCTGGCTTGCCAATTCCCGCATAGGGATTGCGTGTAATCTCCTTGAGCAGCAGATTGATTCGTGAAATGACCTTTGCGTCGGTGTGTTGCCAGTAAAGGTAATCCTCCCAGGCTTCTGGCGCAAAGACCAGGTCCACGCCTTAACTCTTTAGTTTGCGCTTTACGCCTTTGCCGTGATTCAGCGCATCGACCGCCGTAATCAGACGCTTCGCGTTGGCCGGCGAACGAAGCAGATAAGCCGTTTCTTGCAGAGATTCGTATTCGGACAATGATAGCATCACGACGGCCTGGTCGCGGTTGCGTGTGATCATGACGGGAGCGTCATCCTCGCAAACCCGATTGATGGTGCTAGCCAAATTCTCCCGCGCCGCGGTATAAGTGATCGATTTCACATGGACAGGATATTGTCCATGTTATAGAAAGTCCAGCGAATTCTGATGAAATCTGGAGGGCTCGCCGCCGAGGTAGCTCGTTTCCCTGAAAATTTGACTTCGATGCACTAATTCCAAACTCGCAATTGGCGGGCGCTGAATTCATGTTGGTTAGCAATGGCCGACGTGATTACTCCGATGATGCAGCAGTACCAGCGCCTGCGCGGGAGCGTGCCGGCGGACGTGCTGCTGCTTTTTCGGCTTGGTGATTTTTACGAGCTATTTTTCGAAGACGCGAAGGAGGCAGCCGGCCTGCTCAATGTTGCGCTGACGAAACGGAACGGCGTGCCGATGTGCGGGGTGCCGTATCATGCGGCGCAAAATTACATCGCGAAGCTGATCAAGGCGGGAAAGCGGGTCGCGATTTGCGATCAAACAAGCGAGCCGCGGCCGGGACGAATCGTGACCCGCGATATCACCCAAATCATCAGCGCGGGAACGGTGAGCGAACTCGGTTTGTTGGAGGCGAAGCGCGCGAATTATCTCGGCGCGATTTATGAATACGAATCCGCCAGTCCGGCTCGGACCATTTTCGGGTTTGCCTATGCCGATTTAACAACCGGCGAATTTCGTCTAATGCAGCTAAGCACGAACGGTGCGCTGGCGGATGAACTGGCCCGGGTAGGACCGTCGGAAATTTTGGTGAGCGAGGAACAGCGCGAAGTTTTCGCCTGGATCGAGCATGCCCTGGTGCACGACAGCTACGCTTTCCTGCCCGAACAGGCGGCGTTTACGTTATGCGAACATTTCAAAACCAAATCACTTGATGGTTTCGGTTGCGCGGAAATGCCAGCGGCGATCGGCGCCGCGGGCGCGATCATTCATTATCTCAAACATCAATTACGTCGGAAGATTGATCACCTGTCGTCCTTACGCTGCGAGTCGGCAAATGATCACGTAGTGCTGGATGCGGCTACGCAGACGAATCTCGATCTGGTCGAATCTCGCGGCGCTCGCGATACCAGCTTGCTCGCCGTGCTCGACCGCACGATGACGCCGATGGGCGGACGAAAATTGCGCAGTTGGATTTTGCAGCCCCTGCGTGATTTGAACGAACTGAACTGCCGACAGCAGGTGATTGCAGATCTGCTGCATGAATCCGATTTGCTGGGGTCGTTACGCAGCGCGCTCAAATCGATTCGCGATGTCGAGCGAGCCGCAGGTCGGCTCTCGCAAGCATCCGGAAACGCGCGCGATCTCGTCACCCTGAAAAATTCCCTGCAACAAACTCCGGGATTGAAGGCGGAACTCGGCAAGCTGATCGAGCGGATCGAATTTGGGAAAGGTAGCGGAATTCCTCCGTGCGATGCGCTGAATTCTGTAGAGGCGGCCGTGCCGGCCGCAACAGAGCTGCCACGACAGGAACACTCAGTCGAATCTTTGGCTCATCATTTGCAAAATGAAATCGCGGAAATGCCGGAGCTGGCAGCGAGATTGCAAAGTGCGCTGGTCGACGATGCCCCGCTGGCATTGAAAGAGGGCGGAATTTTTCGCGATGGCTTTGATGCCCAGCTTGATGAACTCCGCAATGCCTCACGCGATGGGAAGAATTGGATCAACGCGTTGCAGGAGCGCGAAATTGCCGCGACCGGAATCAAATCCCTAAAGGTCCGCTTCAATTCCGTCTTCGGTTATTTCATCGAAATCACGAAATCGAATCTGGCGAACGTGCCGGCGCGTTACACCCGCAAGCAAACGACGGTCGGCGGCGAGCGCTTTATTACCCCGGAGTTAAAGGAAATGGAGGCGAAAATTCTGGGCGCGGACGAGCGCGCGAGAAATCTGGAGTATTCGCTTTTTCAAAAATTGCGCGAGGAAACGCTAATGGACCTGGGACCGCTGCAAAAAACGGCAGGCGCGATCGCGACCCTGGATGCGATTTGTTCGCTGGCGGAAGCGGCGCGGTTGTTCCATTACTGTCGACCGCGACTAAATGAGTCGCTCCGGCTAACGATTCGTGATGGTCGGCATCCAGTGCTCGATCAAAATCTGGTGGAAGAGAAATTCGTTCCTAACGATACGGAGCTCGACGGGGACAAGTTGCGGCTGGCCATCATTACCGGGCCGAACATGGCCGGGAAATCGACCTATATCCGGCAGGTCGCGCTCATTGTGCTAATGGCGCAGATCGGAAGTTTCGTGCCGGCGACCAGTGCGGAAATCGGGCTGGTCGATCGCATTTTCACGCGGGTGGGGGCGAGCGATGATCTTTCGCGCGGGCAATCCACGTTCATGGTGGAGATGAACGAGACCGCGAACATCGTCAATAATGCGACCGAACGCAGTCTCATTATTCTCGATGAAATCGGACGGGGAACTTCGACCTTCGATGGCCTGTCCATTGCTTGGAGCGTGGCGGAATTTTTGCACGATAGGATCAAGGCGCGGACGCTGTTCGCGACCCATTATCATGAACTGACCAAGCTGGCGGTGGAACGAAAAGGGGTGGTGAATTTCAATGTCGCGGTGCGGGAATGGAACGAGCAGATCATTTTCTTGCGCAAGATCGTGCCGGGCGGTGCGGACAAGAGCTACGGAATTCAGGTGGCGCGGCTGGCCGGTCTGCCAAAGGAAATTCTCGATCGCGCGAAAGATATTCTCTCGCATCTCGAAAATCCGAACGGCGCAGTCGGCCACGCCAAATCGAAACGCAAAAGATCAGCGCAAAACCTTCCTCAACCGCAAAAGCCGCAACTCGATTTGTTATGAGATGCGGTTTCTTTCGTTCTTCTGCTTATCGGAATCTGTGTCCCTCGGCCCGCGAAGCCTACACTACTCAGCGATCGACGCGTTTTGCTTCAGTTTGCACTAACGTACTTAGCCGTTCGTTGTCGCATCATTGGCAGCCACACCGGAGCGCCGTGGGGGATCACATTGCGCCAGCGCGTGTCGAGGCGCCAGAGGCCGGCCGCGCGTGCTGATTCGAGGGCGTGACAGAATTCGCCGTCAGAAGTGCGGCGATTGATCTCGCTGAAACGGGGTTCGGTTTCGGCTTTGTGAGCAGGATAATATTGGTCCATCACATTAACGTAAGTGTCGCGTGAGAGTGTGTCAGCGATCCACCGCATGATCTCTCGCGTGTCCTCAAGCAGACCTGGCATGACGAGATGCCGCAGCAACACGCCGCGTAAGGCGAGGCCGTCCTCGTCCACTTTGAGTTCGCCGACCTGGGCGTGCATCGCTGCGATGACCCCCAGCGCAGCTTCGGCGTAATTGCTGGCGACAAGATATTTTCTGCAGTGCTCCGCGTCCCAGAGTTTGAAATCCGGCATGTAGATGTCG
Source organism: Verrucomicrobiota bacterium (assembly GCA_003220155.1). Lineage (GTDB taxonomy): Bacteria > Verrucomicrobiota > Verrucomicrobiia > Chthoniobacterales > UBA10450 > AV69. The sequence continues at coordinate 10,309 of QHRO01000026.1, forward strand.
ATCAAACCGTTCATCCACTGAATGCTTTCGGGACTATCATAGGCCGAAGTGTTGTAGACGAGAGGCAGCCGCAGACCGCGTTCGACGGCAATCACGAGCGCTTCAAGGATTTGCGGCACTACATGCTCGGGCGTGACGAAGTTGATGTTGTGGCAGCCGATTTCCTGAAGGTCGAGCATGATGCGAGCGAGTTCCGCGGCAGTCACCTCCGCGCCTTCGCCGAACTGGCTGGTCTCGAAATTTTGGCAGAAAACGCAGCGTAGATTGCACCAGCCAAAAAAGATCGTCCCGGAGCCATTCCATCCCCGGAGGCAATCTTCTTCGCCGAAATGCGGAAATGCACTCGCCACGCGCGCTAGCCGCCCGCTTTTGCACACTCCGATCTTGTTGTTCAGACGATCGATCTCGCAGTCGCGGGGACAGACGCGACAGGACCGCAACGCCTCGATCGCTTCGTCCGCTCGCTCCTGAAGAATGCCTTCCTCGAATGCACGCAGGTAGGCGGGAACAAAATTTTCGCGCGAGCAAACAAAGCGGCCGCCGCCACTCAGCTCGATCGGCAATAACGAGTTGCGTCCGGTTTTCATCGGGCCGTTGAATGTACGCATGGCTCTATTTATACCAATCCCGTGTAACCGCTAAACGCATAGGCTTTCCCAGCCGGGTTTTTGGAATTAACATTTGATTGTTGCACCTGCAACATCGAAATGTTAACACCGCTGACAACTCCAAGCTCACTGCCTTATGGGACCAAAGACTGAAGAATTGTTAAATGTTTTGTTATGGTCAGCTGAATTCCTGCTGAATCCGAGTTGGCGCAGCCTGTTTGAGTCCTACGAAGGCTGGGCTTATCGGAATGGTCTGCTGATTCAGCTTGGACGCTTGGAGCAGCGCAAATGGGTCACGCGGAAATCCAAAGATCGTTACGATCGAGTGTATCGCTTGTCCGCGCAGGGACGTCTCCACGCCTTGGGCGGGAGAGATCCGGAAGCGAGCTGGGGACGCGCTTGGGACGGCCGGTGGCGCCTGGTAATTTTCGATATCGCGCGCGGACAAAACGCCGAGCGAGAATGGTTGCGACGCTATCTGCGTGGCAGGGATTTCGGATGTTTGCAGAACAGTGTCTGGATCACGCCGGATCCGATGGAAGAAGAACAACGTACCCTTGCCAAAGGTTCCATTAATGTCGAGTTACTTGTTCTCCTGGAAGCACGTGCTTGCGCTGGCGAGTCAGACGAGGAAATCGTTAACGGCGCCTGGGATTTTGATCGTATCAACCAAGCCTATTCCCGGTATCTGAAAATTCTGCGCCGACGGCCTGCCGGGGTTCTAAAGAGGGAGGCGGCGGCGAAGAAACTCTTTCGCTGGATGTCGGAGGAGCGTGAAGCCTGGCTGGCTGCTATCAGAAGAGATCCGCTGCTGCCTGCCCGGCTGCTGCCGGGGAATTATTTGGGCCAGAAGGCCTGGCGACGACGGCTCCAAGCAATGGGGGAAAGCGCGCGGCAAGTGGTCTCGGCGCCGCCCAAATAAGAACCGGAAGATGGGCAAATCCGAGTTACATTTCGATGTTGCAGGTGCAACACTCGAATGTTGACTCGCCGCGATTGCTCGGCGGCGCCTGGGTGGAAGTAGCTGGGCTCAAGGAAGGCGGCGATAACATACCTCGTTGTCTGCGCAGAGCAGAGGCGGGGCGGCGTTTGGAATATTAGAGCGAGGAAACTCGTCGCGGGTGGGCTTCATCCCCGCCTAAACGAGAAGCGAAATGAGGAAAGTTTTGAGTTAATATTCAAGTGTTGCACCTGCAACATTGAAATGTTAACTCGTTTAAGACAGCCGCTGCTGCCCGGAGCATGCCGGACTTTGCCGATCGCAATCGTGGTGCGCGGGCATGATGTTTGAGCATTTGTCGTGACGGAGGAGCGATGCTGAAATTATAGTCACGGCAACGCAATATGGCGGTTAAGACCGAGAAAGAATTGAGCGAAGATCAGCGTGCGCATTGGCTGAAGGCAGTGGCGGCGATTGAGCTGCGGAATTTCGGGTATGCCATTTCACTTTTGCAGGGAATTCTGAAACAGGAGCCGCAGTTTCTCACCGGCCGCCAATTATTGCGTCGGACCGAAGTAACGCGACTGAAAGCGGCGAAGAAGAAATTCTTCAACGTCTCAACGGCGTCGGTCGCGGTGATGAAAGCGCAACGCGAAATTAAGAAAGATGCGAAACGCGCGGTGGAATTGATCGAGAAAATTCTCGAGGACGAACCCTACAATAAACAGGCAAACCTGGCCTTGAAGGAGGCAGCGGTGGCGGCGGGATGGCTTGAAACTGGGGTCTTCGCGCTGCAAACATTGCTCGAAGAAAACGCGCGAGATACCAAATTGCTGCACGAGCTGGCGCGGCTTTATCACGATCTAGGCGAGAGCGAGCGCGAAGTCGAGATTTACAATCGGATCAGCGCGATCGATCCGGCTGATGCGGCAGCGATGCGACTAGGGAAGGATGCTTCAGCGCGCGATTCGATGAAGAGCGGGGGTTGGGCCGCAGCTGCAAGCTATCGTGATTTGATTAAGGACAAGGAAGCGGCGGTTTCGCTGGAACAGCAGAGCCGAATGCAGCTAACAGAAGAGTCGCTTGGCCGGCAGATCGCCGAGACCTATGCGTTACACGAAGCCGAGCCGCAGAATGTCGATGCGGCGCGGCGGCTTGGCGCATTAAGCGAACAGAAAAATGATCTAGACGCGGCGATTGCATGGTATCGATACGCTTCTGATCTAATGCACGGGAGTGATCCGGGGTTGGTTCGAAAAATTTCCGACCTGGAGGTGAAGCAGACCGAACGCGAGATTGTGGCATTGGAAGAATCGGTCGCGAGCAATGCCGGCGATACCATGGTACTCGCGGAAAAGAATGCCGCATTGGCGGCAGCGAAAAAGCGGCGGGCGGAAATGTTGATCGAGGATGCGCGGAAACGGGTCGAGCGCAATCCGACCGATCTTCAGTTTCGGTTTGAACTGGGTGAACATTTGATGAATGCCGGACATTTCCGTGAGGCCTTGCCGGAGCTGCAGCGGGCCCGGCAGAATCCGAATGCGCGCTTGAAGGCGATGAACGCGCTTGGGCAATGTTATCGCGAGTTAGGAATGTTTGATCTGGCGGCCAAGCAATTGGAAGAAGCCGCGCGCGAGATCGCAACCATGGACGCAACAAAGAAGGAAATCGTTTACAATCTTGGACTGGTTTACGAGCAGATGGGTAACCGCGAGAAGTCACTTGGCTGCATGAAGCAAATTTACGAGGCGGACTACGGCTACAAAGACGTAGCGACGCGAGTGGAAAGTTCGTACGTGGGGGATAGCTGACGAGACATTGCGCGCGCTTTACGGCCAGCTATCGAAGGCGACGCGAATCAGGTTTTGCCGGACTTTGTTCCGGCACCTTAATCAACCCAAAATCTATGAAAGGTAAATTTCTCATAAATATTCGGTTTTTCTTGACTAGTATAGTTGCCATTGGCTGCATCGGCCTCAGCGGGGCGGCCTTTGCTGAAAATCCGTCCAAATCGAAGTCCGATAAAGGCGCCAAGTTGAGTTCGGCCGACAAGGCTTTCATCAAAGATGCGGCTAAAGGCGGAATGATGGAAGTGGCGATGGGCCGGGCGGCGGAAAAGAACGCGACCAACAGCGAAGTGAAAAACTTCGGTGCGCGGATGGTGAAGGACCACAGCAAGGCGAATGAAGATTTGAAAGCGATTGCCAAGGAGGAAAACGTCGTGTGGCCGGCGGAGAAGGAAGCGGGGAAGTGGAAGTCAGATAAGGATTACATGGATGCGATGGTGAAAGACCATGAAAAAGATCTGGCGGCCTTCGAAAAGGAGGCGAAAAACGGAAGCGATCCGGACGTGAAAAATTTCGCCAGCAAAACCGCCAAGACAGTGCGGGAGCATTTGGAGATGGCGAAGGAGATCGATGCCAAGTTGAAGTAACTTCCCGATTGTTTCCGAGAAGCGCGGCGCATCTCTGGTCCGCCGCGTCCCTCTTTTCGATCGATCTCGAAACCATCTCATAAATAGAAGAGAAACATTTGGTAGGGCGCGACGCCGGGCGCGCCGAAAGCGAAGGACGGCGGCGCGGTAGCAAGGACGGCCAGCGGTACGTCCCTACCATTTATGAGATGACTTCTAGTGGATACTGGCGGCGGCGAGCAGTTCGCTCCATTGTTCGCAAAGCTCATAGTAGGAACCACTCGTTAGGTACTTTAGCTCTGGGAAAACCGAATCAAGGCATGATCGCTGATAGGGCTTCGGTCCGTGAAAATGGATAATCCTGGCCTGCGGGTTCCAGCCCCAGTACGGTTTCCAGTTTAGTTCCGGTCTCAGCCGGTCCCAGAGCGGCCCATTACTATCTCGATAGAACCAGCGGTAGGCTGCTTCGTCCGACGATTCACGCTCGAGCTCGCGAGGTTTTGTCGAATATACTCGCGGAATTCCGACAGACTTTCCCGCAACCGCTCAGTGTTCATCAGCATTACCCCCGTGTTCATGTTAACGTAGTCGTCCTGTTGCCTTCTGGTGCGACAGCGAAATACTCGCAAGGGTTCGCCTCTAGCTCGGGGACGACCTCGCCGAGAAAGATGACATCGCAGTCGGTATAAAGAACGCGGGTAGCGCCGTCCGACGAGGCCATGAGGCCCGGCAGCTCCACGCGCGAGAACGCGCCGGAAAGTGCAGCCGCAAAATGCGGGTTGTTTTTTCGCCGCCCCAGCTCCGCCAAATCATCGCGGAGAAAGCTGCGGTGGCGGATGATGCGCACATCGTGCTGGGTTAGCCACTGGGTGAAATCGCTATCGCCTCCATCGTAAAGGCAATGCGAAACGAGCGAGGTGAATTTGCGCGCGGTATGTACCGCTACCATGATCATATCGGCATACTCGCGAAACGCGGTCGAGTCTTCGGTAAGCGCAAAAAACCAATGCATGAAAGTAAGGTAGAAAACTTGTCACCCGAACGGCCGCAAATGCAATGGGCCGATTCCCGCATTCTCTGCTGGACTGGTTGGGGTGCGATTCTTGTTCTGGCGATATGGTTCCGAGTTTTGCCAATTGGATCCGGCTTGCCCTACAGTGACTACATTTATGAGGGGCACATGCTTCATTAAACAATCGACGCGTTTAAGCACCGCAGTCTCGACGTTTCCTAGTACGGGTTGCCCAGTCTCCCGACCTATTGTGCGGGTGCGACTTTGCTCCTGTATGGGCCAGCCTATCACCATTTTCATGGTCATCCCTTTCAAGAAGACCTGCCACAAGAGCGCAACCTGGCTTCCTCGAAACTGAACTATGACTTGATCGCACCTGCCGAGCTTATCATCGCCGGCCGAGTAGCGACTGCGTGTCTTAGCGTTGCCAGCGTGATTCTAGGCGGAACAATCGGAGCGCGATTTGCCGGAAACCGTCCCGGCGTGGTGGCGATGCTTTTAATGGCAGTGTGTCCGGCGCTTGTTACCCGCGGGTCGATTGTTATAGCAGATACCTTCACAACTTTTTTTGTGCTTGTAGTTCTTTACTTTTGCGCGTGCATCAAATGGAAACGAGCAAGACGATTTGGCGAGACGTGGCGCTTGCAGAGTAGCGACCGGCCTTGCCTTTGCCTCAAAGTACCGCGCCGCGACGGTCGGCATAGCTGTTGTTACAACTAGCTTAATAGTGCCGGTTGGATGCGCGCCGTCTTCAATTATTTCTTCTAGCGGCCGGAGGAGTTATTCTCGGCATTTCGCTAGGCGCGCCGATGACCTTTCTCAAGTCAGTCACGGTCCGGCGCGACATTGTGGCTAGCATCGCGGCTGCGATTGCGTTTTCTGAGCTTGTTAACTGGGCGCAGCGTGGCGCGCATAGGTGGTTGCGCGTGGGTATAACGCTTGCGCTACTGGGTGGTTGTGTTGTCTCGCCAGGCTACTCGTCATTCCAGCTGGCGCGGCGACGCATGGCCCATCAGGATAGTCGTATTCAAGCTATACCTTGGCTCCAGCAACACGCTGGGAAAGAAAAGACGGTTCTAGCTATCCGAGAGCTTATGATCTTACCAACGGAATGGAAACGGATCGCGGCGAGCTCTACAGTCATTCCCTGGTTCGAAGCGATGGAGCTTCTTCAACGGCAGCGCTTCGATTACATCGTAACCGGCGAGTTCGATCTTCGTTATGCCAGCGATCCAATTGCCTGGGTGGCCTATAGTGGCAGAAGAGACCGCCATCCTTCCGGTGCAGGCTGATTTTGGACAAATTGCAACACCTGTGGTGCCTTATCTCTGGCGCACGAATGACGAGCGCATTCTCATCCTTGGAGGGAGTATGCCGCGGTGAACATCGCTTGACGCGGGGCGTTACTGTGGTTACCGCTACTCAGCCACCCTAAGTGTATCGGGAGGGTATTGGCCATCCCTCTCGTAACAGCTACAAGGGCGCGGCCTTAATGATGCGTTCGGACTACAAGAGCGTTTGGACGGCGCTCTCGGAATCGCTTTCTAGTGCGAAGATGCACGTTAGCGGCACCGAGGATGAAGCGATTGTCGAGCGAAGTGGCGTCGGCACGAGTGAGTTTCTGCTTAGCCACGTCGGCATTCATTCGACCGATGTCGTGCTCGAAATCGGTTGTGGCATTGGCCGGGTCGGGAAACATTTGGCCGGGCGCTGCCGCCGTTGGATCGGCGCGGATGTTTCTCCTCACATGCTCAAGTTTGCAGCCGAACGGCTCCGCGATTTTTCGAATGTGGAATTCGTCGAGCTATCGAGAAATGATCTGCGCCCGATCAACGACAATTCCATCGACGTTGCCTATTGCACGGTTGTCTTCATGCACTTGGAAAGCTGGGACCGCTATAGCTATGTCAAGGAGGCCTTTCGCGTTTTGCGCCCCGGCGGCAAGCTTTATGTCGATAATGTGAATCTTTGTTGCGATGGTGGCTGGGCCATCTTTGAGACGCACCGGAAGTTCTCACCCGCTGAGCGTCCCGATCACATCACCGTTTGCTCGACGCCGCAGGAGCTACAGGAATACCTGAAGCGGGCGGGCTTCGAGCAAATCGAGAGTTATGCGGGAGAGGAACTCATTTCGCTGTGGGGACGCAAACCATCGGATCATGCGAGTAAATTAACCGGGATCGGGGGATTGGGCTTTGGAGCTTCTGAACCACCCACAAACTGAGATCTCCCTCTAATCGGGGCTTGAAAATCCTGGATGCCGAGCCATGCCTAACGAGTCCTTCGCAAAGTTGGCGCAGATGCGCAAGTGCATTGATACGCCCCGGCCCGCCCAAGCGGTTTACGATGAGTGCATCTCAATTGCAGGATGGATTTTTGCCGAGGCGCGCGAGCCGTCGGCTTGTCGGGTGCGGGGGTGGCTCGAGGGCGCTCCGATCGGGGAAACGCGACTTCTGTTTGCGCGCGCGGATGTCTCCGACTTTCTCTCGCTGCCGCGCGATTTTCCGGTGGCATTCCGGTTCCTGACGCGCGCGGTCCAGCCTAACGAGGCGTCGCGCGAAGCCACGATCGAAGTAACCGCCTCGTGGGATGGCGATGCCGCCGAATATTCAATTGGGAAGGTATCTGTCCATCTGGTGTCTGGTGGTCTCGAGAAACGGTGTTTCGGGAAGGTGGTTTTCCCGATGCAAAGCCTGGTGCTGCACCGCGAAAATATTTATGGCTCTGGCCCGCCAGTGCTGGAACCCGGCACCGAGATATTGCGCCTTATCCTCGATTATCTCTCGGCTGGAAGCTCGGTCCTCGATGTCGGATGCGGAGCCGGCGCTTACGCTTCTGGGCTGGTTGCGGCCGGGCATCAATGGACTGGGTTGGAACTCAATCCGCACTGCTTGCAATTGCTGCAAGAGCGCCGCTTGCCGTTTCGCAGAATCACACCGAGCGCGCAAGCATTCCCGTGCGGGAATGAGGAATTTGATGAAGTCATCTGCATTGAAGTGCTCGAGCATATCGAGGATCCGAAATCATTTCTGCAAGAGGTCTCGCGAGTCGTTCGCAAGAGGACGCTCTTCTCGGTGCCGAACATCGAGGTCATCCCCTACTTCAAAGATTGGGAAGCTGTGCCCTGGCACCTGCTGGAGGGCGACCATAAGAATTTCTTTACCCGCGCCAGTCTGCGTGAGCTTCTCGCTCCCCATTTCTCGCGCGTGGAGGTTTTCTCTTACATCGAACATCCGCTGCGGACGCGGGATGGAATCGCGCTTCACGCCCACCTGTGCGCGGTGGCGGATAAGGCAGTTTGATTTCGTTGCTGAGACCGAATGGTTGCGAGAAAATTTCCACCGCCTCGCCGCGCCCCATGAATTGTGCGATCATCGACAGGCCGACCGATGTTTAAGAATTTGCCCAGCCTGCTTCATTTTCAGCCGAAATTTTTCGTCGGCGGTCCGGCCCGTTTTTACCTGGCGCTGTTTTACGATCTGGTTGCGCTGTCCCGGCCAAAATCGATTGTGACCCTCGGATTCGGAGACGGTGAGGCGTTCTTCACCTTGTGTCAGGCCGTGCGCGAGAATCGTTTGGACTGTCGATGCGTGGCGATTTTTCGTGGCGATGAAAGCGACTGGAATCACGATCCGGCCGGGCGCGCGGGAGAAGAATATTGTGACGAATTCTACGGCGATTTCGCACGGCTGCGGCGGGAAGATTCAAGAGCGGAGTTCGCAGAAGAGAGCGTCGATCTGCTGCTCATCAATGATCTGGATGCGGGCGCTGCGATAGGCCGCGAGGTTTCCGCATGGCAATCTAAACTTAGCGCGCAAGCAATCGTGGCCGTTCACGGAATAAAGCTGGAGCGCGCTGATAGTCCGAAAAGGGCATGGCGCAATTGGATGGCGGGACGGCCTAACGAGGAATTCTCTGAAGGGATCGGCCTGGGCGTAGGGTCGAGCTCGCAAAGGTTGCCGGCTCCTGAATCTTTTTTTGAGCAACTGCTAATCTCGAAAACCACTGCTCCCGAGCTGGCCGAGATCTATCGTCTCGCCGCCGCGCGCATCGAAGCGCAGGCCGGGAGGAAGATGGCGGAGCGCGACAAGTTTGCCTTCGAGGCGCGCAAAGTTTGGATGCAATCGCTGCTCGAAGATCGCTGGAAAGTGCAGCGGATCATGGAAGAGCAGGGTCGAATAATGGCTAACCTGGAGGCGGCAACCAATGCGCTCCGGCGCGATCGCGCAAAAGCGCAGTTGGTAATGGACAGCCAGCTGGACCAATTGCAGAAGTTCGCCGCCGCGCTCGAACAAAGTGAGGCGAATAAGAAAATCGCCGAGCTGAAAAGCCTGATCAACGTTGCCAAAGCCGCCTGCCGCAAAAAAGGTCGCTGTTTCGACATTCGCAAGGAACCGAAACCAAAGCGAACGGTCGCGGAGCGAGTGGCGAGCGAATTCGGCCGAGCAAAACGCAGGGTGCGGCGCATGTTGCGCGGGCCGAAACCGGCCGAGACACCTGCGCAAAAAGCGGAGCAACCAGAAGAGCGATATAAAAATTGGATTACCGCGCACGAGCCAGATAAGATCGCTCTTGAAGAACA
>QHRO01000095.1 GCA_003220155.1 Verrucomicrobiota bacterium
GGCATCCTACGCTACGCAACGCTGCGATGGGTGTTTGGCTGGAAAGACTCGTGGAGCGACATTCGTCCGCCGCTGGTCGCCGCGGGGATCGCGCTTGTTCCCGCTCTCGTCTGCCGCGCATTCCTAGGCGGAATTGTCGGACAAGTCATCAGCGCTGCGGCTTTCCTGGCAGTCTTCGGCGTTCACTGGTGGCGGCACCATACCCATCGCAAGGACGAACGTCCTTAGGACGAAGCGAAGACGTCCCAAGCGTCTCGAAAAAACGCGATCGTTTCATTGTTGAGTTTCTGACGATCGTGGATCTTGTTTAGGGACACAGTTCGTCGTTGCCGAAACACACTGCGCATCATGGCCGACGCCGGAACAACATATCTTTTCACGCCGCGGCGGCTGAGCCATGCGCTGATCCAAATGTCATCAATATAAAAGGCAACGGATGGGGCTTCTGAATAATCCCAGAGCGATCGGTCAAAGAACCCTGGCCGCACAAGGTAACTTCCGCATCCAGTGATTACGGCTACGGAGCGCGGCTCGCGAAGGTCCTTCGCGTAAATCATTTTCGCGTCGTCCCAATCTAAGGTGGAGGGCATGGCGGCGCCGCGAAAGCAAAGGGCCGCGTCCGGGAACTGGTTGTTGAAATGCAGATAGGTTTCCAGCGCATCGCGCGGATAAAGCCGATCGTCGTCTACCACCATGATCAATGTATTCTCCCGCCCCGCTGCCAACTCATCCTGAATCGCGGCGATAAACTTCGTTGCTGGCCCGTAATCCTCGCGGCAGCGCAAAACACGCACGCGCGGCAACTGGGAAATATATTTCGGCACGACATAAGGCCGCTGCTCGCGAACCGAAAATTCCGGGATGGCCAACACAATTTCATCTGGCGGCCGCGTTTGCTTTAGAAGGGATCGAATCGTCGGCCTCAAATTGTTGATCCGGTCGGGCACGGTCGACAATGAAACAATCACGCGCGGATGACCCGACCGAGAGCTGTTTGCCAAAGTCTCACGGATAAATTGGACTTGTTGCCGACGGGTTCCAGAAGGGCGAAACAACAATGCGAGGCCGGCGACAATTACGATGGCAACGACAAACCAGATCAGCAGGAACATTAGAACAAGATCGACATCACTGCGTTTCAGCAATAAAGCGTAAACACCAGCTTACCCATCGAGGATTGCACCGACTGTGAAAAGAATTTTCCTTACCGGCGCGAGCCGCGGCATCGGGCTGGCAATCGCCAAAGCGCTGACTGGGCACGGCCACGAAGTGTGGGCGACTTCGCGCGATCCAGCTCGTATTCCACAGTTGCTTCGATTACATCCGGCGCGGCTCGATCTGTCCGATCCAACGTCAATCGACGAAGGGTTTAACACGGCCCTCGCTGAAGCGGGTCATTTCGACGTCCTGATCAACAACGCTGGCGGCGGTCATTTTGGTCCCGCTGAATCTCTTTCTCCTGAAATCATCTCCGACCAATTCCAAGTCCTTGTCTTTGGGCACATTCGATTGATGCAGCTTGGCCTTGCCGCAATGCGCCCCCGAGGAGAAGGCCTGATCATTAATGTGAGTTCACTCGCCGGCCGTTTGCCCGTACCATTCATGGCCGCATATAACGCGGCCAAAGCGGCGATGGCTTCGTTTACGATGTCGATTCAGCTCGAACTGCTGGATTCCAACGTGCGGATTATCGATCTTCAGCCGGCTGATATTTGCACTCCTTTTAACGATGCGGTGATCAAGAGCAAAGATTACGATCGGCGATACGAAGCCAATCTGGCCAAAACGTGGGACGCAGTTGAGCGTAACATCAGGGACGCGCCGAAACCAGATCTGGTCGCGCGACGTGTCTGCGAACTTATCGATCAGACGAATCCGCCACCCCGCATAACCGTCGGCGACGGATTTCAAACAAAAATCGCGCCGTTGATTTTTAGATTTCTTCCCCAGCGCGTCAGGATCTGGGGCCTTAGGAGATATTACGGCATATGACTGCGATCTCCGATGCAGTGATCTTAATGGCCGGGTCGGGTTCGCGTCTACGCGGCTCCGACGGAACATTCTTGAAGCCGCTCGTGTCCGTGCTTGGCCGTCCGTTGATTTGTTACACGATCGATGCACTGGTCCACGCGGGAATCAAAAAAGCCAGCTTTATCGTTGGCTACCAAAGTGCTCGGATGATCGAGGCGGTCAAACAGTTGATTCCGTCCAAGATTGAGCCCTGTTTCATCAAAAATCGCGATTGGCGAAAACAAAACGGCGTCTCACTCCTCACCGCGGCCAATCGGGTAACATCGCCCTTTCTTTTAACGATGAGCGACCATTTATTTGACCGATCAATTGTCGATCTTCTGGTCCGTGACGCCGTCCTTGACCAACTCAATCTCGCGATCGACCGAAAGCTGGATTCAATTTTCGATGTCGATGATGCGATGAAAGTTCAGCCTCGGGGGGACCAAATTCTTCAGATCGGCAAAGATTTAACGCGTTACGATGCGATCGATACCGGTCTTTTTATCTGTCCGCTAAAAATCTTTGATTACCTCGAACGAGTAAAACGGGACGGAGATTGTAGTCTTGCTGATGGAGTGCGATCGATGGCGTCGGGAGGCAAAGCCCGCGCGGTCGATATCGGAAATGCCTGGTGGCAGGACATCGACACGCCCGCAATGCTGGCGTGCGCCGAGACGCAATTAAGATCGCGGCTCGCGTGTCATGACATCGCCACGGCCAATGCCGGATCTGATCGCGGCAATCGCGCTGAGAATTAGGCTCGTGCCGGCAACAATCGTCCAGAGATGAAGGATCCAGTCAGCAAGGCCGAGTAACGCAAGCATTAGAAAAACGAACACAGCCATGTCCCGCTTAGTCAGCTGAAAAAGCCACCACACAAATCGCTCACCGAGATTCAGCAAACCGGAATGCCCGATCATTCCATGGTGCCTCACGTAAAACGACTCATGCAACATTGACGAAGCAGACGACATTTTGCCCTTGCCGCCTCGCAGAAGCCATTCGTTAACCGTAATCAGAGTGGCGCAGATAATCCCTTCACCCGAACGCTGAAGCCCCCACCCAAGCGCGAGAACGTAGATAAGACTTGCAAGAAAATCGCAGAAGTTATCCAAACGTTCCCCAAACTTCGATTCCAAATTTTTGGCGCGCGCAATTTCGCCGTCGCAACCATCAAGAATACTGAACGCCTGAAAAATGGCCGCGCCGATGACGACGCTTACGTAATCCCCGCGCACAAAAAACAGACAGGCGATTAGGGGCAAAACAAAGATCGATATCGTCCAGGCGCTGGGATGGATCGGAAACTTGAGCAGAAAAGGCGTTATGCGGCGCGAAATCGGCCGATTCAGAAACCGCGAAACGAAACCGTCCTGAGGCTTGCTCATTACGTCAGTGTCCTTTTGAAAATTCGATATGTCTTGTAGCGCTCCGCTCCGATTGCTTCGAGAAAACGATTGATCCTAAAATTATCTTCCAGCGTCATGCTGAGTTCTCCCGTGAATCCACGTTTGATCATTGCGTCTTCGACGATTCGCAGCACGAGCATTTCGGCAATGCCGCTACGGCGATACTTTTCGATCACGCCCAGCGCGATAAGCCGGGCGGTTCGCGTGCGGCCCTTGTAATAAAGAAGTTTAGCAAGGCCGATTGGCAATCCGAAAGTCGTAAGCCGGCCATTGATATGACGCAAGGCGACGTTGATGTCCGGCACACATAGGATGAAGCCGACCGGCTCGTCGCTGACTTCCGCGATGAGTGTGAACTCTGGAATAACGAGCTGCTTGAGCTCGTGCGTCATGAACTCGATCTCCGCCTCGGTGAACGGCACAAAACCCCAATTCTTTTCCCACGCTTGATTGTAAATCTGCCGGAGCCGCCTGCTTTCTTCGCGAACATTCTTGAGATTTCCAGCGCGGATCGTGACCGGCCAACGCTTCCGGAAACGTTCGGCCAGTGGTCGCAAGCGCGTGGCGGCTTTTGCCGGATCGGCAAACCACCAGGCGTACCAGTCTTTCGCTTTTGCAAAGCCGGAGCTCTCGATCAGCTCCCGGTAATACGGCGGATTATGTGCGGTCAAAATCGTAGGTGCGAATTGGAATCCGTCGATTAAAAGACCACAGACGTAGTTAGTCGAATAATCGATCGGACCCATCATCTCGATGCGCCCTTTTTGGTGGAGCCAGTCGGCCGCAGCCTCAAAAAGCGCAGCAGCGACTTTGCGATCGTCAATGCACTCGAAGAGGCCAAAGCAGCCGACATTCGATTGATGCAGCGTATTGTAGTTCGGATCATCGCTCACCATGATTCGCCCAGCGATCTCGCCGTTCTGTCGGGCCAGAAATAATGCAGCGTCGCCGTGCTTGTAAAACGGATGCCGCTTGCGATTGAGGAATGCCTTGCGCTCGATGATTAATGGCGGCACCCAGGCATGGTCGTTCTTGTAAATTCGCCACTGAAATTTGATGAAGGCATCGCGATCCCGGCGCAACCTGACTTCTGAAACTTCGATCTCAGACACGAGTGCGAACGCGATCTACGCCGAAGTTTGCCGTGTCACCGCGGCTTCCTCCAGCGATTCAGCCATGTTTTCTTGGCGGACAATCAGGTAAACAAGAAGCAAATTAAGCACGGTGAGTTCGAACCAGAAGTACCAAATCGGCTGATCAAGAAATAAAAAGATAAATAAAACGAGCATCCGTGTATTCGTCATTAACAATCCCCACAGCTTGAACATTGGCCGGGCGGAAATTCGATAGCGCGTCCTGAACCATTCCGGAATCTGATGAGGAAATGATCGATTCGATACTTCTCGCAATCTATTTAGCCGGGGTGACAGCATTTCCTGTTGCCGGGTGAAGTTTAAATAGAGCGCGAGCAAAAACTTGGGCCGCGGCTGATCACGCCAACGGAGTTTTCGATAACTCGAGCGCAAGATCATGGAGGAATCCAAATCCACCGGTAATCCACCCTTCACAAAATAAAGATAGGTTGTCCGATAATAATCGGCGGCGGCGCCTTGCAAACCATGACTAATTCCGGCAGTCACCGCCAGAAGCCAAACGAGCGGCGAGGCACCTTCAATCGAACAACGTAGCGCCAAATGGACATAGATACTTAAGAAGATGAGGTGATCGGCCAGGCTGTCGATAACCCGACCTTCCCGGCTCTCCCTTCGGGTTAAGCGGGCCAACTGCCCATCTGCGTTATCGAGGGCATTGGCGAAGACATGCAGCGCCATGCCGATGATATTTGTGCCTAAATTGCGATAAAAGTAGAGGTGACCCGCAATTACGCCGCAGAGGGCGCCAAAAAGACTCACGCCCGCCGGCGTGACATTCAGTCGCGCGAAAAAATGCGCGAGCCAAAACCCGATCTTGCGGTAGAAATAAAGATCGAGAGTCCGATAATAATCGGCGGCGGCGCCTTGCAAACCATGACTAATTCCGGCAGTCACCGCCAGAAGCCAAACGAGCGGCGAGGCACCTTCAATCGAACAACGTAGCGCCAAATGGACATAGATACTTAAGAAGATGAGGTGATCGGCCAGGCTGTCGATAACCCGACCTTCCCGGCTCTCCCTTCGGGTTAAGCGGGCCAACTGCCCATCTGCGTTATCGAGGGCATTGGCGAAGACATGCAGCGCCATGCCGATGATATTTGTGCCTAAATTGCGATAAAAGTAGAGGTGACCCGCAATTACGCCGCAGAGGGCGCCAAAAAGACTCACGCCCGCCGGCGTGACATTCAGTCGCGCGAAAAAATGCGCGAGCCAAAACCCGATCTTGCGGTAGAAATAAAGATCGAGAATTCCTTCGACCTCGCGCGCCTTGTAAGTCGCTTCCGGAGTGGTCGAGGGTTCGATGATCTGCACCGGCATTGACAGGCAGTCCTGAGCAACAACTCAGGCATGCTGCAGTGCAGCCGGAGCCAAGGTGTCCTCGAGGATGTTCAGCGCCTCGTCGAGATCAGCGCGAGTGTGTTTAGCAGTCACACAAGCGCGGAAGCAAA
Source organism: Verrucomicrobiota bacterium (assembly GCA_003220155.1). Lineage (GTDB taxonomy): Bacteria > Verrucomicrobiota > Verrucomicrobiia > Chthoniobacterales > UBA10450 > AV69. Next base: position 6,025 of record QHRO01000095.1, read on the forward strand.
TCCGGTCTTGCGGGACAGCCGGATAATCCACTGGCGCCACCCAAAGACCGCGCCTTCGCAACTGGTGACCAAGTCGATACATTCGTTCTCGATCGCCGATTACAATCGGCATGATGTAGGTGGTCGATGCGCCTGTATCGATACCAAGACCTCGCAGTTGGGCATGGAAGTAATCGGCGTTGTTCCATAGTTGTGTTCGTAGTTCGGGCTGACCGGTGCCGATCTCCAGTGCCTTGAGGATGGCCGCGACTACGACCGGGGGAAGCGCACACGAATAGACGTAAGGGTGGGCGTAAAACCGTAGGTATTGCA
>QHRO01000351.1:0-1267 GCA_003220155.1 Verrucomicrobiota bacterium
ATTCTTTTTCATCAAGCAGGCCGGCATCGATCTGAACGAAGGCGGCAAGGTCATTACCATTGTAACTTCACTACTGGCGGCCTTCACCGACGGCTATTCGACCTACGCGGGCGGCAAGGCGCCGGTGGAGGATTTTACCCGCGCCGCCGCCAAGGAGTTTGGACGGCGTGGCATCTCGGTCAACGCCATTGGGCCCGGACCGATGGACACTCCGTTCTTCTATGGTCAAGAAACACCGGAGCGTGTCGCCTACCACAAGTCGCAGTCGATAAACGGCGAGCTGACCAGGATTGAGGACATTGTTCCCGTGGTGAAATTTCTAGCGACCGACGGCTGGTGGATTACCGGCCAGACAATTTTTGCCAACGGCGGTTATACAACGCGTTGAACACCACGCTGTGGGATTTGGCGGGTTGTCTAGGAATCGAGCAAACAAGCACTGATTAAAAGTTCGTGAACGCGCGACGCGCGCGTGTGCTTCCCTCCCCCGCGTGAAACGAGCCGGATTCCCCAGACTCTCACATTTACCGAACGGAGCGTCGCATGAAGAACTTAATCATTCACAGAATCACACTAATCGCTGCGCTGGCATTGATGACCCCCGTTATCGTGAGTTGCTGCCCTTGCCGAAGTGAAGAAGCATTGGAGCAAAGTGGCCGACGGTTGGCGAAACACGGGAACTTCGTTTGCGCCAGTTCGTTTTATCGGGGAAATGCGTGAACTCACGGTCGAAGGCGTTCGTTCGGCCGACCTGACTGAGGCCGATTGGATGAACGGACTCGAATGGGCGGGAGAAGTATCGTTCAAGCAAGCTCCATGTCGTGAGGCCGGAGACCAGGGAATATTGTTAGATGGCCTCGCGAACTTGACCGTCTTTAGACAATGCGGCCGATGGACTCAGTGGGTCGACTTTGAGCCGGAGCCTGTTCAGGTCCAAAAGGTGAAAGGCAACTGGCAAGCCCAACAAGACACCTGGCTTCTCCGTGACAGCATTCCCGGCGCAGAAGACTTTGCCAATGCGGGTGTGAAGTAGAAAAGACAGCTGCGTGAATGGTGATCCGTGAATCGTGAATCGTAAGACCGTGACGCGGAAATGGCCGCCGATTATCATCTCATTCGGGCGAAGGGTTATCAGATCGGGAATTTAAAGAGAAGTTCGTTTCGGCGAGACGCCGAAACCAGCACCCGAGACGGGCGCGCTACCCGGACAGAAAAAGATCCAAAATTTTAAAGTGCTCCTGGAATTTGCGGCCGGTACGGCCGCCTC
>QHRO01000351.1:1339-1653 GCA_003220155.1 Verrucomicrobiota bacterium
TTCCGGCGTTGCGCACCAAACGAATGGAATCATCGAGAAGTATCTCGTCTCCACCAACTACACAGAGTAACGGCGGCAGCCCGGCGAAATCGGCGAACACGGGCGAGGCCAGAGGTTGAGAAGGATCAGCGCCGTCCATGTATAAGCCCGCCATCTCCAGCAAGCCGGAACGCGTGCATTCGATATCGGCTGCGGCGCGGCTGGTTATGCTTTCACCGCTGCAGGTAAGATCGGCCCAGGGGGAGAGCGCGACGATGCCAGCGCACATTGGCAGGTGACGATCACGCAAGGCAATCGCAGTGGAAACGGCGAGA
>QHRO01000096.1 GCA_003220155.1 Verrucomicrobiota bacterium
AAATCTTGGAAGGCAATAGTTGCCGCGCTGCGTTCGTTGCGATCTCGAAATTTGGAATGAGCAGAATGAAGCGAAGTCGTGAAGAAACGTTGAAGTGCTGCGTCTCCAGGCCGCGGGCGAGGGTGAATCCGCCGAAGCTCGCGGGCGCAGCGTTGTCTGAGTGACCTTCCAATTCCGCACACAGCGCAAACAACTCGTGGCGGGTGAGATTTGTCCCCGCAATTTTGTTCAAGGCATGAAGTATGCCGAGTCGCACGGTTACGCTGCTGCCAAGCCCACGAGCAATTGGAATATCGCCTCTAATATCGCAGGAAAACTCGAAGGCCTTGCATTGTGCGGCTGCGAAAAATTTTCTCGCTGCATCTCGAATCATTGCGCTGACCACGCTGCGTTTGCCTCGGCTGACCGTTATATTGTTGTAAAGAGAAAGCGCTACTCCAAGACAATCGAAACCAGGCCCGAGATTCGAAGTGCTGGCTGGAACACGCAACGTGACTTGCTGCACTCGCCGAGCTTATCGTGCGCGCCGAACGCGGCAAGACAGGCGATGACGCGTGATTAAATTAGAACGACAGCGTGAAAAGGACCTGGATCGAGCGCCAATTGATGCGCGATTTCGAAGCGGAGGGAACGGATGCCTATCGTCTTTGGACGATCGCGGATGGCTGGGTGGAACGATTGGGACGTGATGTTCTGGTTTCCTTTAAGAACCAGGCAGCACGTGAGGGGTTGACCACAGAATATTTTCTCTGGGCGGAAGCGATGGGCTTCAACGCCCAACGAATGTTCGAGCGTTTTTTGCCGAAGCGTAATCAAGAGCGTCAAGCGCCAAAACTAATTCTGGGTGATTCCAACATCGGCTCGCGCAGTGTCGTGATGGAACGCGGTCTGCGCTTTGAGATCGATTTCAGTGGCGGTTATTCCGTGGGACTGTTTATCGACCAACGTGAAAATCGAAGCTTTGTTCGCAAGAGCGCACCAAAGCAAATGCTTAATTGCTTCGCTTACACCTGTTCATTTTCGCTGGCGGCGGCAGTAGCCGGCGCCAACACTGTGAGCGTGGACTTGTCCCAAAAATCGCTTGAGCGCGGCCGCGCAAACTTTGCGCTCAATGACTTGCCGGCAACGGGACACCATTTTATCGCCGACGACGTTTTTGAAGTTCTTCCGCGGCTGTCGCGCCAAGATCAAAAGTTCGATTTAATCGTCCTTGATCCGCCGACATTCTCGCGTTCGCACCGCGGAAAAACTTTTCAGGTCGAATCAGATTTTGAAGGCTTGCTCATGGCGGCGTTGGAAGTGGCCGACCGGGATTGCCGCATCTTGCTTTCGACCAACTGCACCGCGCTGAATCAACGTGCCCTCGAAGTGATGGCGCGCTTTTGCTTGAAGGCATCGCGTCGAGCGAGCAGCTTTCATTCTGAACCGCGGCCGGTTGAGTTTCCGCCGGACAGCGGCGCCAGCACGATTTGGCTGACGTTGCGCTAGCGGGATGAAAACACGCAAAGCGGCCCTGGCAACCGAAACAAAGTTATGGACGAAAACAATGATATTGCATTGCGCGGCGTACGCTACGCCCAGGACCAATTTTCCGAAGTGGTAACCCAGGCGGAGGAATTCGTGCGTGAAAAGCCAGGGCAGTCGCTTCTCATCGCACTTCTGGCTGGTTTCATCCTCAATCGCCTGCCGATCGGTCGCTTGTTTGGCGGCGTGGTCCGTCTGCTCATCTTCGCGCTCAAGCCGGCGCTGTTGATTTACGGCGCGACCAAAGTGTACGAGGTCATCCAGGAAGAAGAATAGAGCGCACCTTCCCGCGTCATCCTGAGTGAAGCGAAGCGGAATCGAAGGATCCCGTCGCGGCACCTTAAAGATTTCATCTCGGGATCCCGCGACTGCGCTCGGGATGACGAAGTCTAACCTTCCAGGGTAAAGCCAACTTTCACCGCGACCTGCCAATGATCTATTTTGCCATTTTCAATGTGACCGCGTGTTTCCGTCACCTCTAACCAGCGCATATTGCGGATTGTCTTTTTGGCACGGGCCAGTGCGTTTTCCACCGCCGCCTCGATCGATTCCGGTGAAGAACCAACCAGTTCGATTTTCTTGTAAACGTGATCGCTCATGGAGAAATCCTTCCACGAGCTCATGGAATAGGACAATGTTAAAAACGTTGAATGGTTAAATCGTTAAAACTGTTCGCAACGTTTCATCACGCCATCGCTTTAGGGGTTTAACGCTTCCCGGTTTCTATACCGCCCATACTTGCTCTACAAAACGGCCCGCGATATTAGGAAGTTCGAATGGAAACGAACATCGAATCGCATTTAATCGAGAAGCGCGTCTTCAAGCCCGCGAAAGATTTTGCAAAAAAAGCGCGGATCAAATCGCTCGCCCAGTATCGAAAAATGTACGGCGAATCGATTCGACGACCGGTCACATTTTGGGCGCGAGAAGCGAAGGAGCTGGCCTGGCGAAAGCCGTGGAAAAAAGTGCTCGATTGGAAGGCGCCCTTCGCAAAATGGTTCCTCGGCGGGCAGCTTAACCTTTCAGAGAACTGTCTTGATCGTCATCTTGATGGTCCGCGACGAAATAAAGCTGCGATTATTTGGGAAGGCGAACCGGGCGAGAAACGCACTCTCACTTATCAGCAATTACATCGCGAAGTCTGCCATTTTGCCAACGTCCTAAAGCGCAACAAAATTCGCAAAGGCGATCGCGTTATCATTTATCTGCCGACGATCCCCGAGGCCGCAATTGCGATGCTGGCGTGCGCGCGGATCGGTGCCGTCCATTCTGTTGTCTTCGGTGGATTCAGCGCTGACAGCATTCGCGATCGCATCGCGGACAGCGGGGCGATCGCGTTGATTACAGCCGATGGCAGCTACCGGCGCGGGGCAATTGTACCGCTAAAAAACAATGTCGACCACGCCCTCAGCGGCGGCACGTCGGTAAAGCGTGTGATCGTTTTAAAGCGGGCAGGCAATGAAATCCACATGGAGGAAGGGCGCGACGTTTGGTGGCACCGCGAGTTGGAATACGTCGGTGTGAATTGCGAACCCGTTGCCCTGGATTCCGAGCATCCGCTTTACATTCTCTACACCAGCGGCTCGACCGGAAAACCGAAGGGAATTCTGCATACCACCGGCGGCTACCTCCTCGGGATTTATTCGACGATGAAATATGTCTTCGATGTCCGCGACGAAGATCTTTTTTGGTGCACCGCGGACGTCGGCTGGGTCACCGGCCACAGTTACGTTGTCTATGGCCCGCTTACCCTCGGCGCGACGACTTTGATGTATGAAGGCGCGCCGAACTGGCCGGAGCCGGACCGCTTTTGGAAAATCGTCGAAGATTATCGAGTAACAATTCTATATACCGCGCCGACTGCGATTCGTGCGTTCATTCGCTGGGGCGATGACTGGGTGAAGAAACATGACCTTTCGTCCTTGCGCCTGCTTGGATCGGTCGGCGAGCCGATCAATCCCGAGGCTTGGATGTGGTATCACAAGACGATCGGCGGCGGGCGCTGTCCGATCGTCGATACCTGGTGGCAAACCGAGACCGGCTCGATCCTGATCACACCATTGCCAGGCGCAATTCCGACCAAACCCGGGAGCGCAACGCTGCCTTTTTTTGGGGTCGATGCCGCAGTGGTGGACGACCGTGGTGACGAGGTCGGCGCGAATATAGGCGGGAAATTGATCATACGAAAGCCGTGGCCATCGATGTTGCGCACGATTTATGGCGACACGGAACGTTATCAAAAACAGTTCTGGAGCGAGTTCGAAGGACGCTATCTTACCGGCGACGGTGCGCGGCGCGATCGCGATGGATATTTTTGGATTGTTGGTCGTATTGACGACGTCCTCAATGTCGCGGGACACCGTCTCGGCACCTCGGAAATCGAGAGCGCATTGGTCGCGCACGCGAAAGTGGCGGAAGCAGCGGTGGTAGGTCGGCCTGATGAAATGAAAGGGCAGGCCGTCGTCGCATTTGTCACCTTGAAAGGAAGCGCCAACCCATCGGCCGGGTTAAAAACGGAATTGCGTGATCATGTCAGTACTCACATCGGCGCGATCGCGAAGCCGGATGAGGTGAGATTCGCGGAAGCGTTGCCAAAAACGCGGAGCGGCAAGATCATGCGGCGCTTGCTCAAGGAAATTGCCAGTGGCAAAAGCGTCACCGGCGACACGACCACGCTCGAGGATTTCAGCGTCCTGGCGAAATTGAGCGAAGAAGAGTGATTCCCGGAAAGAGGTAACTCCTCTTCCATCCAAGGGTGATATAACGGCAAGGGTGAAAGCGTTGCCATCCCGAGCGCCGCGAGGGACCTCGCACTCGATGTTAGAACGCACAAATTACCTCGCGTGCTCAACCACTGTTTGTAAGATCCTTCACTTCGTTCAGGATGACGGCGCGCTGTGAATTTACACGGTGCGTGTAAAAACCGCTTCTATTCTTACGGGAACCTCCACAACATTGAATTGCACTTTTTCAAAAACGTTGTTCGACTAGCATTCCCTTGTGAGTTTCATCCGCACCGGTCTGCGCGAGCTTGGATTAAAAGTGCGACGGCAACGCACACGCCTGGCGTTGCGACACGTAAAGCGACAGCTCCAACGCAGCGAAATCTATCTCGGACGTGAAGGCACCGCGCAGGCCGCAAGCTTCCCTGAAGTCCGCAACGAGATCGTCGCGCTCAAGAAACTGGAGCAAGAGCAAAAGGAAGTCGCAATGCGCATCGCACAAATTGAAGTTGCGCTCAAGCAAATCGAAGCGGAGCGGGCGGAAAATGCGGGTGCCCAAAACGACGCGATCGCCAAATTGGAAGCCAAGAAAAAGCCTATCCTGCAACAGCGTGACGACGCGAAAAATGCTGCCACTCTTTGTGAGCGCGAGCTGGCCAGTGTGGAATCCCGCTTGCAAGCAAATGATTCAGCCGATCGCGAATTGCTCAAGCAACTTTCAGCCTTGCAAGCGCAGGTGCCGCCACCAGCTGACCTGGATGCACGCACTGCGACTCTCGCCAGCAAACGCGCGCGGTTGCCGCAGGAGCGTGCGGAAATTGTTCGCGCTCGCGAGGGAAGCGCCGAAGCGTGCCGGCAGGCGACACAAAAGCTCGCTGCGGCGGAGGAAGAATTGTCGGCTACGGAGCGAAACATCACGCGCGTGCGCGAGCGATTCGAGGCGACTGATCGCGCCTTAGCCGAAAAGGTACGCGCACGGCAAGACGCGTTGCGGGACGCACGAGCGCAGCACCAGACAGTCGAGGAACGAAAGAATCCGGCTTACCTGAACATCGGTCGCCATCTTGCCACCCGTGGCATCGCCCCGCCGAATGCGCCGCACTTATTGCATGACGTCCTCCGCCACCGCCAATCGGTTCAGCGTCACCACGAACATAGGGAACAACTCAGTGTTCTCTCCGCGCAAATCGATAAACAGGAATTGCGAAAATTTTATTTCGTCATCGCTTCGATTCTCATCTTGCTGGCAATTGTCCTGCCGCTCGTCTTTCAATCCCCGCCCAAACGTGAATGGCTGCCGCGTGAAACCGATGCCATTCTCTCCTTAAATGCAGAGCATTTTGATCGCGACGATTTGCCAAAGAAGTGGCGCAACGAAGATTTTTGGCTGCAAACCTGGCCCGGTTTAATCGGCGCCGCTGCGCAGACACCCCGCTTAAGAATTCCCGGCGACGCCGCACGGGTCACCCGGGCGCTCACCACCGCGGAAAATTCGCCGCCACGAGAATTTCTGCTGGTGGAAGCGCGCGATAATGTTTCGACGGTAGTGCGGACAATTGCGGAAGATAAGCAATTCGAACGACGTACCATTAGCGGTCTTCCGGTGTGGCAGCGATCCGACTTCAGCATCGCACGCGTGGGCCCGAAAACGCTCGCCGTCGGAATGCCCGATGGAGTGGACGAGTTGGTGCGGGTGCGTCTCGGACTAGAGGCGGATCTGCAAATCACGGGCGAATTTTTCGATCGCTTCCAAGCCCTTGATCGTGAAACAACCTTGCGTTTGATTTCGCGCGATCCGCCCGGATTGGCTCGCGCGTTTCATCCCATTTTCCCGCGAGAACTTCTGGAGAGCGCGCAATTGCTCGGACTGGGCGTTTCCCTCCAGACACCGGCGAAAGCGCGTCTCTTGTTGAGACTTCCATCGGAAAACGCGGCAAGCGACCTAGCTAAAAGTATTCATGATGATCCGCAACGTTGGCTGCGAATCGAGCAATCCGATCTCCCGCTTTTCGCCGCTCCGCCCGAAATCAATCGCCAACATGTAGATCTGGAAATCCGCTTCAACATTCCGGAAAACAGCGCACGGCTTCTGCTCCAACGCATCGCCAAGACTGATGCACCGCCAGCCGCGACCGCAGCAAACTAATCCCGCGATGGCCCTCATCGTTTTCGCAACCTTTTTGCTCGGCCCACCGGTTGTTCCCGCGCAAATTTCGGCGCTCCCCACAAGCGATTTCGCGTGGGTTGATCTCACAACCATTGCGCCGGCCATTCGGATTGAATTGCGTTATGCGACTTCAGAGAATATCGCGCATCGTCCGCTCTATCCGTCGAGGATGCAGCCACTAATCCGGGCGGGTGTGGCGCGAAGATTGATCACCGCTCAG
>QHRO01000097.1 GCA_003220155.1 Verrucomicrobiota bacterium
TTAACCGCACACTCAACATGGCCCATCGATATCGCGTGGGGAAATTATCCGGGCGAGGTGCAGGCACGATCCCGCACATTTCGGCGTACCGTACCGAGATGGAGCAATCCGCCCTCCACGCTGCCTTCGAGCGCGTCAACGATTTCGTTGTGAGCTGTAACCAAAACATCGAGGTGAAACAACCTTGGACGCTAGCTAAGAACGATTCGGGAGCTGAAGAACTTGATTCGGTTTTATATCAATTGACCGAATCACTTCGCATTATCGCGATTTTGATTTCGCCGGTTTTGCCGAAGGCGGCGCATGGGATTTTCGATCAGTTGAATTGGAAGATGGAATTAAGCGGAAAAGAAGAACGGTTTCGTCTCGAGGATGTGAAGTGGGGCGGTTTGCCGGATGGGCATGTTGTTGGGAAACCGGTCCCATTGTTCCCGCGCATTGAGGGGTAGGGCGACGCTCTGCGGAGCCATCGAATGCCTTGTGGCTCGACGGAGTCTCGCCCTACCATTTCTTTCCGCGCCTTAAACGTAATTCCGGGTAGCGCACGCGTCTCGCGTGTTGGCGAAGGCGTCCCGCCTTCGTGGACTTTTCGGGAAGACTGTTTCGGCGGGACGCCGAAACCAGCACGCGAGACGCGCGCGCTACCCGGAGGAATTCGCTCGTTCGCGCGTGACCTGTTTCATTGCGTGCATTCTTCGAGCGCGTTCGGTTCGCCGCGCAAAAACGCTAGCGCCTCACCGGCGAAATGGAGGGAGCCGGTGATCAAAACGCGCTCGCTCGTTCGCTGCGCAGCCGAGATCGCTTCGGCAACGGATGGAGTAGTGGAGTAGGGGAGTGATGGAGTAATGGCGGAGATTACTTGCGCAAGCTCATTCGGGGGCAGGGCGCGCTCGCTGCGAATCTGTAGCAACACGATCTGACTTGCGATTGGTCGCAATGCCTCAACGATTGCGGCGACGTTTTTGTCGCGCAAAATCGCGAGCAAAATGGTCGCACGTTCGTTGCCGAATTCCTCCCGCCACGTTTGCGCAAGAATTCTTGCGCTAGCAGGATTATGCGCACCATCGATGACGACACGCTCGTCCCAGATTTGGAAACGTGCCGCCCATTCGACCGACTCGAGCCCACGCGCGATCGTATAATCGGAAGCCGTCATTCCCGCGGCCTGGAGAGCAGCTATGGCAACGGCGGCGTTCATCTTTTGATGTTCGCCATGCAACGCGATTTTCGTTTTCGTCCAAGGGTCGTTAACGAATTGCAGCGGGGCGTCACATCCTTTAGCGCGTTGCCTGATGATTGCTTCCGCCTCCGGTCGCTGCGGCGCCGAGACAACGGGAGTGCGTGGCTTAATGATTCCTGCTTTTTCCTTCGCAATCTCGACAATGGAATGGCCGAGCCATTTCTCGTGGTCGAAATCGATCGGGGTAATGACGCTGACCGACGATTGGATTGCATTAGTGGCATCGAGTCGTCCGCCCATGCCGGTTTCGAGCACCAGAATTTCGCAGCGCGTCTTTTGAAAATGTTGCAACGCCAGCCCGGTCGTGATTTCAAAAAACGTCGGATGTGGATCCCAATCGCCAATTAGTGCCCGAATTTCGGTGAGGCCCCCGGCGACGTCGTTTTCCGATATCATCTCGCCGTTCACGCGAACGCGCTCGCGAAAACTGATGAGGTGAGGGGAGGTGAACAATCCGGTGCGGTGATCGGCAGCACGAGCGATCGTATCGATCATCGCGCAGACGGATCCCTTACCATTAGTGCCGGCGACGTGAATGACCTTGCTGCTTCTGCTCCTCAGCTGGAGGGCGGAGCTTCGCGACGCCGACGCTTCGCCATTGCCCCTAGACATCGATGACCGGTCTCGCGGAGCTCGACCCTCCACGACAGAGAGCACAACGAGCAAACGCTCGATATTTTCGAGCCCAAGCTTTATGCCGAACCGTTGCGTTGCGTAAAGCCACGCCAGCGCTTCGCGGTAATTCACGCGTGGTCGCGGCAGGACTGGCCTTTAGCGGCGGCGGGCGCAAAGAAGCGCAGAAACTCCGCAATCTGCGACCGTAATTTTTTTCGATGCACGATTTGATCGATCAAACCGTGTTCCTCGAGAAATTCGGCAGTTTGAAATCCTTTTGGCAAATCCTGGTGCGTCGTTTCCCTGATCACGCGTGGCCCAGCAAAACCAATCATACTTTTGGGTTCGGCGATGATGATGTCACCAAGCGAAGCATAACTCGCCATTACGCCGGCGGTGGTCGGATTGGTGAGCACAGAAATGTAAGGCAAGCGCGCGTCGGCGTGCCGGGCGAGCGCGCCGCTGGTCTTAGCCATTTGCATCAAACTGAGCATGCCTTCATACATGCGCGCGCCGCCGGAGGCAGAGATGATGATGATCGGAATGCGCTCCGCGGTGGCAAACTCGATCACGCGGGTAACGCGTTCGCCCACCACCGAACCCATGGTGGCGGCAAGAAAAGTAAAATCCATCACGGCGATTGCGACTTTCACGCCTTCCAGCATTCCGTAACCACTCAGGACCGCATCGATCAGGCCCGTCGTTTCCTGATATTTTTTCAATCGATCCTTATAGCTGGCCATGCCTTGAAAACGAAGCGTATCGATCGAGTGCAAATTCGCGTCCATTTCAACAAAGCTGCCGGGATCGAGCAGGCTTTCGATCCGCTCCTTGGCTGTTTGCGGGAAGTGATAATCACAGTGCGGGCAAACTCGCTGGTTCTCGATCAGTTCGATTTCGTGAATGACTTCGTCGCATCCGGGACACTTCTGAAAAAGTCCCTGCGGAATATCGCGCTTCTTGCGCCCTTGAATTTTGATCGCGGGTTTTTTGAAAATGGCCATGGTTTATGCACGCGCCGCGGTCACGGCGTAAACCGATTGCGCGCCTGCTTCGCGCAAGACCCGCGCGCATTCGCTTAACGTCGAACCGGTAGTGAGGATATCGTCCACCAGAAGCACGTGCAATCCTCGAACGCCGATCTTTTTTCGTAAATGAAAGGCGCCCCGTAAATTTTCCATGCGCTCCACCCGATCAAACGCGGTTTGGGTGGTGGTGTAGCGGATGCGTTCGAGCGCTCGGCCCAGCGGCACATTTATTTTTTGCGCCAGGATTTTTGCAAGAAGCTCGGCCTGATTGAAACCGCGTTCGCGTCGTCGGGCAGGATGAAGCGGGACTGGAATGACGAGATGGAAATGGCGCTGGCGCAGCCGCGCATCATTCATCGCTTCCCGCAACCATTCCGCGATGGGATGCCGCAGCTGTAACTGGCGATTGTATTTGAATTGCAAAACGATAAAGCGCACTACACCCCGGCTGCGATAAGCGGAAACGGCCGCATCGAATCCGAGTGTTCGATTGGCGCAGTTCGCGCAGGTAAACTCACCGTCGATTGCGCCGGCAAAGGGCTCGGAACATTTTGCACAAAAAGGCGCGACGATGCGTTGCGCTTTGTCGAGGCAATCCTGGCAAATATAATCGCCGCGCGCAACGGGAGCATGGCAGATGGCACACAGCGCCGGGTAAAAAAGCGACGCGACCGCGCGCAACGGCTCAAGAGTGCGGTCGATTCGCATAACGCAACCAGCCAATCATCAAAGCCCAGGTAATCAATCCCAATGCGAGCGGAACCAAGCCGATCAGCAAGTTAGTTCCAAGCCAGGGTAGGATGATCGTTTCGCGTTTGGTCATTTTGCCGACGACGCCGGCGACAAAAATCCAGCCGGAATGGAGACCGATCGGCAGAAAAAGTGAGCGTGTACGCAAGCGCGCGTCCGCCAGAATCCAGCCGATGAGAAACAAGGTGGTAAAGCCGGCGAGCACCATCATGGGATCGGCAAATTGCGCGAATGAGTTTGCGATCGAATGGAATCCGGAGAGACAGGTCACGCTCTCGTTAGATCTGCTTGGCGCTTTCAGAAAATGAACAATGGCGAAAAAACCCGAGGTAATCAGTGTCGCAACGACGGGTCGCAAGCTACGCAATAGAATTCCGAGGAGCAGGCCGCGGAAAAAAAGTTCTTCGATTAGAGGAACGGCGATGGCCGCGGCCAGGACGGCACCAAGCGAGCTCCACGGGACCGCATTTTTTAAAAGAAAAATTCTGGTCGCGATTAAGACGACGGCGCCGACAAGGAGAGGAATCCCGGCCAGAAAAATGCCGGCGACGACATCGCGCCAGGCGTGCCGGTTTTTATCCAATTGTAGATCGCGGAAAGAATGGAGGCGAAGCCAACGCAGAAGCGGCCAAAGAAATACGACTGCGCAAACGAGCAGTGCACGATGGAAAAAACTTTCGAAATCGTATTTCGCAAAAAAGGCCGAGAAGCGATGAGCACTCCAAAAAAGCGGAGGCGCTAGGAGGGCGCCGCCGATTACGACCGCGAAAAAGTAAGCGAACAGTTTGGCGGCGTCTTTCAAGGGCGCTAATCTAAGGGCGCGAAATCATGCCGCGTCAACATGTATGGAGCGAACGCGAAGAAGACGGGGTGAAGCGCGAAGTCCGCGCATCGCGTTTTGGCGGCGTCTGGCGCCTGCAATCGAAACGCGCCGACGAGGACTCGTGGACCTATTACGACCGTCCGTTGCCGGCTGATTTGCTGGCCTTAAAGGAAATCATCGAGAAAAAGTATCGCCGGCGGCGGGCGACGGTAGAGGAACTTTTGTCGCTGCGAGAAATGGTTCGGGAGATTCAATGAGTGATGTGCCTCCGCCAATCCGTAGCACAGGCTTCCAGCCTGTGGGGCGACCGGGCATCTTGCCCGGTCAATGCGGGGAAGAAACGGGCAAGATGCCCGTCGGCCCCACAGCGAAGATGGCTGTGCTACAGGGAAGGGCTCGCCGGAGCTCGCCGCCTCGAGGCATATTGGGTGTAACGAATTCACTAGAACGGCGCAGGCATGACTAGTTGGAACACGGAAGAGTTAATCGCCACAGACAAACAGTTTGTCTGGCATCCGTTCACTAACATGCCGGAATGGTGCGCCCCGGAGCACGAACCAATCGTGATTGTCGAAGGGCAGGGCGCGATTTTACGCGATAGCCGCGGCCGCGAATACATCGACGGGAACTCGTCGATCTGGACAAATATTCACGGGCACAATCATCCGCGGATCAATCTGGCAATTCGCGAGCAATTGGAACGGATCGCACATTCGTCGTTTCTGGGGACAACGAACCCGGCCGCAATCGAACTGGCGCGGGAAATTGTTGAATATTTTCCCCCGAAAACTTTGTCGCGTGTGTTTTATTCCGATGACGGCTCGACTGGAATCGAAGCGGCGCTGCGCATTGCCGCACAATTTTTTCACATGCGGGGCGAGAAACGAGCTGTGTTTGTCGCGTTTCGCAGCGGTTACCACGGCGATACTACGGGTGCGGCGGCGTTGGGGGCGGCGAAGATGTTTTCGGTCGATCAGGAAGGTTGGAGATTTCCGGTTCGCACCGTTGTTTCGATCGAAGAACTGGAAAGACTTTCTCGCGGACAGTCGGACGAAGTCGCGGCGGTGGTGATCGAGCCGATGATTCAGGGTGCCGCGGGAATGCGAATTTGGCCGCCGGGAACGTTCATGGCGGTGCGCGATTGGTGCAATCGGAAGGGCGCGCTCATGATTGCCGATGAAGTAATGACGGGATTCGGTCGGACCGGAAAAATGTTTGCGAGCGAGCATGAGAACGCGCTGCCCGATATCATGGTGCTCGGGAAAGGATTGAGCGGTGGTTATCTTCCGCTGGCGATTACGCTCACGACCGAAGAAATCTTCTCGGAATTTGACGGATCGGTGGCTGATGGCCGGGCGCTTGCCTACGGGCATAGTTACACTGGCAATGCACTTGGTTGTGCGGCGGCACGAGCCAGTCTCGCAATTTTTCGCGAGGAAAATGTGCTGGAGAATTTGCAACCGAAGATCAAGGAACTCGACTCGCAGCTGCGGCAATTGCGCGAATTGCCGGGCGTAATTGAAGTGCGACAGTGCGGGTTCATCGCCGGAATCGACATCGATGATGCGGAAGCGGCAAACGAAGTTTGCCGGCGAGCGCGCGACTACGGTCTGTTAACAAGAAATATACGGAAAACAATTGTGTTAATGCCGCCCCTGTGCATCGCGGATGGACAATTAGAACGCGCGGTCTCAGCGTTGACCGAAGCGATTTGCCATGCCGCAAGACAACCGGAGGGATGCGCTTCCGCGCGTCCGGGACTCGCCGCGGCGAGTCCCTCCGAAGTGGCGAAATCATGAAAAAGGTGCGGCTCGATCAGGTTCTGGTGGAGCGCGCGCTTTATCCAAGCCGCGAGCAGGCGCAGCGCGCGGTCATGGCTGGCGAGGTGCGCATTGGCGAGCAGGTCGCGCAAAAGCCCTCGCTGTTGGTTAACCCGAACGCGATGATTGCGACCGCGGCTGCCCCTCGTTTTGTCGGCCGCGGCGGGTTGAAATTGGAAGGTGCCCTGGATTTTTTCGAGATCGATGTGCGCGATCAAATTGCGGCGGACATCGGCGCCTCGACCGGAGGATTCACTGATTGCTTGCTCCAGCGCGGCGCGCGCAAAGTTTATGCGATCGACGTCGGCCACGGCCAGCTTGCCTGGAAAATTCGCAACGATCCCCGCGTAACGGTTTTCGAAAAAACCAATGCGCGGACGATTTCGCCGTCACTAATCGACGAAGCCGCGGCCGTTTGCGTGATCGACGTTTCATTCATTTCTCTGACTTTGATCTTGCCGAATGCGTTTCAGTTGGTAACTCCGAACGGAATCGTGCTGGCATTGATCAAACCACAGTTCGAGCTGGAGCGGACCGACGTCGGTCGCGGCGGCATCGTGCGCGATGCATCGCTGCACGAGAAGGCGCAGCGCAAGATCGCATCGTTTGTCGAAGGGTGTGGGCACGAGGTCATTGGCCTTGCGCCGTCAGTCGTCGCTGGCGCAGATGGTAACCGGGAATTTTTTCTATGCGCACGAAAACGATCGGTTTAATCGCGCACACGGAAAAGGCGGGCGTCGCAAAACTTGCGCGGGATGTCATTGGCGAATTCAAGGAGCGATCGTTGGAAGTGATCGTCGAAAATGACACGGCCAAAATTGCGAAGCAGAAAGCCGGCGGCTCGATCGTGCAGATCGCGCAACGTTCGGATCTGATCGTGGTCCTAGGCGGCGACGGAACAATTCTGAACGTCGTTGCGATGGCGGGGAAAAATCTGAAGCCGATCTTCGGCATCAATGTTGGCTCGCTGGGATTTTTGACCTGCGTGAATTCTTCGGCTTATCGCGAAGCCGTCGATGCAATCGTCAGCGGCCGTATTTCCTACAGCAAACGAGCGTTGTTATCGGTCGAGCTACGCACAAATAAACGGGTGCTTTCAACCGTCCATGCCTTGAACGATGCCGTTGTTAGCCGGGGCGATCTCTCGCGCTTGATCAGGTTGAATGCGCGGGTGAATGGAGAAGTGCTTACGGAATTTAATGCCGACGGATTAATCATCGCGACGCCGACAGGTTCCACCGCATATTCGCTTTCCGCCGGCGGGCCAATCCTGTCTCCGGAATCAGGCGTTTTTGTCATCACGCCAATTTGCCCGCACGTGCTGACGAATCGTTCGGTCATTGTCAGTGACTCTTCCGTGATCGAGATTGCGCCGGGGAGCACGGAATATCCGACCTTCTTGAGTGTTGACGGTCGTGAGCCGGTGCGACTGCCCCCAAAAGCACAAATCGCGATTCGCCGAGCCAAGGCAATGCTTCAGCTGGGGTTCCTGCCGGACGTTTCGTTCTTTAGTGTGCTTCGCCACAAGTTGAAGTGGACCGGCAGCAACGTCTGATCCGGTCCCTAAAGGGACATGCGCCGTCGTGTCCCAAATGTTTGGGCGCCGACCTGCCTTCGAATGGCTACGATGCTGCGAGCAGGGCGGCGCCATCCAGCCGAGGAAGAAAACAGAGTACGGAACCGCGGCTTTCCCGGTCAACCCATATTTTAGGCGTCCGCACATTTTGTGCTCGCGGTACGGCGAGGGCTTTGTCACCGTGGCTGCTGCGATGAGATTTCACGTGGCGCGCGAAGGTGCCGTGATGGGAGAATTTGAAGAGCAGATTTTTCGCAACAAGGTCTTTTCCGGCGAAATCCGGCCGAACGATTTCTATTAGATCGCTGGCTTCAGTGATTGGCGACCTGCTAGTGAGTTCCGGGTGGCACGAAAAACCGAACCGATCGTGCTGGACACCGACTCGGCCGTGCCACCGGCAATCAGAAAGGCGCGTCAGCGGTCGGCGCCGGCGATTGCGCTGATCTGCATATGCGCACTCGTATTGCTCATTGGTGTGGCGATGATCGCGGGAAAATCTAAACCCGGACGTGTGCCACAACATGCGCGGGTTGAGGCGAAGGCCGCGATCGCTCGGGGTCAGCTTCGAATCGGGATGACGGCGGATCAATGCATCAGAATGCTAGGCCAGCCGGCGCGTATCGAGCGAATCAGCGGATCGAAGAACGAGCAGTGGACGTACAAAGCTCAAGAGGGGCCGGTCATTCTTCACTTTGAGAGCGGCGTCTTGCGATCGTTTTGATTGAGATTGAGCGGGCGATTTTTTAGCTGGCTCGCCGGTGCGACATACACCATCTTCTTCGACTTTTAACCGATATGTCACTCCCAAGCCCGCGCAATGTTCTTCCACTGGAAGGCCCAATCGATCTCCACGTTTCCGCCAAGGTGGCAGAATCGATTGCTAAGCTGATCAAAGAGAAGCCGGCTCGCTTGGTGGTGGACCTCTCGCGAGTGAATTATATCGATAGCTCTGGGCTGGCAGTTCTAATCAACGGAATGCGAGACATGGAAGATTACGGCGGACTTTTTATTCTCGCTGGAGTGCGGGACGAAGTCCGGCCCATCCTTGAGAGCGCGCGCCTGGAGAATTTTTTTCTTATTTTCCCGAGCGTGGACGAAGCGCTGGCCGCGCCTTGAATGTTAAGTTTAGGGCGGGTGTGCACAGCTTCGTGTTCAGCTGCATTTCAGCGCTGGCACTCTATTTCGGCCTTTTCCCGATAGGGCCCGCGAACGTGATTCTCGCTTCCGCGACGAAGCAATTCGCGCCCGCAAGTTCCATTGGTGTTTCTGCGAGAGAAATCGGCTCGGCCCGCAACATTGTCACACGTTGGCAAACCAGCTGGGCAGCTTTGATCGCGATTATCTAGCAACGCGCGACATCGAAATTGAAATTCATAATCTCAGCCAACTGCCGGCGAGAATAGCAATCGATTTCTACTTTGTTGGCCGGCCGCAGCGATTGCCGACTCCGCATAAACTTTTCTCGAAGCATTCATTCATCGTCAACGTCGCGGCGAGCGATCAAGAGCAGCTCTCGCTGAGGTCGGACGTGCTTCGCTCACGCGAAGTATATTACGCAGCTTTGGGTGAGATCTATTTTTCCGGCTATGAAATTGAAGGGTGGATACTCTTCGTCAGATTGCCCGGTCAACCGCAGCCATTCGATAAAGTATCTTCCAACAAGGCAATGCTCGAGCACCTGGATTGGTTTCCTAATGCTTTACAGCAGTTCGAGAACGCGCCTCATAGGCATCCAAACTACGCATCCGAGATCGAACCGGAACCCGCGCCAGTCCCCGAGGCTGAGCCGAACGAGATGGAACCGTCGACGCCCCTCATTGTGGTACAGCCGACGCCCGAGCCGATCGAAACGTCCGTGCGAGTAAATATCCCGGCGGTACCCGCGCCGACTCAAGCATCGCCGCCACCGGCTATATTCATCACCGTTACCAAGCCTACAAAGATCATGATTGGACGGAGGGGCGAGATAATTCCGCCCGGAACAAAGGTTCAGCTAATGGCGCGAGCGGGCGATACGGTGCAGGTGCGATACAAGGGCGAATCGACATTTGTAAAAATATCCTCGACGGATTTGAAGTAACGCCTGTGAATGTGGTGATTTAGGGGAAAGGCCGAAATAGAGTGCCAGCGCCGACGTAAGGGACGACGATCCATAATTCAATCGTTACCGGAAAACGACTGTCGTTATCCGGAAGGATACCACGCGTTCTCTCGCCAGAATGCTTGCAGCGCGGCGTTGTCGCCGCGAAAAATGTTGCGTTCAGCTTTTCGAATGTTGGCTACCGACTTCGGAAACGCACTCCGAGGTCGCAACCCGCATTTACCATCGCCACAGTATTGCCACATACGCCAGGTGCGCCAGGGCGCTGTGTTCCGCGGCTCGGCATGGTAGTTAGCGATCCACAGCCAGCAATTCGCCAGTGTTTGGCGGTGTGCTGAGGTGGCCCCTGGCCCGTAGAGCATCTGCCGCAACCGATATTCACTGCAGTACAGACCTGGATACTTGCCTGTGCGTTCTTTGATGCGCTCAACGAACGCGACTGCCTGCGCCAAGCTCATCGTGCCCCCTGGATAATGACCGTTTTTTTCGAAATCCAGGACGAGCAACACACCCGGCCGCCGTTTTTCCGGATCGTCTGGGTGGATCGATGGCCGCGCCGACGCGACAGCATTCACGAAATGGTCGGCCTGTCCGATGGGGTTGGTTGCGTCGCCGTAATGGTAAGCTCCCCATAACAAACCTGCTTCCAGTGCGGCCCGTTGCCGTTCGTAGTATCTCGCGTCACGTTCCAGTCGTGGGAAAGTCGCTTCGTGAATGACCCCGACGATGCCTTCGTTCGCCATCGCGACAAAATCCGGGCGCATCAAGTCGTAATGCGACATATTCACAACGCTGTTTGCCGCAAATGCGCAGGCCGGCAGCAGGAGAAAAACAAGCAGAATGCGCACGGCCGAAGATTTCACCGGCGGAAAAATAACCCGTCGGATCAGTCGAGCAACGGAATCGATGTTTCAGTCGGTGGCTTTGATGATGATCCGCTAGGACGGCAATCCCTTGCGCGCGATCAGCTCCATCTGTTCGCAAAAACGATCCAGTTCGCCGAGCGTGGTATAGACGTTGGGTGTGATCCGAAGGCCCTGAAACTCCTCGTGAATGATCGGCGTAACGAAGATGTGATGTTTGTCGAACAGATACTTCCCAATCGCCTCAGGGTTGGTTCCGTCGATGTGAACGTTCGCGATGGCGCACGATTGATTCGGCTCAAACGAAGTGTTGAAGCGAATCTTGGGCACATCTTTGAGCCGGTTCATCCAGTAGCGTGATAAGTAACGCAACCGCGCTTCCTTGCGCTTGCCACCGATTCCGTTGTGAAACAGTAGCGCCTCGCCAATGGCCAGCTTTATAGCCGCCGAGTGTGTGCCAATTTCTTCAAACTTGCGGATGTCCGATGCTTGCTTGGATTCTGCGGCCATCAACGGCCAGAGCTTTTCGATCTTATCGCGCTTCACGTAAAGCAAACCCGTCCCTTTGGGAGCATGTAACCACTTATGGAGGCTGGTGCCGAAGTAATCGCAACCGAGATCCTTCTGTTTGAAATCAAACTGAGCGAAAGAATGCGCGCCGTCCACAATCGTCTCGATTCCTTTGGCGCGAGCCACCTCGCAGACAGCCTTCACGGGAGTGATCTGTCCCGTGATGTTGATCTGGTGCGAGATGAGAATCAGGCGGGTGCGGCTGGTAATTCCTTTTTCAAACGCTGCGCTGATCTGATCGAGGTTCTTTGGCGGAATGGGAATCTGAATCAACTTAAGCTGGAGGCCTTCTCGCCTCTCACGCTGACGAAGCGTGGTAAGCATGCGCGGATAATCCTGGGTGGTGGTGAGAATTTCATCACCCGGCTTAAAGTCCATGCCCATCAAAAGAATCTCGAGTGACTCGGAAGCATTACGCGTGATTGCGATCTCTTCGCGATCGCAGCCGAACAGTTCCGCCAAACCAGTGCGAATCGTTTCCGATTGTGGCTCGAGGATTTGCCACATGGTGTAGGCGGTGGCGTCTTCCTGTTCCCAGGTGTAACGCACCAGCGCCTCGGTCACGATACGTGGGCTGGGCGAAACGCCGCCGTTGTTCAGGTTGATAATGCCACGCGTGACGGTGAAAGAGTTTTGAATGATGGCCCAATAATCTTCGTCCATGGCCGCTTGCTCCGCTGTCAGATGCGCCACGCTCTGGGTCGCGGCTGCGACGGTTTTCAGCAACGACGCGACCGTGGCAGAAGAAAGCGCGGCCAGACCGAGGCTTTTGCCCGCGAGCAAAAGAAAGTCGCGTCGAGTGCGCTCACGAAGCGCGGAATTTGAAATCGTCACGAGATGGGAATTAGCGTGATTAGGAGGTGCGCCGAAGTCAAGATGGGAGAAAGGAGCAGAAGCCAGAGGTTTGAGAGCAAAGGAGTGGAAATGACAAAGCACCCGCCTTTCGCTTGGCTACGGCGTGGCAAGCGAATGACGGATGACGAAGAAAGAAGCCCCCATGCTGATGCTCATGCTCGTAATCGTAATCGCAATCGAGTCAGAGATGAGAGATGGGAGATCAGGGGAGAAAAGCTGAAACACTGAAAGCAAAGAGCCATGTCTGCTTTGCGCGCAGGCGGATCCCCAATAAGCTTTAGGCAAAACCCATCACGAAAGGAGTGAGTATTATGGCTATGTATGTCAGTCTTCTGCAGTTTACCGAACAAGGCATTCGAAGCGTCAAGGACACCACTAAACGGGCCGCAGCTGCCACCACTGAGGCCGAGAAAATGGGCCTGAAAGTCAGGGATTCATTCTGGACATTGGGCCCGTACGACGTGGTCCTCTTGCTGGAAGCGCCAGATGATCAGAGCGTCACTGCTTTTACCCTCAAGCTCGGTTCTCTGGGCAATGTTAAGACCCAGACGATGCGCGCCTTTCGCAGCGAAGAAATGGAAGGTATTCTGGCGAAAATAAAATAGCCGGGCGGGAGCGGGAAAACGCGAGGCGTTTTAGTTATCAGTCTATCAGTTATCTGTTAATGGGATGCGCACGGGCAGAGCTCGCGGTTATCCGTTAACAGCTGGCGCGGCCAGAGGCGCGGTGAATGGCGCAGAGGGTTTTTTCGTGAGGAGGTCCATCGCGAGTTGCAGCTCTCCTACATCGAAGGGTTTCGCGAGCATCATGTCCACCTCCAATTCCTCGTAGGCCTGGATGTTCTCCTTAGTTAGATATGCCGAGAGGACGATAATCTTGCCTGTGAACTGGCGCACCCGCAGCCGCCGCACCAAATCGAGTCCGTTCATACGCGGCATGCGATGGTCGGTAATAATGACGTCGAAAGGTTCCGCGGCGGCGCCGATCTTCATGAGCGCCATCCAGCCGTCGCACGCATTTGTTATTTTCGCGCCCGGACCGCCCAATAGGAGCGCAAGCATGTGCGTGACGGCCGGTTCATCCTCGACAGTTAAAATGCGTAAGCGGTCTTTCATGAACACTTGGCACTGAAAGAGCAAAACGCAGACCACGGCACGAGCAAAGCTCGTGAGTTACCAGTTATCTGTTAACGATTATCAGGTAGAAGCGGGGGCCGGAGCTACGAAATCCGATTCAGTTCCCGCTCGCGTTCATCGGTGTGGGTTTAACTGCCGCGTTGTATTTTGGTTGCGTTACCTGTTTGCGCACTGCTCCGAAGATCTCCCCAATCGCGCTCTGGCTAAAATGATTAGCGATGAACGCTGGAATTAGTCCGCCCGTGTCTGTATAGACCGAATAAGTAGCACGCGTTCTGGCGGCACCGTTCGGTTCGAGCAACCAAGCCCCCTGGCAAAACTCAACACGCACAACGCCCGGCTTCTTCGTCGGGCCCAGCGCG
>QHRO01000027.1 GCA_003220155.1 Verrucomicrobiota bacterium
TCAGAAAGCGCTCGAATTGGATGACACGCTGGCCGACGCGTATCATCTCCTCGCCGGTGTCGAGCTATATTATAAAAGGAATTGGCCGGCCGCCGAGCGCGCCTTCCTTCGCGGGGCAGAACTGAATCCGAGTTCTGGCGAAATCCGCCATCATTATGGTCTCTGTCTCGTTCTGTTCGGACGCAGCGAAGAGGGGCTCGCCCAAATCGCACTGGCGAAACAGCTCGATCCCTTCTTTCCCGGGTTGCATCTATTTGCCGGGAGGATCCTCTTTTTTCTGCGCGATTACGATGGCGCGATTGCCTATTTTACCACCACATTGGAACTCCAACCGACGAATGCTGTCGCGCACGAACATTTTGGTGATGCCTGTGAACGCAAAGGAATGCTGCACGAAGCCATTACGCAATGGTGCGCGAGTTTAACCTTGGGTGGCCAACCGGAGCAGGCGCAATTCCTCGAACAAGCTTTTGCCGCTTCCGGATTCGACGCCGCCGTTCGCGCCCTCGCGCAAAGACAATTGCAGCACCTCAACGAAAGGAGCGCGCGTGGTGAATATGTTCCCGCCTGGAATTATCTAACGGCCTACCTCCGATTGGGTGATAAGGAGCAGGCCCTTGTCTGGTTGGCAAAAACAGTCGAAGAACCCAACTGGTTCGCCCTTGAATCCAGAGTGACTCCGATTCTCGATCCTCTTCGCAGCGATCCGCGCTTCGACCAAATCCTCGCCGTTCTTCCGGCAAAGTAATACTGAGCTCCGCGCCCTCCCTTCACCCGCTCACGGCGATCACTCGCGAAGTCAGCCTCAGCATTAATGACTGCGAACTGTCATTTTTCCTGCGAGGGTCGATCGACGTCGCCAAGGCCGTTGCGCAGCATAAGACTTATCAGGATTGCCTGAGCCAATTGGGCCTTCACGTTATCGTTCTTCCAGCCGAACTAGAATTTCCGGATGCTGTCTTTGTCGAAGATGCAGCCATCGTCATCGATGAGGTTGCCGTCATCCCGATTATGGGAGCGCCGAGCAGGCGGGGAGAAGCCGCCAGTTTGCTCGATACGCTGTCCCGGTACCGGCCGGTCAGGTTTCTCTGCGAGCCTGCAACCCTGGATGGAGGCGATGTGTTGCGCATTGGCCGTTCCGTATTCGTCGGTTTATCGCGGCGCACTAACATGGCAGGCGCCGCTCAGCTGGCCGAAATCCTTCGCCCCTACCGCTACGAGGTGCAGCCGATCACAGTCAGCGGCTGCCTGCATCTGAAAAGTGCATGTTCGTATATTGGCGACAACACGATACTTGTTAACCGATCCTGGATCGAATCAGAGCGGCTTAGCGGGTTTGAATTACTTGACGTTCCTGAGGAAGAGCCAGCTGCCGCGAACGCGCTCTTGCTCAAGGACAGCGTCATTATCCCGGCGTCATTTCCCAATACTCGCACCTTGCTGGAGCAGCGAGGTTTCGATATCCGCACCGTCGACGTCTCCGAATTGCAAAAAGCCGAGGCAGGCATGACCTGCTGTAGTTTGATATTTAACGCGGAGGCGACGGCAACGAGTTAGAGTGATAATAATAGAGGTCGATGGAGCGGCACCGCAGCCTGCCCGCTGTGACGGGGGCACTGCTAATTCAGTCGATTGCGACCGCTGACATCCTGCTTTCCGCTCGTTGCTTGATGTAAGGCACAGTTTGCGCAGTGTCCGTGCAAAGAAATGGCGACTGAAATACAACAGGAGATCGCACTCGAAATCGCACACGTACTCTTGATCGACATCGTCGGTTACTCGAAGCTTTCGATTAACGATCAGCATGCGGCGGTCGAGGAGTTAAATAATCGCGAACCTTCGTGATTAGTTTTCATTGTCCTGTAGTCCCTGCTCTCTTCTCCTTCGATTAACCAATAATGACGAGCTAATAACCAATCGCGTGACGAAGCTTTACGCGATCGCGAACCACGCTGGATGGAGGTGTGCGAGAGGTTTTTTCAACTTCTCCAGCTCCGTTGCCGGGCCATGTACTTCGATTCGTGTGAGATCGCCCATGGTGAGCAGTTCCGCGAGCAGCTCGCCAACGTTGTCCAGATGTGCGAGAACGCCTTCGGCGTCAGTGTAACCTTCGCGGCAGAAAAGCTCATCGCCGTTCCAGCTGAATTCGTACAAAAGCATCGCCTTCTCCGTCGCGGTCCTTGCTGTGAACTGCGGCAACATCGCCTTGATCGCATCCAGTTTCCCGGGATGCACTTTGAAATACGGATGCAGACTCACGAACTTCGACAGCAGGCTCATATGCGAAAGCTACCTTTGCGTCCAGTCGTGTCGAGAAATCGCCTGAACTATGATTTCTCATTTCGTTGATTCTCCGACCTCGCGTCTCGTCAGATTCTGAAGATCGTGGTAAAGAAATCGCATGTCGTCCGAAGCCGATGTGAAGTTCGAAATCGGGCATGTTCTGTTCATCGACATCGTCGGTTATTCCAAACTGCTCATTCACGAGCAACTCGAGTATTTGGAGAAATTGCGCGAGGTCGCGCGCGCGACGGAAACATTTCGTATGGCGCAACGCGAAGGGAAATTGATGCGCCTGCCGACGGGCGATGGTGGCGCGCTGGTTTTCGGCACGAGCCCGGAAGCGCCGGTGAAGTGCGCGATGGAAATTGCGCGCGAATTGAAGAAGCATCCCGAGCTGCGCGTGCGCATGGGCATTCACAGCGGGCCGGTAAAAGGAGTGACGGACTTGAGCGAGCAGGGGAACATCGCCGGCGCTGGCATCAACATCGCACAACGGGTGATGGATTGTGGCGACGCCGGTCACATTCTCGTGTCGAAACGCGTAGCCGATGATCTCGAAAACTACGCACAATGGCGACCGCTCTTGCACGATCTCGGCACGTGCGAAGTGAAACACGGCATCTCCCTCGCGCTTTTCAATCTTTACTCCGATGAAATCGGCAATCCCGAGCCGCCGAAAAAATTTCGAACAACTGAATCCAAGATCGAGATCGTCACGCCAACAGCGCCGCAGAAATCAATCGCCGTGCTGCCGTTCGAAAATCTGAGCGAGGACAAGGCCAATGTTTATTTCGCCGACGGCATCCAGGAGGAAATCCTGACGCGGCTTTCGCGCATCCGCGACTTGAAAGTGATCTCGCGCACCTCGACGCAGCGATTCAAAAATACGGCCGAACAGATTCCCGACATCGCGAAGCAGCTAGGCGTGGCCGCGATTCTGGAAGGCAGCGTGCGCAAGGCCGGCGACAAAGTACGCGTGCACGTGCAATTGATTGACGCTGAGAAAGACGCGCATCTGTGGGCTGAGCGCTACGATCGGCAGCTTGATGATATTTTTGAGGTGGAGAGCGATATTGCTGGGAAAATCGCGGAAGCCTTGCAGGCGACATTGACGGGCGCGGAGCGACGCGCGATCACGGGACGCCCGACAAAAAGCACTGAAGCGCACGAGTTGTATCTGAAAGGCCGTTATCATTGGCGAAATTTTTATGCGCCGGGTTATGAGCGGGTGCGGGAGTACTTTGAGCAGGCGGTGGCGCTCGACGCGTCGTATGCCCCCGCCTACTGCGGACTGAGCCTTTATTATGCATGGGCCGCGGCCAACGCCATCTTTCCACCGGACGTCTGGCCACTCGCGGAAGAATACGTTCGCAAATCCCTCAGTCTCGATGACACATGGCCTGAAGCTTACAATTCGCTTGCCGCGGTCGAGGTTTACTACAAACGCAACTGGCCTGCCGCCGAACACGCGTTTCAACGCGGGATGGAATTAGACCCGAATTTCGGTGACCTCCACTCGCATTATGGTATGTGCCTGTCGTATCTCGGACGATTCGACGAAGCGATCGCCCAAACAGAGCGCGCTATTCAACTCGACCCATTCTTTCCGGGGACTAACTTGCATTACGGGAGGTTGCTCTTTTTTAGCCGCCAGTACGATCGCGCGGCCGCGCAGCTGGCGAAAACACTCGACCTTTACCCTGACTACGCTGCTGCGCACGAGTATTTCGGCGACGTTTGCGCAAAGAGAGGCATGGCTCACGAGGCGATCACGCATTGGTGCTCGGCGTTGAATCTCAACGGACGGACCGAAGATGCGCGCGTTCTGGAACAAACGTTCAAAGCCGCAGGATTCGATGCGGCGGTGCGAACACTCGGCGAAAGTCAGTTGGAGGAGCTGGACGCAAAACGCGCGCGTGGCGAGTACGTGGCGGCCGCGCATTACGTTTTCGTCCACCTCAAACGCGGTCAGCTGGAGGATGCTTTAGCTTTGCTACCGAAAATGGCGGAGGAACCCGACTGGTTTGCGCTGCAGATGCGTGTGAACCCAATGCTTGACCCGCTACGCAATGATCCGCGCTTTGACGAAGTGCTTGACACTGTCACACTGAAAAATTAATCGCAAAGCTTTCACCAGCGGAGGAATCCGCAATTGAACAGCCGCCGCCAACGAACCTCATAGCGTATGATCGTTACTTGCGAGCCAAGAAACTGGGATCAGTACCAAGGGATCGAATCCATGCGGGCCTACCGAGTGATTCCGATGCCTGCGCCCTGGCAATTCAAACTTGAGCAAACGCGCCGCACTACATGTGAGCCGGTCTTTTCTTCGCGTCCAGAGGCTTGACGGTGTCGGTGTCCTGCACCGGCATGGTCAGGTTTGTGCCCTGAATGTGAGTGGAAGGTGTGTTATCGAGGAACTGCGGCAGATTATTCGCGCGCACGTGTGTGAATGCCTCGTAACCTGATGCCAGCTTGATCAGCGTTGACTCACTGAAAGCCGTGCCGAGGAAGCTGATGCCCATCGGCGTCTGGAAAACCATTGCGGCCGGCACCTGGATGATCGGGTAACCAGCGACAGCAGCGAGGCTGGAGCTTGCGAAATAAAACCTGCCCGTGTCGCTATAGAGCAGGTCTGTCTCCCACGCCGGGTTGTCCGTGAATGAAACCACAGCATCGAGATTGAATTTCTTCAGCGCTGCGTCGATGCCATTCACGCCAGAGTTGTGGTCGATTTTCAGCGCCTGATTGTAGGTCAGCCCGCCGAAGAGCGGTTGCGGTGTATTCGGACCCTGAGCCAGCGCTGCGCAAAAGGTGAAGATGTCCTGATTAAAGAACGGCATCTCGACAGCCGCATGTGCGCGGTTGAATTGTATGGCGGTGCTAAGAGTGCCGCCGGCTACGGGCACGCCTACGCGAGTGGCAAAATACTTCTTTACGTCCTGGCGGAATTCGAAGGTAAGCACCAGGAATTCGGCATTACCGTTCAAGGGAAAGGTAAACCCTTGCTTGTCAAGATCGATGACGGTGGCGCCTGCTTGTCTGAGTTTGTCGGCCGCTTTGTCAAACGCATCGATAATCTCCTGTCGGGTGGGGTTCATTGAATCGAATCCTTCAATCCCCGCCGTTGTGAGTCCAAGCCTGGCGCCGTTCAAGCCGTTCGGATCGACGAATTGTGTGTAATCGGTCGGAATATCGATCGGGCGTGTTTTGCCGGTGCCTTGCCAGCCGAGCGGCACGCCGCCAGTCGCCGGATCGCGTCCATCAAACGTGCGGCTCTGGATTACGCTAAGCGTCGCGGCTGCGTCGCGCACAGTGCGGGTATGTGGCCCGACCGTGTCCTGCGTGTGCGAGATTGGAACGACGCCGGCGCGGCTCACGAGGCCCACAGTTGGTTTGAGAGCGACAACGCCGTTGGCGTTACCCGGACAGACAATACTGCCGTCCGTCTCGCTGCCCAGTGAAACAGTGACAAAGTTGGCGGACACGGCCGCGCCCGAGCCGGAACTGGAGCCGCAAGGATTGCGATCGAGCGCGTAGGGATTGTTACACTGCCCGCCACGACCTGACCAGCCGCTAGTCGATTCAAAGGAGCGGAAGTTCGCCCATTCGGAAAGATTCGTCTTGCCGAGAATAACGGCGCCGCCGCCGCGCAGATTCGCGGCTACGGTGGAGTCTTTTGGAGCCGGTGTGCCGAAGAGCGCGAAAGAGCCGGCGGTCGTTTGCATTTTGTCGTGCGTATCAATGTTGTCTTTGATCAGCACAGGAATCCCGTGCAGTGGGCCGAGTACGTTGCCCTGCTTGCGCAAATCATCCGCTTGCTGCGCGATCGCGAGCGCATCGGGGTTTAGCTCAATGATGGAATTCACTCCGCCATCCGTTCCGTTCTGATCGAGCGCAGCGATGCGCTCGAGATAAAACTTGGTCAGCTGCACGGAGGTGAGTTTTCCTGCCCGCATCTGCGCCTGTAATTCCGCGATAGTGGCTTCGTTAAACTGCGTCGGAACGTTGTTCTGTGCTAGCAGTGGTAGCGTTAAACTGATGCTGATTAGTGTGAGTAGAATTGTTTTCACTGTAGGTGCCTCCCGGCAAAAATGCCGTTTATCAAATCGGGAAAGCGAAGACAAGGGAAAAAACGCGCTGAGAACGATCTCCAGAAAATTGTCGGGTTTTATATTACGGCGGAACAGTGTTTAGCGAGCCGACTTTGATTAAGCTGCTTTCGGTTATGAAGCGCCATTCAAGCGCGCGTGCGCATAACCTCTCTGCTTTCGCCAACAGCCCCATACACCAATATCCAAGGCACAAGTCCGACTCGCCCTCGCCATCACTTCTCAAAGGAGGCGGCGACGAAAAAGCCGCACAGTAGGTAGGCTTGGCGCTTGCGTCTATTTTAAGCTTGCTATCGGGGCCGGGTAGGAGCAAACCGGAGGCCTATGAAAACTAACGCAGTAGTATTGATCGTATCTGCCGGCGTTGGGGTGGCTCTCGTCGGAGTGGGCGCATGCAGTTCGATGATGGGGAATAAAGCCAAAAAGGTAGTGATCGAAGACGGGCGGATTTTTATTCCGGGCACATCAGTTTCGCAGGCGGATCAGGACTCGGTGATGGCCATCCTGGGCCAATATAAGAGATCGCTTTACAAAATTCAGACTTACAAAGACGGCAATCCTTCCGGCAAACCGCACGGCGCTCTTGCGGACAAAATCATCGGTGAAGCGACCGTCGCGCAGGTTGCGAGCGATGCCAAACAAAACGCTCTTTCCGGATGGGGAATCCAAATCGGTAGTTCTAGTTCATCGCATCCGACTACCCAACCGAGTCCGACACCCCAGCCAAGTGGTAGTCCGTCGCATCCAACGACGGTGCAGGCGGCCACACCAAGTGGTAGTCCATCTCACCCTCAGAAAGTACCGGCTGATGAGGCGGCATCGCGGGAGCTAGTCTCCAAGGTGGCTCCCATCCTGCGCAAATACAGCCAGTAAGGTGCGCGGGCCGAACACGCCAATGTTATGCGCTTTCAGCGCGCATACCTGATAGGTTTCGCCCTGCACTTCTTTTTGTTAGTTACCGTCGCCTCTCGCGACTTTTTCGCGGTGCTGGCAGATGGGTCTAGTTATCTGCCTGCGGCATTAGAGCCGCGTTGGCGCATGCTGGAAGACGCAACCTTTACGGTTCTTGGCCAAAAACTGCCGCCTAATAATCTGATGCGCGAGACCATTGCCTGTTATTTGCATGCCGCGGGAATCGAGGCTGGCTATGGCTACTTCGCTCCCAACGTTCCCTATAGTTACAAACTGGTATTCCAACTAACCTATCCCAATGGCACGACCGAATATGAGCTCCCCAGCGTAGCGACAACTGAGACTGGCCGGCGTCTTCCGACGCTGCTCGACTTTATTGCGGCCAACCGATACGAGCCCTTGCGACAGCTAATTTTGAAAATGCTGGCCTACTCCGTTTGGCAACATCACCGAGACGCGCTACGGATTCGCGCTGTCTTTGGGATGGTGATTACACCATCTATCGCTGGTTACACACGCGGCGACGAGCCGAGCTATGCAGTAGTGTGCGCCTACGATTTTGGGTTTACCAAGACTGAGCGATCACCGCCTTGAAGCCATTTTCGCTACGGTGGCGGCAGGTGAACGAGTGGTTCTTCGGCGGCACAACGGACAACTGGCTGGCCGCGCTTCGCATCGGACTTGGATTGCAACTGGTTCTCTACTGCATTGTCTCGCGCGCAGATTGGCGTCAGATGTTCGCGTTACAACCTGGCAGCTTCGTCACACGGGACTTAACCGAAGCTCTGGTCACTCTCGGGAGCACGCTGGTCCCACGCGTGAGCTGGTTTATATCTGCCGGCGAATTTATTGGATTGTCCGAAGCAACTGTCTTATCGGTTGTTTGGAGCGTGCTCCTGGCGGCGGGCCTTTGTCTGGTCGCCGGGATATTTTGTCGAAGCGCAGCCATCGCCGCCTGGTTCCTTCATCTTTCTGCAATTAAGAGCAGCGCTCTACTCTCTTATGGCGTCGATAACTTTACTTCCATCGGGTTGTTCTACCTGATGCTTTCGCCATTACCGGATCATCTGGCCCTGGATTCGCGTTGGCGAAAGTGGCCGCCGAAGAGCTCCCAATTGCAAAGTTTCTGGCAACGCGTTCTTCAGTTGCACCTTTGCGTCATCTACTTTTTCAGCGGGCTGACCAAGCTTCTCGGCAGTGGATGGTGGAATGGGGAAAGTCTCTGGCGCGCTCTAACTCGCCCTCCGTTTGATATGGTTCCGAGCGAGGTGCTTATCCACGGAAAATATCTCTTTATACCGCTTGGCTTGGGAATATGTCTGTTGGAGACTAGTTACCCCATTTTCATCTGGCCGCGCCGCACCCGGCTAATCTGGCTCGTCGGCATCATCACCATGCATGGCGCGATTGCCGTGTTGATGGGTCTTTATCTTTTCGGCCTTATCATGGCTGTTCTTAATATCGCCGCCTTCGGCACCCATCTCTTCCGTCGCCGCGCCGGGAAGGCGATTTGATTACTCTCGACGATTGAAGCGATCTGCATCTAAGTTTGCCACCAGGATGGGGTGATTAGTCATGGCTCTTGAGGACAAAACCAAGCTCGAGCTGGAAATAGCTCACGTCCTCTTTATCGACACGGTCGGGTATTCCAAACTGCGCATCCATGAGCAGCGCGAACTCTTTGATGAATTAAATCGAGTCGTTCGCGACACCGCTCAGTTTCGTGCGGCCGAAGCCAGCGGCAAGTTGACCCGCCTGCCGACCGGGGACGGAATGGCCCTCGTCTTTACTACCAGTGTGGAGACGCCGGTGGAGTGTGCGCTGGCAATCGCGCGTGCGCTCAAGCAACATCCCCGGCTCGCCATTCGCATGGGAATTCATAGTGGGCCCGTCAGCCGGGTGGTGGATGTCAACGATCAGGTCAATGTCACCGGCGCCGGCATTAACCTCGCACAGCGGGTGATGGATTGCGGTGAGGCCGGTCACATTCTCCTTTCTCAACGAGCGGCTGACGATCTGGCTGAGTTCGGCACCTGGCAGAGCTACCTTCACCACATCGGACCATGCGAGGTAAAGCATGGCGCCAGGATCGAGCTCGTTAACCTCTACAACGATGAGGTCGGTAATCCGCAACTTCCGGCGCAATGTAAACAAGCGCTATCGAAGAATAAGGCCAGGGCCAGATCGAATAAGGTATTGGCGGCGATCGCGGTTGCTCTTCTTTTCGGCGGAGCCATTGCGTTCATTTATTGGAACCGGACTCATCAAGGCTGGTTACAAGCTGGCCGGATTCTGTTGGCGAAAAGCGTCGCCGTCTTGCCCTTTGAAAATCTTAGTGACGAGAAACAAAACGTGCATTTCACCGAGGGTGTGCATGACGAGATCCTGACCAATCTGGCCAAGGTCGCCGATCTGAAAGTGATTAGCCGCACTTCCGTGATGCAATACACCGGCGAGGCGAAACGGAATCTGCGCGAGATAGCCGCTGCTCTCGGTGTGGCCCATATCGTGGAAGGCACAGTGCAACGCGAAGGCCAGCACGTCCGCATCAACGCCCAGCTGATTGACGCTCGCACCGATACCCACATCTGGTCGAAGACGTTCGATCGCGATCTGGCGGATGTTTTCGCCATGCAAAGCGAGGTCGCGGAACAAATTGTCGGAGAACTCAGGGCCAAGCTATCGCCTCAAGAGAAAGCGGCCATCGAAGAACGGCCTACCGCCGACGAGGTTGCCTACGAGCTGTACGTGCAGGCCAAGAATCTCAGCGCCATGACCGTGTTTAGTTCGCGGGAGAAAGAAAGCCTGGCCCTGGTAGTTGATCTCCTGCAACAAGCTATCGCGCGTGATCCTGGTTTCTTCCTCGCCTACTACGAGTTGGCCCACACCCACGATAAAGCCTACATTCTCGGACTAGATCATACCCCTGCACGGCTGGCATTGGCGGAGCATGCGGTCGAGACCGCCCGCCGTTTACGACCGAACTCGGGAGAGGCGCATCTGGCCAGTGCTTACCATCTCTACTGTGCCTACCTCGATTATGATCGGGCGCGCACCGAGCTTGTTCTTGCGCGTCAGCTCTTGCCAAATGACTCGTTTGTTTTCGAATTGGGTGGCTATATCGATCGCCGGCAAAGTCGCTGGGAGGATTCGGCCAGCAATTTCGAGCGGGGCCTCGAACTCGATCCGCGCAATGTCAATATCCTTCAGCAGCTTTCCATCAATTACCATTACCTTCGTCGCTATGCCGACCGAAAAGCAGTGCTTGATCGTGTTTTGACGATAGTTCCCGGCGACGTTGGTACGCGCTGCCAACGCAGCTTGATCGAACTGGATTGGCACGCCGATCCCAAACCTTTGCACGAAACGATTGCCACGGTTCTCGCTCAGGAACCGGCTTCCATCCGGGAGCTCGCTGACCAGTGGCTGAGTCTCGCTCTTTCGGAACGTGACTTTGCTTCAGCCGAACTTGCTCTCAAGGCGATGGGAACAAGCCAATGCATTTTTGAGGATATCGAACTTCCAGCCGAGTGGTGTCAGGGTCTCGTCGCCCGCGCGAAAGGTGACTCCGATGCAGCTCATGCCGCTTTCCAACAGGCCCGCCCGGCGATGGAAAAGATAACTCGGGACCAACCCGATTATGCCGCCGCCCTCTCTGTGCTGGGACTTCTTGATGCCGGATTGGGTCGCAACGAAGACGCGATTCGCGAAGGGACTCGCGCGGTCGAGCTTCTTCCGATCAGCAAAGATTCAATCAATGGCGCTTCCCTGGTTGAGAATCTGGCAATCATCTATGCCTGGACCGGCGAGACCGATCGCGCACTGGAAACACTCTCATACCTCGCCGGAATTCCCTCGAGCCTGAGCTACGGTTATCTTAGTTTGCGCCCGGAATGGGATCCTTTGCGAAATGACCCGCGCTTCGCAAAGATTATTGCCTCTCTCGCGCCCAAGAATTAATGCAAATCCCCAAGCGCGATTAATTATCAGTTGATGTTAGCTTTTGTTAGTTGACCTCTGACCTCCGACCTCTGACTTCTGACATTAGGGCGCCAGTAACGATCGATTGATATCGCCGAGCTCTGTGCAACCGCATAAGAGCATAGCTTCATCCAACTCACGCCGGAGAATCTCCAAAACGTCGGTCGCGCCTTGCGCGCCGCCAACGCACAGGCCCCATAAGATTGGTCGACCGAGCAACACTGCCCGCGCGCCGAGCGCAATCGCTTTGAGGACATCGCTGCCGCGACGAATCCCGCCATCGACATAGATCTCACATAGATCGCCTACCGCAGCGGCCACTGCTGACAAAGCTTCGCAAGTCGCGGGCGCTGTATCGAGTTGTCGCCCGCCATGATTCGAAACCACCACCGCTTTCGCGCCATGCTCGGCCGCACGACGCGCATCGTCGCCGCGGCAGACACCTTTCACTATTATTGGCAATCGCGTGCACCCGCACAACCAATCCAGATCTTCAAATTTGAGATCGCTCTTGAAGTTTTCTCGCACATAAGCGGCCAGAGCAGATCCTGTCACTTTCGGAAAATTGCCTTTGCCCAGCGGCACCAGATTTTCTAGCGCGAGATCATCCGGCAGCCGAAAGCTATTCCGCATATCGCGTTCCCGTGTCCCCAGACCCGGTGCGTCAGCAGTTACCACGATTGCTTCTGCTCCGGCCGCTTCCGCCCGGTGTACCAGCTCCTCGGTGATGGCACGGTCCTTGTAGACATAGAGCTGAAACCAGCGCGGACTCGCCGCCTGCGGCAGGACCGACTCCATCGCTGTGTTCGAGAACGAACTGAGAATGAACAAGGTTCCCACCGACTTGGCCGCATTCGCCGTTGCGATCTCGCCCGCGGCGCATGCAAGTTTTTGAAAGGCCATCGGCGCAATCCCAATGGGTAGGGAAATAGATTGACCCAAAATTGTGGTGCTTAGATCGCGCGTCCCGACTCCAGCGAGGACGTGGTAGTAAAGCTTCAGCCGTTCCCAGCCCGCAGTGTTCTCCCGCAGTGTAATTTCATCCAATGCGCCACCCTCATAATAGTCCAAAACGTCCTTTGGCAATCTAGCGCGAGCCGCCCGGTGATAATCGTCAATATTGAGCAATGACTCTGAATTCACGATTTACGTTAGCCTAATTCTTTGCAGCCGACACGGCTGCCGCTACAGGATGCTAGCGGTTCGACGTTCGGCGTTGGATGTTCGGCGTTCGGCGTTTGTGATCCCCTGAACCCTGAGCACCCTGTTCTTAAAACTTAAAGCTTAAAACTTTTTCGTTTATCGGATAAGACCAAATCAATGGACCCGAAGAATCTCTTCGTCGAGCTGAAACGACGTAACGTTCACAAAGTTGCGATCGTCTATGCGGTAATCGCTTGGCTGCTGATTCAAGTAGCATTCATTCCCGCGTTTGAAGCGCCGAGCTGGACGATCAAAACTTTGGTTGTGTTGCTGCTCGTTGGCTTCGCCGTGGTCGTATTCATTTCCTGGGCCTTCGAAGCGACACCGGAAGGGATGAAACGCACAGCAGACCTCTCGCGGAACGAGGTCCTCCCAACGTGGAGTCGTAAGAAATTTGCCACCTTCGTTCTCACTATCGCCCTGCTCGCCGCTGGTGTGCTGGTGTTCGATCTTCTACAAAGAAAACCAGCCGCGCCCCCGCCCGCCGCGACAACGGACCATTAATCGCCAATCGCGATTAGTTATCGGTTACCAGTTGCGAGTTGCAGGGAGTAATGGGAACTAATAACCAATCGCGTGACGAAGTTTTACGCGATCAGCTTTTCAGCGTTTGAATTACGTGTTCGGCGTTTCCATTAGTTGTCGCGAGAACCAAATGCTTTCGCTCGACGGTTTCAATGTAAACGCGCGTCGCGGCGGGAAGTTCGTGCCAAATGCGCCAGGCAACCAGGCCGCCAATGAGCGCGAACGGCATGAGGAAAATCGGCCACCATTGCCAGCTGTGATGCGTGACGAGGTAGCCAACGCCGACTGATTGCACACCGCTCCCGAGATAGACGAATCCATCTACAATCCCCGACGCAGTGGCCGTCGCTTTGCGTCCGCCGAAATCAGCAGCCACGGTTCCGGACATTAACGAATGCACACCGGTAACCGCTGCCACGATTAACAACGCGGCGACCCCGACGACAAACGGGAGCGAGAAGAGATTCATCGCCATCACTGCCGTCATCATGAGCATAAACGCACAAAAAATCACCGCGGGTGGTCCGCGACGTGATTGGAAAATTTTATCGGAGATCAAACCGCCGGCGAATCCGCCGATGATTCCGAAAACGCACAATAAGAGTCCCCAATTTGCCAGGATGCTTTCGGCGCCCGGTTGTTTCACATCGTGACCAAAGATCGTGTACCATTGCATGATACCGTTGCGCAGAACTCCGGCGGTCAGTTCGATCAGAGCGAACATCACGATCAGCGGATTGAGGAAAACCAGCTTGAACAGATCGAGCGTGCTATATTCCTCGTGCATGTGACCGGAGGAAGCGTCGTGTGTGTCGAGATGTGGAAAGCCGGCGTGTCGCGAATGAGCCAGATATCGAGCAACGCCCACATCGACAGGATCGCTGCTGGAACAAAGAACACCGCCCACGTCGCATCCATCGTTAGGCTAGGCGGGACAAAGATCGTGCGCACCCGACGTTCCACTTCACTCGGCGGTATCGGGGCATTGAGTTTCGTAATGTTGATGATCGCCTGGCCCCAATCGAACGCGAAATAAACGCCGAACGAGATCAGCGTTCCGAGAATCGCGCCGAACACGCCGCGTTCACGCACGTGAAACCAATGGGCCTTGACTTTGATGATCGAGACCGCGCCGTAGCTTTGGAAATACATGTTGAGCGCGTAGGTGACCGAAAAAATCGGGAGCAACCGCACGTGAATCCGACTAGTCAGGACCAGCCAGGTGATGACGCCGAGCGCGACATTCGCCGCGGCGGCCCCGAGCGCAGCGATGAGGATTCCCGTTTTCCCACCAATTTTGTCGACGAGCGGACCATTGATCAAAAACGAGAACGCGTAAGTAATTGTACCGACTGCGAAAATAAGGCCGAAATCTTCGTTCGACATGAGCGAGCCGAGCGCGTTCTTGGACAGTGAGATTGTAGCGTCCCCTATAAAGGAACGCGTAGGTCATCCCGAGTGGGAACCAGTTGACGAAACGCCGGCTCAAAAACCACGGCCCATACCTGAGCGGATTTTTATAGAAATAGATCCCAACAACGAGCGCAACGCAGATAAAACAATGCTGAGCGACATGGGATCCTTCGGAATTGTTCACCGAATCCAGCCCGCGAGACACGCAAAATCTTCGTATCACACAAATGTAATCTGCGACGTTTTTGCTCGTGATTTGACTGCTCAGAGCAGTCAGGTTGGCTACCGCCTTGGCCGCTAGCGCGAATCCGCGTTCAGACTTGCGCGACGACAGGGCAGCGAAATCTTCTTCACCATGAAAAATATCTTTCTCGTTTTGTCCTTGCTCATCTTTCCACTCATTTCCCTCTGGGCTGGCGATGAGGATGACGTGCTGCGCGCGGAACGTGAGCTCGCTCTCTGTTACCAGAACAGTGACGCCGCCTGCATCGAGCAGGGTGTGACGGAGGATTACACCCTAACAAATTCGAAGGGAAAGATCACTACGCGCGCCGACGATCTTGCGGAAGCGACGAAACACGATCCAAAATACGAGATCTTCGAGAATCTCGATATGAAGGTACGGGTGCACGGCGGAGCCGCAGTCGTGACCGGCATCACTCGCACCAAGGGAATTTCCGGCGGCCAACCATTCGACGTCGAGTTTCGCTTTACCGACACGTTCCTGAAAGATCACGGTCGCTGGCGTCTCTGGGCTGGGCAAGCGATAAGGATCACGCCCTAACAATATCCGATCGCGTGCGCGACCCGGAACGGCTTCCAACACCCGCTTCCGGTTCCGTAGAGGCTATAAGTCAGAGAGAGACGGGCGTGCTCCCGGATCCATTAAAAGTCGGAAGATTTTCTCTTTGAGCTCGCGGGCGGCTAGACGTTTAGTAGGCGGTCGAAGAAGGAACGGTAGCGGCGCAGGGAGACGCGCAGATCTTCGGTGAGATGTCGTCCCACGTCCCATTGGCCTCCCATTTTGCTGCGTTTTTCGGCAAAGCCAGGCATCAAATCAAGGACGATCAAATGTTAAATGTTTAAGGACCTGATTTCGTTTTCTCCGTCGTGATCCTGAGCGCAACTCAGTTTACGTGAATCTTCACGAGCTTAATCTTCTCCCCACTCCGCACGTCGACCGTCAGGACGTTGCCAACCCCGGCGGCGTAATATTTGTGCTCGAGAGCATCCGGCTCCAGTGGCGTTGTTTCTTCGGTCTTAAGACAGTGATGGAATACCCCTGCCGGCACGTTGACAGTCGCCTCGAGGCTGACAACGAGCGCGTTATCTTCAGCATTAGCGAGAGAAAATTCCTGGCGATAGAAGTCGCCGGGTAGGGAATGCGCCTCCATGATAATGCCGGGTTTATCGCCATTCACACCCGCGGTGAAGGTGCCTGCCAGGGTGACGGGACGTCCATTTTCAAATTCGGCTGTACTTTCCCCGAAGTACCAAACGTTGCCCTGCCTATCCTGTGCATGCCAATCGAGCGTATCTTCCGCTAGCACGCCATCGAGATAAACCACATCGTGGACTTCGGTGCAGGTGACGCCCAGAATAACTTTGGTCTTGTGCGTCACGATGAAATCGTTGTGAACGAAACCGTCCTTTGTGTGCCCTTCGTAAACGAAGGTTTGGCCAGGCGGCAACGGGAAGAACGGATTGGTCACGTGCCGCACGAAATTGGCCGGGTCGATGACCGGGTCGTATCGGGCAGGACCAAACTTCTGACAGGCGGCCTGGCGCGACGCATATCCGTCCTGACAGGTTTGGAGCGCGTCCTGAAAGTCCGCTGTTGCTTGTTTTCGGCAATCGGTCCGGGCCGCAGGGTCGGAAACGTTTTCGCATTTGCCCAGCGCAACTGAGCGAGCGCTTTCCGCAGCATCCTGGCAAGCGTCAAGAGCACGTTGTGCGGTTTCCTGGCAGAAATCGGTCGCGGCTTCGGCAAACCCGAGCAATCCGATGCCGGCGATCACGACACCAATTAGAACGCGCAACTTTTTTGCGCCGTTAAGGAGACGATAAAACAAATTTGCCATGAGATTGGGGTACGTCGTCATGTCTGGAGTTTATTGCAGCTACGAGATTATGCGAGCGTTGTGAAAAGCTAAAAACTGAAATGCTGCCTCTCACGGAGACGCTGGAATTAGAGATCAGAGGACAGAAATCAGAAGTCAGAGATCGGGGGCTCGGAGCGAAGATGGGAATTCCCAGTCGCTTTGATCACTTCGGCGACAAGTACGTGATGGAGCTTGTCGCCGCTTATGTCTGTGATTGTCGCGAAAACGTCACACGACATTTCGCGGTTTCCGATAGGTTCGGAAGATACAAATGCCGGTAACGCTTGATCCCAGGACGGTGGAGACGTCATCCAGGATCTCTTCGAACGCGTTGCTCGAATCGCAGCGAAGTTTGTGTCCGAAGGTGCTATTGACCAGCGCCTACTTATTGGCCATTGCCAGACCGTCAGTGCTTCCGACAGCGTCGAGCATGTCTTCGAAACCTTTCGCCACAACGGCCTCGAATTCCTCGCCATCGTTGATGGCGAGCGCTTGATAGGGATGTGCTCGCGACACGCGATTGATTCACTTCTCGGAGGCCGCTACGGTTTTTCGCTTTGGGCGCGCAAGCCTATCGCAGAACATGTTGCAGCTAACGAGACCCGGATTGTGGTTACCAGCGATCACCGACGTGTTAAGGGAGGTCTTCGCCCGGGATCCGGAAAACTTTTACGACGATGTGCTGCTCGTTGACGAAGACGGACGGCTGCTTGGGCTCATTTCCACCGAGACCCTGTTCAAAGTCCAGAATGCGCTGCTTCTGGCCAACATCTGCCAATTGGAGAAAAAGGAGCGCGAGATTCGTGAGAAGAATGAGCAGATGGAATCGGAATTGCGCATGGCGATGGAACTACAACACGCGATGATGCCCAAGACGGAGCCGCTCACTCAGCGGAAGACGGGCGGCAACTTACCGCACTTCGACCACCGTTACGTCGCGGCCGGCCTCGTCGGCGGCGACTTTTTCCACATCGTCCGGCTGTCCGGTTCCGCCGCGAGTATCTTTATTTGTGACATGTGGGACACGGAGTCAGCTCTGCGCTCATTACCGCGATGTTGCGCGCGCTCATCGAAGGCTGCGGGACTGATGCCGCTGATCCCAGCGTGCTCATGACCCACCTAAATGCTGAATTTACCAAGATCCTCAGGCAAACCGGGACCGTTCTTTTCGCAACTGCCTTTTATTCTGTGCTCGATTCGGATCAGGGCGAACTTCGGTACGCACGAGCCGGACATCCGTATCCTTTCCATGTGCAAAGACGCGCCGGCACCGTTGCGCCGCTCCCCGGCATCGAAGGTGCGACCGGTCCTGCTCTTGGGCTGCTCGATTCTGCGAGCTATGGTAATTCGCGGCTCCTACTCGAGCCGGGCGATTGGGTCTTGCTCTTCACCGACGGCTGGATCGGTTGCTGGCCGAGGTTAACCGGTTTACGGGCGGCAAACCCTTTGTGGACGACGTCTGTTTGGTCGCCGCCGAGCTGCCGGTGTGGGCTACGGCTGACCTGCGACTGACGATGTAAGGATCGAAGGGATCACATCAATACTGTTCGCCTTCGTCCTTCTCCGATGGAACGACGCGATCTTTGATTGCGTAGGCGTGCATGGCAACGCCGACCCAATAGAAGACGGCGAGCCCGAGCCCGAACCCGGCACTCGCAATCGCGGCAAGACCGGAAAATCCGAGCACAATCAACGTGCCGATGGCAAAAAGAAGTCCGATGCCGCGATAACCTTTGTAAACATGGCCAAGCCCGGGGACAATACTGAGCAGGGCGGCCATCGCATCGCTCGCTGTGCCTTCCGCCGTCGTCTCCTGGCGTTCTCGCTTCCAATCGCACCGATCGCAAGCATGCGCGTCTTTCGGCAGACGCTGCCCGCAATTCGGGCAAAGCATTGTATCCGCGGTTTGAGTGGAAGGAGCGTCCGTGTATTCCATCAATCAAATAAGACTCACAAGAGTTGTGGCAGCGTCAAGCAAACTCGCTTCCAAAATTTGCGCGCCTTGGCAAAGTCATGGTGTGGCTGCTCTGAACGAGATCGTCAGTTATTGCGATTCCTATTTGAGGCTTGGCGAAATTCAGGATTTCGAGAACGCGCTCAACGGCCTGCAAGTGGAGAATTCCGGCAAGGTAAAGAAAATTGCAGCGGCAGTGGATGTCTCCAGCCGCGCCTTCCAGGAATGCGCAAAGTGCGGCGCCAACCTGCTCATTGTCCATCACGGGATGTTTTGGCCGGGCCTGCGTCCCGTGACTAGAACATTGCGCCGGCAACTGAAGTTCGCGTTCGAAAATGATCTCGCGATTTACAGCGCCCATCTCCCGCTCGATCTGCATCCGGAAATTGGAAACAACGCTCTGCTCATGCGTGCGCTCGGCTTTGAAGAATCAGAGCCGTTTTTCGAAGAGAAAGGATCATTGCTCGGACGACGCGCATCGGCCGACGTCGGACTGAGCGAATTAGTCGCACGATTGGAAAAGACTGTGGCTGGTCCGGTAAAAACCATCGCGTCGGGACCGAAAAACGTTCGGACCGTCGGCGTCATCACTGGTGCCGCTGGTAGTGAGATCGAGCGCATTGCTGCCGAAGGAATCGAGACTTTTATTACCGGCGAAGGGCCGCACTGGGCTGCGATCGCCGCCGAAGAGCTGGGCA
>QHRO01000084.1 GCA_003220155.1 Verrucomicrobiota bacterium
AAATCTTTTCGCGTGATTCCGGGCAACGCGCCGCCAGTAGGTCCCGGCTGTAATCGGTTTCAGCACCGACAAACTCCGCGCTGGCGCAAAGTTCGCGCAGCAATTCATCATTGCCGAGATCGCTCATAAAATCCTGACCATGGGCAGTCATGCTGAAAGGAATTCCGCTGATTGCTTTCACGAACATGGCGGTGTGCGCGGCGCGATTGGCAAAATGGACATGAAAATGGGGCACCCGTTCGCGCTCGAAGAGCTCGACAAAAAAAAGAGCGTTCCGCGCACGCAACGCCGCCTTGTATTCGGGCCCGTATTTTTTTTCGTGTTGCGCGACGAGCTCTGTGGGCCAGCGCCCTTTGCGTTTCGCTTTTCGCGCCAGCGCATCGAGCTCGCGTGACGATGGTGCGTAGCGAATTGGCGCGCGTAGTCTTGTCAGATACTCGTGACGCAGCGCCGTCTTGGGCGGATAAAGCGAGCCGA
Source organism: Verrucomicrobiota bacterium (assembly GCA_003220155.1). Taxonomy (GTDB): domain Bacteria; phylum Verrucomicrobiota; class Verrucomicrobiia; order Chthoniobacterales; family UBA10450; genus AV69. Next base: position 478 of record QHRO01000084.1, read on the forward strand.
GCACAATTTTATGATCGCGTCGCTCCAGCTCGAGCATTTCCGCGTCGCAAAACGTTTGCGAGAGGACGGGGTAGCGCGAATAGAGATAACCGAGTCGCATTCCAAGAGCGGAAACCGGAAAGTGGAACTCGGAAAGGAAAAAATATGGTCATGATCGAAACACAACCGGATCTGTGAATCAGCCGGCTGTGATAGTAGGTGTGTCGCATGTGATTTTGCAGGTTCGTGCAGCCGACACGGCTGCCTCCACGGGGAGAAGGGTGCATATCATTATCGATCGCATGCGAGCTAATCCATTTGCCTGTGGTGGCACGCGTGTCGCGTGCAATTCTTTCCTAGTTGCGTTCGCAAAAGGATTGCTGCGCAAAACGTCCATCTCTAGCGTCGGAATGTGATCAAGAACCGACCGCGGAGATTCGACCTCTTCTACAGTCGGGAGCCCGTTTTCTATATTACCTTTTGCACTCTTAACCGCACCGCAATTCGTGAACTAATCGCCGCCCATGGCGCATTTTCGCGATACAGTCAGCGCGCCAGTCAACACAATGTTGCAGTCGGACGGTATGTGTTTATGCCTGATCACCTTCATTTGTTCGTCAAAGGCGATGCGAATTTCATGCTCTCACGGTGGATGGCGGACTAAAACGCGCAATCGCCGTTGAGCTCGGCTTCCGTTCCAGGGAGCTTTGGCAGCCTGGCTTTTTCGATCATGTTCTTCGCTCGGACGAGAGCTGCGACGAAAAATGGAATTACGTGACGGAAAACCCGGTCCGAGCAGGACTGGTCCAGATTGCGAGCGAATGGCCGTATCAGGGCGAAATCGTAATTATTGATCGCGTGTAGCCGAGTATTTTGCCGTGGTGGTACGCGTGTCGCGTGCGATTCTTTCTGAGGTTCATTGCAGCCGACACGGCTGCCTCTACAGGGCAGAAAAATAGCCGCGCCTGCAATTCAAGAGAAGCGCACGTCCTTGCCCGGATCCATCTCAAAGTCGAGCACGAGCGAGTCGGATGTATTCGGTTTAATGATTTCCGCTTCGAATTTTACGAAAACCGGGTCCTGGCGAAAAATCGCGTATTTGTCCATCGATTCGAAATCGAGCGCGATGAAAAAAGGCCAGGGCATGTGAGAATCGATGCGCTTGCCGCATTTGATGCTCAGCACCTCCGGGATTTTGAGCAATTGCATCCGAGCATTCATCATCATCTCCTCCACCCGGGCAGGAGTGACCTCGGCTTTGAGTTTATAAAGGACAATGTGATGAACCATGGAAGCTAAAGGTATTAGGCGGTCTGACCGAGACGTGCAAGAGCGAATCGGATGCGATTTTCGGCCGCGAAAAATCGAGGGTGGATCTCGAGGGTTAGCGTCCTGCCGCAGTCAAGTCTTCCAGTCGAGAACACCTTTTCGCAGCGCGTAAACGTATCCGATCATGAGGATGGAAACGAAACTGAGCATGCTCCAGAAAATGACCGGGTGCCCATGAATCATGTCACGATAAACCACCGCCCACGGGTACATAAACACGATCTCGAGATCGAAAAGAATGAAGAGCATGGCGATCAGATAAAACCTTACGCTGAATCGCGGTTGCGCTTCACCGATCGGTACCATCCCGCATTCATAGGGCGAATCTTTGATCCGGCTGCGGCGGCCGGCCTTACCCAGAAGCACGCTCACGATCAAGGCCGAGGCGGCGAAACCGATCGCGACAATGATCTGCAACAGGACTGGAAGATAATCTCGCAGCATCCTGCCCTCGCTGTCGCCCGAGAGTTATCTGACCGCTGTTACGGGAATATGACCGTTTTGCGGCGCAATCGCGCTGGCTAGAGCGGAAGGCAAACCTTTGTATTTCTTGCCGTTCTTTTTGACAGCGCCACGGGCAACCAGATTTTGCAACTTTTCGTATGCACGCAAACGCAGCATTTCCTCGCCACCGCTGGCGGCGTTGCGGGCGCGGAGATTTTCGTGCACGATGTCGAAGAGTTGCTTGAACTCGAACGACGCCCGGCGCGAAAGCACTGCGACGAGTTCCTCGGTCACCAAATCAGGAACTCGGCGTGAAAATGCGTTTTTCTTAAGTATAGCCATAGAGCCGACAACCTAACATAAAGTGACCAAAACGCAGCACATTTCTGATGGGTACGAGCAGAAAAATCGCCTCGCGTAGCTATAATTTCTACAACTTCCGCCGCGGATGGCCGTGAGGGCTAGGGAGTTGGCAATGGCTGGGCCATACTGGGCGAGGGCGACGCCAGCGCCGGTGCCGCAAACGGCGAAGCGCCCTTCTGCTGATGCTGCTGAAAAATCATCGCCCCAACGTAGGCCGCTCCCGCCGCAATCCCTGCCTGCCCCATGGTGATGGTGCCGGCTGATTCCGAGCGATAGCCGCCGTCAACATACGACTGTGATGCCACCACGGAACTCAGATGCTTTGTGATAACGTCTGTCGGAGGCAACTTATTTGGATCAAACCGCTCCGAGAGGCTCGGCACAAATGCTGCGCTCATCTGTAGAATCGGCCTCAATGTCGCGTCCAATCGCGAGTAGAGCGCTGCCAGGTCAATGTAAGCGAACATTTGTTGCGGCTCGGGAACAAGCTTGCTGGCGGCGCGAAAATTCTCGCTCGCGCTAAGTCCGTTTCCGGGCGGGGCTTGGGTGACGACACGATCGACGCTTGCCGCATCCAGCCCGACTGCGAGAAGTCGATCTGAAACGGCAAGGGTCGGGCTTACTGCTGCCAGGACTCCGGAGGTCGGCGCGCTGTAATATTCGGCATTGTTTCGCGACGATTTTTGCCATCCGCTCGACGACGCTATGGCGCCGGCGATCTTCCGGGCGCGCGCACTGTCGCGTACCGCCACGGTAAGAACGGCATTCGGCAGTTTCGCGTTCGCCGGCCACGCCGCCATTCCCGAAATCTCGTCGCCAAATGCCGCTTTCCAATCTTCCTTCGTCACGCCGGCCGACGAAAGCGCATTGCTGATCAGTTGCAGCGGCGCTCCCATCGATCCAGCACCGGCGGGTTCTAATGCCCATTCAAATTGCTGCTGCATGTTTGCCATGAACGCGCAGTAGAGAAGCGTGTCGGCGGGTGCCAGCGTGAGGGTCGTGCGCTCGAGCTTGGTTTCGGCCAATCGCGGCATGGCTGCGAAACCGATATCGCGAATTTTGCCGCCGTCGAAGACCATCGCGTGCGAGAAACTCTGAATGCGCTCGAGCATGGTCTGCTGATCCGAGCGCAAAGCGCGACCGCTTTGCGCTCGCAACGTCGCCAGTTTCTGTGCGAGCTGTTTCGGTTGCAGATAGAACATCCAGGCGTAATCCGCCGGCATCTGCTTCATCGCGGCACGGAAATTCGCATCCGAATCGAGAGCCGGCGTTTTCGTTCGGCCGTCTACTCGATCGAGCAGTGCTTTCAGATCTTCCTCCGTCGCCGCCGCTAGAAACTGATGTCCGGCGATGGTCGAGGCGAAGGTGAATCGCCCGCCGCTGAGGATGTCGATGTGATGTTTCTCGTAATCAGCCGAGCTGCGTTCTGTCCCAGGCGCCTTGGTCAGCAACCGCGATTTCCAGCGTTCGATCACGTTTTCCGCCTCTTTTTCCTGGCAGCGAAATTCGAAACCGCCGACCAAACGGAGAGAGTCGAAATTATTCGTTGCGAGAAAGGCATTGCGCATTCGTAGCGAAGCCGAATCATGCCAGGCCTCTTTCACGGGGCCTTTTTCCGGGAACCGGGATTTCGGTTTCTGCAAAAAGTCTTGCACCGTCCGCTCGCTGTACAATTGATAAAGATCGGTGCGGTGCCAGGCGTCTCGATTTCTCTCCGCGTCCGGCATGTGGATGAAGAGGGCGGTATCGGCCGGGAGCAGGTTCGCAATTGTGCTCGGCACTGCCGCAGGATGTTGTCGGACAATGTAGTAGGCCGTTAGCGCGGCGATCACGCCGAGCAGGATAACTAACAGAAGTCGCTTCATGGCGGGACTCTAACGTTAGCAGCCCGCTCGCGAAAGCTTTTGGAGTCGCTGGCCTCGGTAAGGGTAGCGCGCGCGTCTCGCGTGCTGGTTTCGGCGTCCCGCCGAAACAATCTTCTGTAGCAACAAAGTTCGCGAAGGCGAGCCGCGTGCGCTACCCAGAAAGAAAATTCCCCTACGCGCGCGGATGAAATTTCCGATGGACCGCTTTCAAGCGCTGTTGATCGACGTGGGTATAAACCTGAGTTGTCGAGATGTCGGCGTGGCCAAGCATCTCCTGGATGATGCGCAAATCGGCGCCGTTGCCGAGCAGGTGCGTGGCAAAACTGTGTCGCAAAAGGTGCGGATAAATGTTCGCTGCCAAGCCGGACTTTTTGGCGTGTTTCTTCACAATCTGCCAGATGCGCACTGTCGTCATTTTGGTTCCGCGGGCGGAAAGAAAAACTTCGTTGCCAGTACGGCGGCCCACCAGTTTTGGCCGCTCGACCGCAAGGTAAGCCGCAAGCGCCTCGCACGCTTTGCGCCCGACCGGCACCAGGCGCGTTTTACTGCCCTTGCCGATCACCCGCAAGATGCGGTCTTCCGCGTTGAAATTTTCCAGCCGAGCATTCGCCAATTCGGAAATGCGCAGACCACTGGCGTAGAGCAGCTCGATCATGGCGCGATCACGCAAACCCAGCGGGGAAGTGGTATCGATTGCCTCAAGAAGTTGTTCGACCTGAATTTCGTTCAATGTCTCCGGCAGATATCGCTCGATCCGCGGAAGGGAAAGTGTCTCGGTCGGAAAAAAATCTTAAGCGCGACCACGATCAACTTGATCGATGACGCGGCCAGCCCGGCCCGTTTCCGGTCGCCCAGGTATTCGGTGATGTGGTCGATGGTGACCTCGCGGGCATTTTCGAAGGAGTGTCGGCGAAGACACCATTGCGCAAATTCCGTGAGCGAGCGCCGGGTAGAAAGCTGGTAATTTTCCGAGAGACCGCGCTCGACCGCGAGGTATCGAATAAAAGCATCTATCTCCTCGTCCACATTCGAAATTCAGGTCAAAGGACTTACAACGCAATCATTCGTCACCGTTGACAAAATGACATGGCGTGATCGATCATTTCTATTGCCATGAGTTTGGATCTCAACACCGTTCTGAAAGACTGGCCGCACGAACCGGGCATGATCAAGGTCCGGAAAGTGACCGGCCTCGATGGCCGCGAAAAATTGCAATTGCGCATCGATCTCGGCGTCCTGCAAATGGAGATGACGGGTCGCCCCGACGGCCTGCGCCCGCACGGTTGCGACTCGTTGCTTAGTTATCACCAGAATCGCGCCCAGCTGGCGGAAGCCTCCGGCGATAATTACGAGCTGACCCCCGAGGAATGCTCGGAGCTGCAACAGGAGGGTATTCAATATTATCACCGCTATGTCAGTCTTTTTCAGCTGAGTGACTACGCCGGTGTGATCCGCGATACCCAGCGCAATCTGGATCTCTTCAGCTTTGTCGATGAACATTCGCAGCGCGAGGAGATCGTTTGGAATTTTCAGCAATTCCGCCCCTACGTGTTGATGATGAACACACGGGCGAAAGCTTCGCTTTTGCTCAATGAAGGAAAATTTGCTGACGCCATGCGCGAGATTGAGCGGGGCCGCGACACCATCATAGAGTTTTTCCAGCAATCGAATTTCCCCGAGCTTGCGACTAAAAGCAACGAGGTCGCGTTTCTGGAAGAATGGCTCGAGGAAGTGAGCGCGAAACGTCCGCGCAGCAAACTAGAGCTAATGCAGCGCGAGATGGAAAGTGCAATTGCGAAGGAGCTGTACGAAAAGGCCGCAGAATTGCGCGACGCTATCAAAGTGCTCAAAGCCAGCGGGCAAACGGCAGAGAAACTGAAAAGCTGAACCTGCGGTGGCAGGACCACCGGACCACTGGTGGGTCGGCAAGCCGCAGGTTGGACTGCGCCGGCAAAGCGAAGCGATGACGGCGCTTTTCCCGCGTGCTAACGTTTTCGCAGAAAGAAAAACGGTGTGGCGCTGCGCTTCCCACCGCACTCCAAAAAAACGCGGCCTTATCGCCTCAGGCGAAACTTGTAGTGGCTGACCGTTGGGGAGTTAACGACTCTCGTCTTGTTGTCTCGTGCTCTTGTTGTCCAACTGCTGAGAAAATCCGCGCAATCCGCATGATCCGCGGTTAAAATTCCGATCGTGGCGACGCCTAACCCGAGCCTGATTGAGCGCAAGGAACGTTGGGCGCGAAAAATCTCCGGCAAAGGGAAATCGCCCGACCGCCTCGCAAAACCGCCTGCCCAGCTCGGAAATCCGCCCGTCCGGCTCGGAAATTCGCCCGTCCGGCTCGGACCCCGCTCCAGCGATCGCCTTCCGCCGGGCCAGCATCTCACCCAGGGCTTCCCGATTCTCGATCTCGGCATCAAACCAGAAATCGCATTGAAAGATTGGCGCCTCGAAATCGGCGGGTTAGTGGAAAATGCGAAGACATTCACCTGGGAGGAATTCAATGCTCTCCCGCAGTTCGAAGACGTCTCCGATTTCCATTGCGTCACCACCTGGAGCAAATTCGATTGCCACTGGCGCGGTGTCGCTTTTTTCACGTTGGCGGAAATTGTGAAACCGAAACCAGAAGTGCGTCACGTTCTCTTTAGCAGCTACGATGGCTATACCACCAATGTCCGAATCGAAGACGCGCTCGATGACGATGTGCTCGTGGCCACGCAGTTCGATGGCAAACCGATTACGCGCGATCACGGTGGCCCCGCGCGCGTGATTATCCCGAAGCTTTATGCATGGAAAGGAGCCAAGTTTGTTCGCGCAATTGAATTCGTTGCCGAAGATCAGCCGGGTTTCTGGGAAGTCCGCGGCTACAGCAATACCGCCGATCCCTGGACGGAGGACAGGTTCTCTTAATCACCGATTGCCCATTGCCGATTGCTCTGACTCCTAATCGTATTCCTATTCTGGCGTTGTAGCCGCGGTCGTTGGCCGCGGCTCTTCTCCGTAGTGGCACGCCTGTCGCCTGCTCTTTCTTGGCATGCTTTTCTTGCAGCCAACATCCGTCCCAGGCGGACCGCCAGAGAAAGACAGGCAATGGGAGCGGAGAGCGAGTGTAACGGAGTAATGGAGTGGTCGGGTAGTGGAAGTAACGCCAATCCGCAGTTAGGATTTGTATTGTGCTTTGGGTTTTAGCGGACTCAATCTTCTCCTGGTATGGATTGTCGGTCTCTCAAAAAACTCTGAACATAAGATAACCAAGAAAACAAAGGGCCTTTCCTACCATCTTCGCGGTCTTCGTTTCCTTCTTTTCATCACATCCGTGCCATCAGCGTAATCTGTGGTTTGAAATTTGTAATTGTCGTTCCACCTCGAATCTGCCACGCTAGTCTGAAGTAATTGTCGTCGTGCGTCTGTTCTGCGAGCTTTTCCTGGTGGCCGTGCTTATCTGGCTCGGTTGGACGAAATCATTTCATGATCGAATTGATCAGATCCGCGGCATCCAACCGGCGCCGGCACTTCAACAAAGAGCGCGCGAAACCACAGCCGCAGCCACGACAGCGGGGGAGACGATGACGACCGCGACGACCGCGCCGCGCCAGCCGTTCATTCCTCGTTACGCGCCCGCGCGTCCTTCCTCCACGCCAAGCGGTGACTGGATGTGGGACCCGGCGCATCGCAATCCACTCGATAAGCCTGCCTACAAGACCGGGAGTACGAGTGCTCAACAAACGCCCAGCCAGGGCTATTGGATCGACGGACGTGGCGTGCGCCACTATGGCAACAGTCCGCCGCCCACGCCGTCGCCGTAGCGCCGAGCACGGCTTGCCGTGGGAGTTGTGAACGGGTAGCGCGCAGATTCTCTGCGCGTATCGACACGTCTCCGTGGCGATTCCACAGCAATTGCACAGAATGCGCGCGCGCTAGGAAATCAGAGGCGCTCACAGAATGTGAGCTGATGCGCGCAGAATGCGCGCGCTAGCCAAGTGGCTCGCTATCGCAAGCTACTCGTTCACCACTTCGATTTGCTTGTCGATCACTTGTCCAGTAAACCGATCAATCGCGACATGAACCCAATAACGTTGCTCCCCTTGCACAACGAAGTTCGCAAGATTGGTTTCCCCCGGCGGATAAGTGCCACTCTGTGCAATCACGTCGATCATCAGGTTCCAGGTTTGTGTCTGTGAAAGCGAAGAGAGTGCCCGTGGAACTGTCTCACGGCGAACTTTGACCGATTGATTATGTGTCCCGCCAGTGGGCAAAGGCAAAATCCTTAGCAGCAGAGTGGACCGTGTGGCAAAGTCTGACCGATTCACCAGCGGCGCGGTCGAAGTCGCGGTAGTGATGTTGCTCGCAATAACCGGCGCAGCCGTTGCGGTTACGCCAGTTTTACTGACAGTGTTAGTCGAATCGAGTTCATCCCAAATAGCCCCGGCTAGAATCGATTGAAGAACGGAAGTTTGCAGGATGTTAAGATTAACGCGTCGGCCGACCACTGCGGGGAAGTCATTAGTTGAAAAGACGTCGAGCAGGCCGGCATCTGCAGTCTTTTGAGTAAAAAGATCCAGCGTTTTCCAAGGCAAATCGCGAAAGACATAGCCCAATTCAGCCACATTCTGAAACGGGCGATTTAAGATGATCGGTCGATAGTCTGATGTGTTGTAGGGTGTGGACGACCTGGTTGCTGAGACAGTTCACGATCCAAAACCGTCTGGCAAACGCGCGACCCAATCACAGCGTGACCACGTCCGTCTAGCGAATCTCTGGCAGTATCTATTTGCAACCCGCAGTCTAATTCAGCCGGTAAACCTCAACCAACGCCACACCGGTGGTGCTATTCACGCCGCGCACAATCGTCGTGTAGTTGCTTGGCGCTAATATGGCGACGATGGCGGACTCCGCGTCATTGGATGGCTGCAAGCCGGTCGCGATGATCTCGGCCTGCTGGGTGCTGCGCCAGTTGTCGTTCGATCCAATAAGGTTACCGTTGATGTCCCGCAGTTCCAGCGTGGGATCGGCGAGCGCGTTCGCGACGCCGAACTTGCTCAATGTCGGCCCAAGTGCACGCACGATCACTCCCTGACGACCTCCTGATCCGCCGACAATCACACCGGCGATCATGACATTGGCGCCGGTTTGCACGAGTCCGCGCGTCGAGATATTTTCCAGTTTGGATGAGGTGCCCGCGTCAATATCATAGCCTTCGACCAGTGCCACACCGGTGGTGTTGTTCGCACCCCGTACGATTGCGGTGTAATTTCCGGGATCGAGTGTCGCAAGAATCGCCGGCTCCGCTGCATTCGGGGGCGCTAAGTTTGCATCGATAATCTGCTGCTTGTTCGGCGTATCACCCCAGTTGTCGTTGAAGGCGATGAGCGCACCGGACGCGTTGTGCAGCTCAAGTGTTGGGTTTTGCAGCACGCCCGGCACACCGAAGCTCGAAAGCGTCGGCCCGAGCGCTCGCATGACCAACTTCTTCGGCCCTGTCCCGGAGATGATAAAGCCGCCAATCAGCACATGATTTCCCGTTTGTACTAGCGCACGCGTGGAAATGTTAGCCAGGTGTACGGTTGAGGTCGGGGCATGTTCAAACGCCAGACCGCTTGGGGCGCCTAACCCGGAGGCGAAGGTGCTCTTGGTGCCGAATGGCGTGAATATAAAGATCGTGCCGCTACCTTGATCCGCCTCAAAGAGATTGCCCGAGCTGTCAAAGGCCAGGCCGGTAGGATTGCTTAGCCCAGAGGCGAAGGTGGTCTTGGTTCCATCGGGAGCGAATTTGAAGATTGTGCCGCTGTCATAGTCCGCCTCGAAGAGATTGCCCGAGCTGTCAAAGGCCAGACCGACAGGGCCGCCTAGCCCGGAGGCGAAGGTGCTCTTAGTTCCGTCGGGAGCGAATTTCGAGATTTTGCCGCTGTTATAGTTTGCTTCAAAGAGATTACCCGAGCTGTCAAAGGCCAGACTGACAGGGCCGCCTAGCCCGGAGGCGAAGGTGCTCTTGGTTCCGTCGGGAGTGAATTCGAAGATTTCGCCGCTGAATTGATCCGCTTCAAAGAGATTGCCCGAGCTGTCAAAGGCCAGACCGACAGGGCCGCTTAAGCCGGAGGCGAATGTGCTCTTGGTTCCATCGGGAGTGATTTCGAAGATCGTGTTGCTGCCAGCGTCCCCCTCAAAGAGAATGCTCGAACCGTCAAAGGCCAGGCCGAAAGGCCGGTTTAGCCCGAAGGCAAAGGTGCTCTTGGTTCCATCGGGAGTGAATTTGAGGATCGTGTTGCTGCTATTATCTGCCTCGTAGAGGTCGCCCGGCGCGGCGAGGACGGAAAACGGTAGCAGAGCCGTCGCCAGGCCGGCAACGGTCACAAGCCAATCAAGGAAAGCTATTTTTTTCATATTGAAGCTATTCGCTCACGACGTCGATCTGCGGTCGATCACTTGCGGCGGACTGTTTTTGGCGGCGCTCCCCTAGGCGCCGAACCGAAGCGTTCGAGGGTCAAGCGTGAACTCCGGGTCCTGAATAGTCGTGTTTCCCAACCAACTACTGAGCGATCGGCAAACAAGCGGGGTCGCTGAAGGAGGAGTTGTGCGGCAGGGCAAATCACGACGTATCAGAATTACCATATTTAGCATATCGATTGGAAGTAGAATTTATGGTAATCCCGGGAGTGGCGCGTCCCCCTCCACTCGCTGACAGCCAATGTATCTTCATTCTGCCGCCGCGACGCAGTTTACGATTACACACTCGATTGCTCCGGTACAGGTTGCCTCAGTGCAATCGAGTTGCTACAATGGCTATTCGACCCCGAATGGGCTGGGCGCTACGGCGGAATGGACGAGCCCGAACACCAGCGACGGTTTCCCTAAAACCGACACGCCCAGCTCAGCGCGCCGACGGCAATCAGAACCGCGACCCTGCATCGGAGTCGGCGAGGTCGCAGTCGCGATATTTGCGGCCAACACCAGCCCGGATGGTCCCACCCGTACCTGAGATACCGATTCGATTGCGTCTGTGGTCGAGGATTGCAGCCGACATAGACCGCCTGTAGCGGGAAGCGCTTAAGAGTTACATGGAACCCTCGTACTTAATTACGATCTGCTGTATCGGCACCCCTGTCACTGGGGGGTCTTTGAGGATCGCTCCCGTCGCTGGGTCTCGGGTAGGCTTGACGAACACCTGATAAACTTTGGTCACCGTGGATAAGACGTTTCCGTTTTTATCCAGTGACTGTCCGGTGACAAAAACGCGGAAGTTGCGGCTCCGCGTCGTAGCCAGATTGAAGATTTTTGCGAGCAACTCCTCACGCCCTGTATCATTCCATTCGGTTGGCGCCGTTTGATTGTTATATTGGTGCGGGTTGCCAAAAAGCGGTTCGGGTTGTGAACCGCCTGGAGGCGTAACTCTGATGGCTGATAACGCGGCCGTGGAAAGCAGCGGGCGCGAGTTGATCACGGCATCAGCAAACAAGTCGGCTTGCGAGCTAACCGCTGGTGGGTAAAGACTATTTTGCAGCGAACCGGGCTGGATTGCGGTGTCACGGTTTTGCAGGACGCCCGCAGCAAGGGAGCGTAAAACGTCGCGTGACGCGGTGTTTAGGTTAACAAGTCCAGCTGTGTTAGTAGTGATGTTAGTACCGCCGTTAGCTGAAAACACGTCGAGTAGCTGCCAGGCCCGGGTCCCATTCCGATCGAAGATCGAGAACTCCGGGCGGCCGATGGCAAGCGTATGTCCTCCGCCCCCCGTAGAACTTAAATTGGCCGAACTCGGAATATCAGGAAGAGCGCCTCCCGGATTCGTGACCGTGTAGGTCAGTTGAGCGGGGTCGAAAACATTTCCCAGCTCAGTTATCGAAGCGAGGTTACCGCTGGTGGACGTCGAGAGCAGTGAAACCGATTTTGTGTTTGGATCCGGCGTTGGGGTCGGGCTCGCCATGATGTCAGTAGGGGTCTGTCCCGGGCCGGATGGCTGTATCCCAATGTTGCTGAAGTTATGTCCGGAGTCCGGCCAGCTCAAAGGTACTACCTGCGGCGTGGGGCCTCCCCAGTACGAGCTGGTCACATAATCCGCCGTCGGCCATGGGGCCGTAAGATACCAGGAGGCCCTTGGGTCGCCGAATTGTCCGGACGTGTTGTCATTCGGTGGGGTTGGATTTCCGCGCCAGACGTTTTTTGCCGGATCAGGCTTTGAATTGGGGTTGGTTGGATCGTACGGATTGTACCTCATGCCCACAGTATCCGCATTCCGTTGAAGTCCGCCTCTGGCCAGGTCAGTGATACGCGGATTTTGGTTAGTTGCGCCAGGGGCGTTCCAATACAGCTCAAAATAATTGGCGGTTGTGGGGCTTGGAAATGGGATTGTAAAATTTGGGTCGTTCCTAGGGTCCTGCGTTGAGCCCGTGTCGAAATCATTCTTCTGGCCCGGAAAAGGTGGAGTGAAAGACCCGCCCGGGAAAGTGATCGTCAGTGCTAGCGTCCCGCTGCCTGTGATAGCGCTACTGCCGGTGCCGTAGGTTGCGCTAATAGTGACACTGAATGCTCCAACTGCAGTCGTTGTGCCAGAGATCACGCCCGTTGTTGTGTTCACAGTTAAACCACCGGGCAGGCCCGTTGCGTCGTAACTGGCGGGAGTACCGGTGGCGGGGATCTGATATGAGAATGGTACGTTTACCGTCCCGGCTGCGGTAAACGGGCCGATCGTTATGATCAAGGTTGCAGTGCCGGTCCCGCCGATATTGGTTGAAACCCGCGGGCAGCCCGGTGGCATTGTAACTAGTGGGATTATTGGTAGCTGTAATCTGGTAGGAGAAGGCGGTTCCCACAGTTCCACTTGCCGTGGGACCACTTGTGATGACTGGGGGTGCCGGATTGATCGTCAGGGTGAGTGTCCCGCTGCCGGTGATCGCGCCGCTGCCGGTGCTGTAGGTTGCACTAATGGTGACGCTGTATGGGCTTCCTGCATCCGTACCTGCCGCGGGCGTGCCGGAGATCACACCCGTGAAGGTGTCGACGGTTAGACCCGCGGGCAGACCCGTTGCGTTGTAACTGGTAGGGGTACCGGTTGCCGGGATTTGATAGGAGAACGGCACGCCTACCGCCCCAGTCGCGATGAAAGGACCAACCGTTATGACCAACGTTGCAGTGCCGGTCCCACCGGCATTTGTTGCGCTAAGGGTGACCTGGTATATGCCCGCGATAGTCGGTTTGCCAGTGATTTTCCCTGTGCCTGTGTTTATAGCTAAACCCCCGGGCAACCCGGTGGCATTGTAACTAGTGGGATTATTGGTTGCGTTGATCGTGTAGGAGAAATTGCTTCCTACCGTTCCGGTTGCTGTGAAGGGGGGTTGAATGACTGGAGTCGGCGGGTTGATCGTTAAAGTTAACGTGTGGCTCCCAGTCCCGCCCGCATTGGTTGCGCTAATCGTGACGGTGTATGTCCCAGCCGTAGTCGGTGTGCCAGAGATCAACCCTGTGCTTGTGTTTACAGTTAAACCCGCAGGCAGCCCAGTTGCGTTGAAACTGGTCGGATTATTGGTCGCGGTGATGTTGTAGGAGAATGCGACTGCTACCTGCCCGGTTGCCGTGGTTGGACTTGTGATGACTGGCGGCGGCGGATTAATCGTAAATGTCTGTGCGTTTGAGGTCCCGCCGCCGGGAGCGGGGTTTACGACGGTGACGGACGCGGTGCCGACAGCGGCCACATTCGCAGCTGGCACGACGGCCGTAAGCTGAATTGAAGAAACGAATGTCGTGGCCAGGGGAGAGCCGTTCCAGTCAACCGTCGAAGTAGAAACAAAGTTGGTCCCGTTCACGGTCAGAGTGAATTGGGCTGATCCGGCCGTGGTCGAGGCCGGGCTAATCGAAGTTGTGGTCGGTACCGGGTTATTGATCGTTAAAGTCAGCGTCGCGCTCCCAGTTCCACCGGCATTGCTTGCGCTGATGGCGACAGTGTATGCCCCAGCGGTGGTCGGTGTGCCAGAGATTACCCCCGTTGTCGTGTTCACGGTCAACCCAGCCGGTAGCCCGGTGGCATTGAAACTAGTCGGATTATTGGTAGCTGTGATCTGATAGGAGAACGCGACCCCTACTGTGCCATTCGCCGTGGTTGCGCTGGTAATGACCGGAGGCGGCGGATTGACCACGGTCAGGGTCAGCGTTGCGCTCCCAGTGCCACCGGCATTGGTTGCGCTAAGGGTGACAGTGTATGTACCGGCGGTAGTCGGCGTGCCAGAGATCAACCCTGTGCTCGTATTTACCGTTAGCCCACCTGGCAGCCCGGTGGCGTTGAAACTGGTCGGATTATTGGTAGCTGTAATCTGATAGGAGAACGCAACCCCTACGGTGCCACTCGCTGTGGTAGCGCTTGTAATGACTGGGGGCGG
>QHRO01000085.1 GCA_003220155.1 Verrucomicrobiota bacterium
AGGCGAGACAACTTCCTTCTGCGGGGGAACGTGTCGAAACAATGTTGAGGCGAGCGCGAGTGCAATAAGTCCTGATGCTGCGGTCCCTACGATTGCAGCCACTTCCGGTGAGGACTCCTTGAAGCCGACGGCAAGTGCAAGCAGGAACGCGAGCGTTGTTGCAATTGGTTCGGTCATCCCGCGCGAGTAGATGTCGTGCTGCATCACCTTCATCCCACGTGAGATGGCGGTACTGATGCGATACAGAGCGAGACCGGGCATCGCGCACACAACCAGTGCGAGCGCGGAAACCATTTGGGGCTGCAGGTGAAGGCGGTTGTTAGAAAACCGGAGCGCTCCTATCACAATTGCGGCGGTGAAAACAGACTGCGCAACTCCCAGGACTACAGCGACTCGAAACAGCGCCCGGCTTCGCGCCCGGTTGCCGACAGCTTCCGAGCGCGCGATGAACGTGGTGATCGCATTGTCGAGGCCGAGCACACCGATTTTGCTAATGATGTCAGTGGTTGACCAGGCAACCGAGAATATGCCGAGGGCTGCAGGCCCGAGCAGCCGGGCCACGAGAAACGTGAATATCCCCCGGAAATTCGACGCCAACATCGCGATCGTGTTTAAAAAGGCGCCGCGTTTTAGCTCCACTCCGGTTTCGTCCAGGCGCGCCGGCGCGTCTACTACCGGCGGCGCGACGTCGAGCACAGTTTCCGTCGGGCTCACTGACTCCTCGCGAAGCCGGTCACCAGCTTGCGTAATTTCAAGGTTAGATGGCATGAGAAGGAGCGCCGTGATCCCCTTTTCGGCGGAATACTCTCGATGAGAGAGTTGACTGAAATCGACAAGACGTGTTCGGTCAAGGGACTGTATTGCCGCAGTCATTTTTGCGCCGATAGCAGATTACCGCTACAGTCAGGGTTCGTTCCGCCCTAACATATGAGCATTCAAGCGATCACGTGTGAACGAAAATGGGCGAAATCAATTCTCCTATTTTTTAGCAAAAGTTTTCGCAAGGATTGAAATCTTAGGAGGGCCAGAAAATGGATCTCCCCGTAGGCATTTCAACTTTGCAACACACTGATCGCTGGATTGGTGCGCCACTTTGCGCCATTTTGACCCTTCTCAGAAAAATCTTTGAATCTGCGGGGCCGCAAGGGCCGCGCCAAGTTCAACGCATTCTCTTCGTCAAGTTCGCGGAGCAGGGCTCAACCGTTCTCGCCTATCCTGCAATTCGTCGTGCGGTCGAAATGGTTGGGCGCGAAAACGTTTACTTCGTCGTATTCGAAGACAATCGATTCATTCTCGACGTGATGGAAATCATTCCCGAGGAAAATGTGATAACGATCCCAACGAACAGCCCATTCGGACTCGCGCTTGGTGCGCTGCGGGCAGTGCTTCGGATCCGGAAAATCCGCATAGACGGGGTTGTTGATATGGAATTCCTGACACGCTTCTCCGCGATGCTGACATTTACGACCGGCGCCAAATCACGGGTGGGTTTTCATACTTTTTTTGGCGACGGACCGTACCGCGGCGACCTGATGACGCACCGGCTCTTATACAATCCTCATCTCCATACAAGTCAGATATTCGAAGCCATGGTTGAAGCATTGACCCGCGATCCAGCGGTGCTACCAACGTTTGACTTTACGCCCTCCGTAACCCAGCCACTCGCAAGATTTCGGCCCTCCCCGTCCGAAGTTGATGAAATCAATATTCTGCTACAGCGAGAAAATCCTCGTATCGGTTCTGCGCCACTCATCCTGCTCAACCCGAACGCGAGCGACTTGCTGCCGCTAAGGCGGTGGTCGCCTCTGCGTTATGTCCAACTTGCGCGTCGGTTGCTCGAACGTTACCCGGAGTTGTTCATTGCGTTTACCGGTGCGCCCACGGAAGCCGCTGCGATTAACCAGCTCGCAAGCGACGTCGCTTCCAGCCGCGTCATTTCACTTGCCGGAAAAACAACTCTGCGGCAAGTGCTCGTACTCTACACGCGAAGTGAGATTCTGGTGACTAACGATAGCGGGCCGGCGCATTTTGCCTCCATGACGTCGATTCAGGTCGTGACCTTGTTCGGACCGGAAACGCCCGCGCTCTTCGCCGCTCGCTCGCCCAACGTAAGTGTGCTCTGGGCTGGGATCGCGTGCAGCCCCTGCGTGAACGCCTACAACAACCGGCAATCGGTCTGCCGCAACAATCTTTGCATGCAAGCAATCACAGTTGATGATGTTTTTGAAGAAGTTACGCGCATTTACGATTCTCTTAAGAGGAGCACATCGGGAAATTAATCTGCCGAAC
The DNA here is from genome assembly GCA_003220155.1 of Verrucomicrobiota bacterium. GTDB lineage: Bacteria > Verrucomicrobiota > Verrucomicrobiia > Chthoniobacterales > UBA10450 > AV69. Next base: position 2,290 of record QHRO01000085.1, read on the forward strand.
AATGGGTGTGCCACCTAATAGTTCGCTCCAATTTCGCCTCGCCGTCCTCGGAATAGTCCTCCTCACGGTTGCAATTCGCCTTCCGTCTCTTTTGCATCCTCAGCCGATTGACAGCGAAGCGATGTATTCGGTGGTGGCGAACGAGATAGTTGATGGCGGGCGGCCCTACGCTGACGCGGTAGAGCGGAAGCCGCCACTTCTCTTCTGGACGTACGCCGCGATATTTAAAGTAGCAGGCAAGTTCAATTGGAAGGCGCTTCACATAGTGGCACTAGTGTGGACGCTATGCGCGATGGCCGGCCTCTATGTGATCTGCCGCGAGTTGTTTGATCGCAATACCGGTTTGATCGCAGCGTTCTTCTACGGTGTTTTTCAGCCCTGGTTGACGTGGAGGAACCTCTCATTCGATGCCGAAATGCTAATGAACCTCCCTATCATCTGGGCGTGGGCGATCGCGTTTCGCCGCAGCTCGTCGCGATTACGACCCGAACTTTTTCCAGCCGGTGCGCTGCTGGGCGCGGCTTTCCTGCTCAAACAACCGGCCGCGATAGCAGCAGTTCCGCTCGGCATTTATCTACTTCTACCGAGTTATCGAGCTAGCCGCAGTTTGGCGCGAACGAATTCAATCATCATTCAGGCAGCCATGCTCACGGCAGGATTTTCCGCAGCCCTCGGTCTCGCTACGATCGTGCTTTGGAAACAAGGGATCCTCCGTGACGCGTTTTACTGGACAATTGCGAATCACGATGTTCCGCATGTGTTTTGGCAGAAGGGAATCGTGCACACGCTGACATTCCTCGGAGCCTGTTTGCCTCTGGTGATCGGGGCGATAATGACGTGCCGGGATAAGGATGAAATTTGGGCTGGGAAGACGGCAGAACGAACAGGGCTTCTAGGACTGCTCGCTGCCTCAGCGATTGGCGCTGCAGCGGGCGCACGCTTTTACCCTCATTACTACGTCCAATTGATTCCTCCGCTCGCACTGCTCGCCGCACCGTACTACGCACGACTTTGGTCCCGGAAGATCCAGCCACCCTACTGGCTCCTACGACCCAAGGTCACCTGCGCATGGTTAGCTCTAACAGTTATTGCTTTCTCAGTTAAGCAGCGGGCGGGGCTTGCTCCGCGACGCGTCCCGTCTGAGGCGGGACGATACTTGTTCACACATTCGGCCCCAGCCGACAGGATTTTCGTCTGGGGTCAAACCCCAGAAATCTATATCGACGCTCACAGACGTCCTGCTTGTCGCTACATCACAACCTTTCCGCTCACAGGTTACATCTTCGGTGGACCGATCCGGGGTTTCGATACGCGTAGCCGGATCTTGCCTGGGGCCTGGAGCACCCTTGAGCAAGATTTTGCCAGCCATCCGCCGACCTACATTGTCGATGTTCAGCCCGACCCGAAAAGTGCGCAGTATCCAGTGAAGAACTTTCCGATTCTGGCCAAACTTTTGGCGGAACGATACCAGCCGGTGGCGCACACTGCCGAAGGTGTGATTTATCGGATGCGCTAGGTTTGGTCAGCTACTCGAAGCGCTGATATACCGTCCGTTGACGACCTGTTGAAACTCTCCAAGAAGGTCGCGGGCGTTGTGAACGGATACGTCCCAGCACGATTGCTTCGAAGGCAAGTTGTCGTAGGCTGCAAATTCGTTCGTCATCGCATGAAGCTTTTCGACAAAATCGGCCGCGAATTTTCCGGCTATAACATTTTGGAATCAGGTAAGCGCCTGATCGACCGTAAGCCGCTGCAATGCAGTCTTTACGTCACGGATCGTTGTAATCTCGATTGTGCCTATTGCACCGAGTACGACAACAGCCGGCCGCATCCGAGCCTCGACGATTTGAAAAAATGGATACGGAAAATTCGTGAGCTGGGCACCATGCGGATCGCTCTCGTCGGCGGCGAGCCGCTCGTGCATCCGAATATTGTCGAACTCGTTCGCTACTGCCGCGAACTCGGCTTTGCCACCAGTCTCACAACGAACGGCTTTCTTCTCACTCGAAAGCTTCTCGCCGAACTCGAGGACGCCGGCTTGCAGGTGATGCAGATCAGCGTTGACCGAATGACACCGAGTCCCATCACAAAAAAGTCGTTCAAGACGATTTTGCCGAAGCTCGATTATTTTCGTGATTCAAAAATCAGCCTTCATATCACCGGCGTGATTTGTGCCGATACCTTGCCCGAATCACGGGCAGTGCTGGAGACCGGTTTGTCGCGCGGAATTCCGACGGAAGTTCGCCTCGTTCATGCGGACCCTTTGCAGCGGTTTCGGGTCGATCGTGGGCCGCGTGAAGAACTCGAAAGCTTCATCGATTCGATGATCGAACGAAAACGCCGTGGGGAAAAGATTCACACCAGCGAGGCCATCCTGAATTACCAACGCAGTCTCCTCCGGGGCGAGCACGTAGAGTGGACGTGTATGGCCGGCTACAAATTATTCTTCGTCTCCGCGCAAGGAAAATTCTGGATCTGCAGCATGGTGCACACGGACAAGCACATCATGGACGTCACGTTGGATGATCTCTACGCAAACTATCGCAAAAAGTCGTGCCAGGAAGGTTGCGGTGTTTATTGCGCAGTAAGTGCTTCGCTCCTCGTAGAAAAGCCCGTCCACGTTCTCGGCAAGGAAATCGTCGCGCGCGCCAAGCGCATTCCGTCAATGGTTCGTCGTTCCTTAACTCCGGATAGCGACAAAGCTACGCACGGCACCATGAGAAATGCAGATGGAACGCACGAGATGAACGGCAGCACTAAAAGCGGCCCATCCGCAGATAACGGCGTAAGTTTGCGGAAGAGCGCCTAACAAAAAACCGCACGCCAGCATCCAAACGTAAACGTTTCTTCGAGCCGCGATTAGCCGAAAAGCACGGTCGAACGGCGTAATGTCATCCAGCAGGCGGCCTTTCGCCATCTTCGCCCGGCGTTTCGCGAATTCATCCAATAGGTGCGATCCGACGAGCAAAGCCAGAAAATAGAACACGTTCGGAAATTGGCCGCTTCGCCACAAATGAAAGGCGATAGTCGCCCACCATGAATTCTCGATCAGATAATCGAGATGGTGTTCCCACTTGCCACGCTCGGTGGTTTCAATTTTTACGCGCGACTGCTTTCCATCCAGTCCATCAACGATGCCAAATATGAGAGCGGCGAGGATTCCGAGCCCGACGCGGCCAAGCGCGAACGCCGCGGTCGCCCCGCAACCGATGATGAAACCGGCAATCGTAATTTGGTTCGGTGTGATTCGCGTTTTGCAAAGAAGTGAGATGATTCCCGTTTCGATCGGTGCGTGGAAATAAGCCGGTAAGTCGAGCGTTCCCTTTTGGGCGGAATCGAGAATGATTCGCTCAGCCACGCGGCGGTTCTGCTCGGGCGGCGCCCGAAAACAGACTGGCCGCACGCGCCGACGCATATTGACCATATAATCATCTTCCTCGGCTGCGTCGACGATATCGATCTTGCGGTTGTCGATCTTGTTTTTGAGTTCCGTGAAAAACGGCGCGGTAGGCCTAAACGCAGAAAGAAAATCTTTCGTGACCAACGTCGGTCCACACGGATTTGGGATCGAAGATCGCGCGAATTCCGGCGGATTGGAATCGACAAGCGCGGCGGATGAATCTTTCGCGCAGAGCGCGGCAAGCAAACGCGCGTCACAGTAAATGTTTGCCGGGACGATTAAAAAGCGCTCAGACGGGCCCTGTTCCAAAACCACTTGGGGGGTAAGAGGTCCAGTTGCGCCCGAGACAACATGGACAATTACTTTTTCGCGCGCCCACGAGCGTTTCGCCACTTCGGCTCCGATGATTTCCGGTGTCGTCGACAGAACCAACGCGCGTCGAAATCCGAGTCGCTGCAAAATGCGAAGTAAACGTTCGAGTAAGTTGACCCCGCACAATTCGACCAACGCCTCGGGGTCATCCGCGATCAAGATTGGCAGCACGTTCCCCATCGGCCGCGAGTCTAAGGGCGGATGCAGCGTGCTGCCAGCTGCCGACGCGATTACTCCAGCGATGCTATACGGTAGGCGCGGAGTGCAATCGTCGATTATAACGCTGCTCAAAAAATCGCGCTCCGCGTGCCGCGCTGCTGGCTGGCGGTAATGCGGCCATCTCTCATTTCATGAATCCAATCACACGCCTCAGCGATAGCCGGGTTGTGAGTGGCCAATAGCAGAGCTTTGCCGCCTTCTTGCACAATGTTTTGCAGCAGCTCAAAGGCGCGCTCGGAATTGGCAGTATCAAGGTTGCCGGTTGGCTCGTCCGCCAGAATGACTTTTGGATCATTTGCCAGCGCCCGGGCGATCGCCACACGCTGTTGTTCGCCTCCAGAAAGATGACGGCTGGGCCTCCGCAATTTATCGCCCAAGCCAACCGCTTCCAGCAGGCCGGCCGCGCGTTCGCGCATCTCATTATCGGAAAGTTGCCCGAGCTTGCGCATCGGGATCATCACGTTCTCCTGCGCAGTGAAATCCTCCATCAGAAAATGGAATTGAAAAATAAAACCGATGAACTTGTTCCGTTTCTGCGCGAGTTCGTCATCGCTCAGCTGGGAAACCGGCTCCGATTCGATCGAAACGCGGCCCGCGTCAGGCAGGTCGAGCAGGCCAAGAATGTAGAGCAATGAACTTTTGCCGCAGCCAGACGGGCCGACAACGGCATGGACACTTCCCGCCTCGACCTCCAGGGACACGCCGCGGAGCGCGTGCACGCGCTCTTCCTCTTCGCCCAGGTAGCGTTCGATGTCTGCGCAACTAAGGCAAACTTCCGAGTTCATCTTGAACCGCGAATCGTGACCACCGGCGGCAACTCAGCGGCGCGTCGCGCGGGGACATAACTCGCGATGAACACCGCCAGAATCGCGAGCAACGTTGCAAAGACGTGTACAGCAAACCACGGAGACGAATTGGAATGTGCGACACGCCCCAGGTCATTAACGCGCCCAGCGAACAGCCGAGCAGCGATCCGGCCGCTGCGATCAGCGCGCCCTGCCATAAGAAAATGGAGGAGATATCGATGCGCCGGTAACCCATCGAGCGCAAAATCGCGATCTCCTTTATTTTCGCGAGCACCGACATAGTAAGGACATTAAAAATCCCGAAGCCGGCGAGCAGGATGATAAGAGAAACGGTAATCGCAACGGACATTCTCAGGGTCAGAAAAAGTTGCAGTGTACTTTCCTCGCGTTCCTGCCAGCTCGAAGCGTTGTGCTGAAACAGGGTTTCGAAACGGCTGGCTAAAGCGGGTGCACGATTCGGATTCCGCAGTTTGTATATGATCATCGACGCGCCCGACGGTTGCTGCAGCAGAGCCTGTGCGACCCTGGCATGCGAATAAACGCGGGTTGAATCAATCGATCCAATCCCTGCGCGCGCGACCGCTGCAACAGTGAACCG
>QHRO01000352.1:0-1117 GCA_003220155.1 Verrucomicrobiota bacterium
ATCGCGTGATCGGCACAGTGAAGAACCTGACCGATTTCGGTGCCTTCATCGATCTCGATGGCATGGATGGGCTGCTCCACATCACCGACATGACGTGGGGCCGGCTCGGTCATCCCAGCGAGATGGTGAAAGTAGGTCAGCAGCTCGAAGTAGTCGTTCTCGATATTAACAAGGAAAAGGAGCGCGTCTCGCTCGGACTAAAGCAGACGCAAAGGAATCCGTGGGACCAGATCGAAGAACGTTTCCCGGCCAGCCAGAAGGTCAAAGGCAAGATCACGAACCTTGTTCCTTACGGCGCATTCGTGGAACTGGAAGAAGGTGTGGAAGGGTTGATTCATGTCTCGGAACTTTCCTGGACGAAACGAATCATGCGGCCATCAGATATTTTAAGTGTGGGTCAGGAAGTTGAAGCCGTCGTGCTGGGGGTAAACAAGGAAGAACAGAAAATTTCGCTCGGCTTGCGGCAACTTGAACCCAATCCGTGGGACGAGATTGAGAAGAAGTTCGAGATCGGTAGTCGGGTTAAAGGCCACATTCGCAATATGACCGCTTATGGGGCTTTCGTGGAACTGGCCGACGGCATTGACGGTATGATTCATGTGTCAGATCTAAGCTGGACCCGAAAGATCAATCACCCCAGCGAAGTATTTAAGAAGAACGACGAAGTAGAAGCGGTCGTCATTGACATCGACAAGGTCAACCAACGAATCAGCCTCGGCATCAAACAACTGAGCGAAGATCCATGGAAGAACATTGATCAAAAATATAAGATCGGCGATTTGGTTAAAGGCAAGGTAACAAAACTGGCCAGCTTCGGTGCGTTCGTTCAACTACAAGACGACATCGATGGTCTTGTTCATATTTCCCAGTTAAGCGAAGATCACGTCGCCAAGGTAAAAGATGTCCTCAAAGTGGGGCAGGAAGTAGAAGCGCGCGTGATCAAGGTAGATAAGATTGAGCGCAGGATCGGTCTATCGATCAAGGCAGCGAACTACTCCGAAGAAGAACTGCGCAAAGAATCCGAGGCCTTCGATACCCTGCGCCCGGGCGAAGACATGGTCGGCCTGGAGAAAGCTTTTGCCGCAGCCGAGCAGGAAGACTATCGCCCCGGCGAAGG
>QHRO01000352.1:1334-3311 GCA_003220155.1 Verrucomicrobiota bacterium
TTCCGCGTAGCAACGCAGCCGCCGCGACTGACGCCGATTCTTCGGTTCAACAGGCTGAAAGCCCGTTGGGCGCACAGGCAAAAATGCCTATGTTCCGGCCGCCTTATTCGACCGTCACGCTCTTGGCGAGATTCCGCGGTTTGTCGACGTCGCAACCCAGTTCAACGGCAACATGGTAGGCAAATAACTGGAGCGGAATCGCTGTCAGGACCGGTGTTGCGAACTCGGGAGCGCGAGGGATCTCGATGATATCGTTGGCGATCCCCTTTAACTGTTTTGCACCGTCGCCACTGGTCAGCACGATGATTGGCCCTTTGCGCGCCTTGACCTGCTCGATGTTGTTCAGATTTTTGGAAAACACCGCGTCGTCGGGCGCGACGAAAACCGAAGGCAAATCCGGTCGCACCAGTGCGATGATACCGTGCTTCAGTTCCGCGCTTGGGTGGCCTTCGGCGAAGAGATAGGTGATCTCTTTCATCTTTAGCGCACCTTCCAACGCGACAGGAAAATTAAATTGGCGGCCGAAGAACAACATTCCCTCGGCCTCGACATATTTCCTGGCGATCGAGCGAATTTGATCGCTCAACTTCAGCACCGATTCGACCTGGTCGGGCAAGGCTTCGAGTGCTTCGATCACGCGCGATCCCTGCGAAGTAGAGAGATGCCGCATTCGCCCCAGCAACAGTCCGATTAACGCCAGAATGGTGACCTGCGAGGTAAATGACTTGGTGGCGGCGACACCAATCTCCGGCCCGGCGTGCATGTAAACCCCGCCGGCTTTCGCGCAACGCACCCAGGGTGTCAGCGGTTTCGCCGCTTTGGCTAATGGCAAAAACCAGCGTATTGCCGCTCATCGGTGTATTGCGGTGGCGGAACTCGCTGGCGTATTCCACCTCCACCGGAATGTTCGCAAGCTGTTCGATGAGATATTCCCCGACCAGCGCGGCGTGCAATGCGGTCCCGCAACCAGTCAGCACGACACGCGAGACGTCGCGCAATTCCGCTGCGGTCATGTTTAATCCGCCGAGTTTGGCGGTGCATTCTTCGGTGTTGAGCCGTCCACGCATGGCATCGCGCACCGAGTTCGGCTGCTCAAAGATTTCCTTGAGCATGTAATGGGGAAAATCCCCCTTGCTGACGTCTTCCGCCCCAAACTCAACCTTGCTGATTTGATAATTGCCGGCCTCGCCCCCGACCGAGCTGATTTCGAATTTATCGCGCGAGACCGCGACGATATCGAAATCGTTAAGATAAACGGCGTCGCGAGTGTGAGCGACGATTGCGCTCACGTCGCTGGCGAGAAAATTCTCATCTTTACCGACGCCGAGGACCAGAGGCGAACCGCGACGCGCACCGATCATGAACTCTTTGATGTCGGAATGAACGAGCGCGATGCCGTACGTCCCGATCACTTGTTTAAGCGCGGCACGCGTGGCATTGACCAAGCGAGCTTTGGAATCGGCGCCGTCAATTTGCTCATAAATGCTGCCGATTAAATGCGCCAGCACTTCAGTATCGGTGTCGGAGGTAAACTTGTGGCCGCCTTCGCGCTCGAGTTGTTCTCGCAGCGCCGCGTAATTTTCGATCACGCCATTGTGCACCAGCGCGATTTTTCCGCTCTGGTCGAAATGCGGATGCGCATTTTCGTCGGTTACTTTTCCGTGGGTGGCCCAACGAGTGTGGCTGATGCCGTACTGGCCCGAGGGCGGTTTTTCGGTCATCAACTTGGCAAGGTTCGCGATTCGTCCGGCGCATTTGCGCGTCTCCATCTGCCTCCCATTTACGATCGCGACGCCGGCGGAATCGTAACCGCGATATTCGAGGCGGCGTAGACCATCGAGAAGGATGGGCGCCGCTTCCGCGCGTCCGACGTATCCAACGATTCCACACATAATTTTAAGAGGGGGATTATAGCATATTTTCCCGTTTTTCGGGTATCTACAGGAGGAGCTAGTCTAATTGGAGCTTGCTTTTCAA
>QHRO01000028.1 GCA_003220155.1 Verrucomicrobiota bacterium
GTGAACGAGCCCGGCCGCTGTGAATTGTTCCAGTCTGCGCCTTAGAATCTCTTCTTTAGCCCGACGTACCAGAACCGACCTTTGATAGTGGTGAGCGATTCGTCGTAGCCGTTTTCGAAGCTGCCAGCCACAAACGGCGGCTCCGAATCGAGCACGTTCTGTAAACCGGCGCTGACCGTAACACCGTTTAACCATGCGCGCCATCCGCATTCGTTGTACGCAGCAGTGGAAACCGGCATGACGTTTTTCTCTTTCCCGTCCTTCATCCTGACGTTCTTACCGCCGTCTTTGGAATATCCGGCCACCTCCTGCTGGGCGACGGGCGCCGGCAGGTTAAAGGTGTAAGAGGCGATGAGATCGAATGTGGTATAGGTGTCTATCTTGCGCGCCCGATTGGGGAATATGCCAGTGGCAGGCTGTTGCCGCTTTGGAGCTGGAACTCCGAACAAGCCAGGCACCCCGGCCGACGTTAAATCGAAATTGTCATCATTGTACTGGCCGATGTAGTGCACAATGACGCCAGCATCAAAACCAGCCATCCATGTGTTAGCCGGACCATCGTAGAACAGACTGACATTGAACCGATTCCATGGCAGCGAACTGGTCAAATTGAATGAGGTCGGCACAAATTGACCATTGATATTAAACGGCTTGTCGCTCGGAAGAGGCTGTAGCCTGGCCCGGGAGAGCCAGGTGCCATTGATCGTGTAGGTGAAGCGACCGACGTCGGGCCCGCCGAAGTTCGTCAGATCGAAGATATAGATCCCTTCGTAGTCGAGACCTTCGAAGACCGCTCCGGCAAGGTTTGCGCTCGGATCAATGACGAGCAGAGCGGGACCATTCGGATCGTCTGGGGTACCGGCTCCACGGAAAACCAAGGGCCCTTGCTGCTGAACACCTGGGGTCGGGGGATTACTGTCGAGGATGAACTGAGAACCGAGAGCTGTCACGATGTCACGCATATCAATGTGCCACCAGTCGGCGCTCAGGGTCAGACCTTTGAGCCATTTCGGGCTGTAGACCGCCCCGTATGACCATTCATAGGCGACCTCCGGATGGGTGTGGGGGTTTCCTAGAATGCGTTCCTCTATCTGAGGCTCGGTCTCAGTCGAAAATGGATCCGAGACCAAGGGGAAGCTTTGCGTGCTCGCCGGTGTAATCTCAGAGAGGGTAGGCGCGTGGAACCCTTCGCTGTAGCTGGCACGCAGGGTGACGGCGCCGATCAATGCGGGATCAAGCGGCTGCCAACGGACGGAGAATTTCGGCCGCTGCGTGTTGTATTGAGTGCTTGTCGCCGGCTGAAATGGGAAGGCTCCACCAGGCAGAACGGCCGAGGTGTTCTGGCTGTACCACTCCTCGCGCTCGGCAAGATCGAATTCGAGACTGTAAGCGCCGGGGAAGTTCCAAGTCGGACTGGTGACGGGAATACGGATCTCCTGGTACATTGCCCAGACATCGCGGTTCACCCGGAAGCCTTGCCCATCGACCGAGCCAATCGATTGAAACGTTGTGTTGAGCGGGTCACGAGTGCGCGTAAATCTCGGTGCGTCGTACTCACCGCCCAGAGCAAAGGAAAGAGGTCCGGCCGGAAGATTGAAGATGTCGCCGTTAAGAGTGGCATAATACAGCGGCAACTCCACTTCACCCGTGTTCTGCAGGTTGACGTAAACACGTCCCCTGGCCACCTTGCTGTTCCTACTGAATTGCCCACCGAAGGCGTTAAATGCCGTGGCCGGGTCCGTGTCCAGGAGCGCGTCGCGCAGTCCAGGCTGGCTGACCTCGCCAACGGAGATGTCCGTGCCCTCATTCCGGGAATAGCGGAAACCCGTTTCCCAGTTCCAAGTCTTGAAGTAGTCGCCAAACTCGCCCATCTGTCCCCTAAGGCCGACATCGAAGAGGCTGTCGTTGTAAGTGAATTTTTCACTTCGCGGACCAGTGTCATTAATCCCGCGGAAGCGAACACCCGTGGTCATCGCGACCGGAACGCCGTTGACGACCAACGTCGTATCGCCAACCGTGAAAGGATTGAACGCGTTCTGGATCGGCACGCTGATGCCATTGGGACTAAAGAACGCATTTGTGCCCGGACTTTTGAATGGGTCGGGCGTAAATGGCACCGCCGCCAGCGACGCATCAAAATATGACCGGGCATACTTAAAGTCCGCGAAGACGGTCAGGTACTTGTCACACAAATCGCGCGTGAACGAGGCGTAGTAGGCTTGCCGATCCCCCGGCGGAAGTGCTGGCGTAAAAGCGGCAAAGTTAAACCCATAGTAATTGCCGCCACCATTAAAGCCGGGAAGAAGGCCTTGACCCGGAGTGGGGTTAAGGGGAAGACCGCTGCCGGCTGGGAAGTCAAAAGGCCTGAGGTAAAATGGCGAAGTGGCTTTGTTTGGAGCTGAATGCGGTGGCGGCGAGTTCGCGCTGAAGAACAGAGTCGGTAATAGCCGAAAGCCTGTAAAACCTCCAATGCGGCCCGGCTCGTTGCCGCTGCGGTTATCGAATCCGCCAAAGGGTACTTGAAAGCCATTAGCGGAAAGGTTGCGGTCCCGGCTAAAGAGACCGTTAAGACGCTCCCAGAAATCGGCAATGACCACAATGTCGGTCTTATCATCTCCCGTGCCGGCTTTGATCCATGCCTCCCACTCGCCCATCTCGTTGGACGCTCCCGCGTTAGTGTTTCCGTAAGTGCCCCCAATCTCCAAACCACGGAATTTGTGGACCAGGAAGAAGTTGGCCACGCCTGAGATAGCGTCCGAGCCATAAATGGCCGAGGCGCCGTCCTTGAGAATGTCGAGGTGATCAATCATCGGGAAGGGAATCAGGTTGATGTCCACGCCTCCGCTGGTCCCGGCGACGCCAAGTGAACCAGTGGCGACACGCTTTCCATCGACGAGCACCAGGGTTTCCTTGGGCAATAAGCCGCGCAGATTCAACTGCACAGTGCCGTCACCGCCATTCCCGATGTTCGTGTTGAGGGTACCGCCCGCCTCCTGCGGTATAATGGTTTGCAGGTCGGTGGAATTGCGGACGCCCAGCTTTGCAATGTCTTCCACGCGGTATGTGTCCACCGGATTTGGCCCGGTTTCTTCCGCAGTCGGAATGTTCGAACCGGTGACGATAACGCGCTCGGCCGTGGCTTCGGCGGCAGCCGGTGCCGCTGGTGCCGCGAGCTGAGCGAAGGCGTTCCCTACAAAAAGAAGAGGAAATCCGACGCTGGCAATAAGAGCAAGACGAAGGAATCTCACCTGAGATTGTACATTTTTCACAGTTGGTTTCTCCATGGTTTGGTTAGGTTTGCGGTTAGGCATTATCGATATTTGGAAGGCTGACAAGCTTTTTTTTCAACTTTTTGAAAATATTTTTGAACGGGCGATGGCCTTTGATGTCTTAGCTTGGTTCGAGTGACCGGGTTTTGGAGCAGTTGCCTAGCCAAAAATCAAAAAATCGTCAAATCGTTTTTTTTCCCACCACACCGATGGTCGCTAGCGAGGACAGGCGTCTCGCATTGGTTAATCCAAGTGGATGGACGATCGACAGTCGATACCCATTGTAAACAAGCGTCGCGCGCCGAAAGGCGCGAATAAGAGTGCGTTCGACGTGGGAGCCGCACGCACCTGACGCGCGTGGTGAGTGCTTCTCGAATAAAGTCGAAAAAACAGCCGCGCCAAAATATTCCCAAAATCCAACCGCACAGCGCGATTTATTTCGCGAGCGCAACAAGACACGATCCGCGCACGAATTCTCACTGCTTCCAGCGAAGGTTGACTTTTATGACAACGGTCGATTGGCCCGCGTCTTAGAAGCGCAGTCCTTTGTCGAAAAGGATCCGCTCGCGCTCGACGTGGGCGCCTCGGCTCACGAAAAAATCGCGCAACTCGGGTTTGTAGTACTCGCCGCCGGACGACGGGTTAAGCCCGAAAAAAAGTTTGCCGCCGGGCCTGAGGTGTTGCTGCAAATCGCGCAGAAGAAAATCCCATTCCGCCGGCCCCCAGAGTCGTTGCGTCGCTTGATCGATATTAAAACTAACGGAGAAGGCCGTGATCCAATCGAATTTTTGTTCGAGATGGGGTAGCAGCTCGAAGGCTTTAATCGTCCAAATGACGCGTTGCACTCCGAAAAGATCGAGCAATTCTGGGTAAAGAGGCACCCGGGCGGTGTCCAAGCCCAGCACGGAATGGCCGAGCGTTTTCAGGATAAACAGAAAAAATCCTCCGCCGCAGCCGAGATCGAGCACGTGTTTTGGCCGGGAGCGATGGAGTTTTAAATCTTGGATACGTTCGCGATTCAGGCGCAGCCAGGGGTCGATATTGGCGTACTTGGCGTATCCTGCGGGTGAGCCGGCGTAGCGCTGCTGGATTTCACGCAACTGTCGTTGATCGATATCTGCCCGCAGCGGCCCAAGTGGCAGGCGAAAAATGTAGCGTTGTGCCCTGCGCCATCCCCGCCTGTATGCCACCGGCTGGGTCAGTTTCGACAATTTACCTCGAAGCTTCATTTCAGAACCTGTGCGAGACGCCAGGACGTCCACCGAGTTAACGCCATTGCTATCCTGGAATTTGTGTCTGCGTGATAACCAATCGCGAAATTCCTCATTCTGAGTTGTCCTCCCGCAACAAGTTTGTCATCCCAAGCGAAGGATCTCTACTCGTTTGAGGAGAATAGTCAGAAATGTCTCGACGGCGCTCGACATGACAAAGCTCGAAATGGCACCGTTTGCCATTTGTGAGCTTACTGAGCCTTGTTGAAATGAAAGAGATTGTAGTGACTGGAGAATGCGGGCCAACTAAGAATGATTTCCGAAACGACGATGAAGAGCACGATTCCTCCAAACACCAGTCCCCGCAGCGGCAATCGACGGATTGGAGAAAGCAGAGCATCGATCGTTTGGGCATAAAACAAAAAAAAGGGAACAGCAGCAGCAGACAGTAATCTTCCAGATGTAAAGTACGGATGTTCCCGGGAAGGATAAACGCATTCTCCGTAGTCGAATGAAATTGATAGAAGGACAGTGGAAACGACCAGAACAGCAAAACTCAACAGGGCCAGCCAAAGATTGCTTCGTTGCCGCAGGTTAATTTGTGTATCGCGTAGAAGAGTGGCCACAGTGAACCCGATTGCAGCAGTCGAAGAGACCCAGTAGAAGACATCGCTCAGGTGCGAGGCCAGGCGGCGACCATGCCAGAGTAGTTCGCCACGCCAAAAGCTCGCCACCAACTCTGGCCAGAACTCTTTCAATCCCCGAAAGCTGAAAATCGGATGCGGCAGCCAACGAGTAATCGGCTTATGCGTCCATCCGAGAAACTCAATCTTTGCGGCTGTAGCAGTTAAATCTCCGAATGTCTGAACGTTCCAAACAAACCAGAGAGCTATCGGCAGCGTGACGGAAAACATCAACAGACTCAGCGAGCCAATGATAGCCGGCAGCCTTCTCGTGCGAGCGAGCTGTCGAACCTTGAAGGTCGCCGCTCCGAGGGCAACAGCCAGCAAAGGCACATTTCCAAATTTCACCAGACAAGTAGCTGCGAGCGCCAGCCCCAGCAAAAGCGCGAGGTATAGCGTTGGCTGCTCAGCCTGCAAAAATTTGATCAAGGCGACAAAAGCCACTCCGAAACAGAGCGGGGACAGCACATCGCTTTGTATTGAGTAGAAAGCGGTCTGCGGCCAAACAGCCAGCAATAGCGGAACGCTTAGACGCATGAATTGCCGATCAGGGAAGACCAATTTTGCGGCAACAAAGCCCACCCAGACGAGAGCCGCGGCGACGAACATGTTCAAAAAGCGAACCCAATACAACAACCAGCCGCCCGTAATTCCAGAGACACGGCCAAGATTTAGCCACAAACCGGCGAGAGCGTAATAAAGTGGCGGTTCCCCTGATTCGTGATTTTGATTAGATCGCCACCAATCCGAGTTCCTCTTTACGACGTCGTCGCGCTGCTCAGCGGGCAACATCCAGTTTGGCGGCGGAAAATCCTTCGTCTCGAACTGCTGCGGAGCCATGAAGAACTCCGGCGTACCGTACAAAGAGATGTAATATGCGGATTCGGAAGAATACTGACCCAAATCGCGCGGCACGTGACCCCGCGCGTATTTCATCACCAAATCTACGTGTGCCTGCTCATCGACGTTGTTGAAAAACGGAAACGCGGCCGAAAATATGAAGACGCGGAGTGCGCCTATCGCGCAAAGCAGCAAGATCAACTTTCGCTCATATAGTATTGCAAATCGGAGCGGAGCCTTCATCGAGGTTTCGCCTCGATTACCGCAAGCTTCCCGTATTCGCTGATCAAGGGCGCGGCACCTGTCACTTGCAGAAATCGCTTCTCAAGCGGCTGGCGAAAAGGCGAATCCCTCTCAATTACAATCGCAAAATGCCCCTCAGGGTCCGGTTCCCGCCAGGGAATTGCCTCCGGATAAACCCGATGTTGAAAACCAAAAATCGTGTCGGAGACAGCGAATGCTTCACTGCATTCGAACAGCAACGGATAAACAAAAGAAAGAGTGGTCCACACGCCGGTCACCCGGTCTTGGAGCAGATAATTCCTGACGCCTTCGAGGTCGGCACCGGGAATCCGCGTCATGCAATAGTCCTCTCCCTGATCACAGAGCGTTAACGTTTCGATTTGATTGTGGCGCGCCGTATCGATCGTCAGTGCGCTTCCCGTAATCACGGCAGCGGCGAAGACCCCGGCTCCGCCCACGCGAACCAGCGCTTTGGAACAAGCGAAACAACGCTCCAGCAGCCGGCCAGTGAGCGCTGCAAAAAAGAAACAACCGGCCAGGAAATAGCCGGGGACACGGAAGGGCGCAGTGACGTATGGAACAAAGCACGCCAACGTTAGCAAAAGCAGGAGGAGGTCCCGTTCTTCGTTACTACGTGCGAAACCGCCACGAATCGCCACCAGAATTTTGGATGGCGATCGAATGAACGGCCAGACCGCAACGCCTGACGCGAGCAAGGCGATCGTGTAAAATACAAACCCCAGAGCAGGCTTCTCTGGATAATACCAAAGGACGGTATCGGCTCCAAAGAACTTTGGCATCTCGGTTACGAAAATTTGCGAGAGCTCACCGGAGTGAAAGAAGAGTGCAAGTCCGCCGCCAGCAGTTTTCCCCAGCACGGCGTTCCAGTTGGCAAAATGATGGGTGAGATTGAATGCAATGGCCGGCGCATAGCCGATGATGAAACCAGCAAGCGCGACCAGAGCGTTATTGAACGATACGTTTCTACGCATCAAAAGGAGAACCCATAGCACCACGCTAAACGCGATTCCCAACTCCAAACCCCAGATGCTTAAACCTGAAACAGCGCCGAACAAAAGAAATGGCAACCACCTTCGGTTCGGGGTCGATTGGATCGATAAGAAGAGAATCGTAAGCAGCGGAATGGAAAGGAAATACCAGGAATAACCTCTCGTTTGGAAGTGCCACTTGAGAAGTGATGGAGTGAGGGCAAACACAATCGTGGCTAAAACGGCTGTGCGCTCGTCATAAAGCATCTGGCACATCCGATAAAATAGAAAAAGGCAGAGCAACGACAGCACGACGATGCAACTCTTCAACGCAATGACACCGACTCCGAAGAATGCGAACGCAATCGCGGCCAGATAAGCTTCCCAAGCAGCGCCTGCATTGTAGGGCTGACCGTACATGTAGAAGGGGAAATAGCGCCCTTCCAAAATGTGTTTACCCATCAGGCCGATGATCGCCTCGTCGCTGTGCACATGAGTTTGCGATGCCAACAGAATCGTAAAGCGCGCTGCCGCGATAATAATAAGCAGCCCAATGAACAATGCGTGCCGGCGCATCAGAGATTGGTTCTCACTTCACCGGCGCGATCATGGCACAGGACCAGAAGATCGACAATCGACACGATCCCCGTTTTACCCGCTGAAGCCGCGCGGCTTTCTGCATGGCTGCCGTTCGAGCGGCGACTGCTTCGGTTAATCAGAATGTCTTCGCTTTGCTTCGCGCGTTGAACACGTTTAGCGTCGGCAACTGTACTTTATTATGGCGTGCAGCGCTCGAAAGCCATCGCGCCATCCAATTTTTTTGCCCTCTTCGTAAGTGCGACCATAGTAGGAAATTCCCACTTCGAAGATCCTACACCCGAGCTTTGCGACCTTCGCGACAATTTCAGGCTCAACGCTAAAGCTATCCTCTTCTATCTGAATCGATTTGATAAGAGGAGCTTTGAAGGCTTTGTAGCCGGTCTGCATGTCCGTCAGATTAAGGTTAGTGAACATGTTGGAAAGCAGGGTCAAAAACTTGTTGCCGACCATATGCCAGAAAAAAAGGACGCGATGCGGTCGGCCGCCCATGAACCGTGAGCCGAAAACCACGTCCGCTTTGTCTGACATGAGAGGCTCCAAAAGCGCCGGGTAATCTTCGGGGCTGTATTCAAGGTCCGCGTCCTGCACGAGAATGATTTCACCTGTCGCGGCCGCAAAACCGCTGCGCAAAGCCGCTCCCTTGCCCCGATTGACTTGATGATAAATGATGCGGTCCACCATCTGGGAAACCTTCTCTTCCAGCACAGCCCGCGTCCCGTCTTGCGAGAAATCGTCAACTATAATGATCTCTCTACTGCTGATTGCCGCTGAGCGAACTGCCTCGACAATTTTTTCGATCGTAGGTTTCTCATTATAACAGGGAATAACGATTGAGACTTTCATCTCTTTCAGCGTGAGTTCAGTCCCGCGCCGCGCGATTCTCGCTGAGTTGCAATTTCCGCGCAAGAGCAGCTTTCTTCACTGAATCATCGCGGTGGATGAAATCCGAAGTCGTTCTTCAATTTCCCCCAGAGCCAATCAACAAACCAATCTTTTTGGACGGAGCTTGCTTGCGCAGCCGCAAGCGCCTCCGCTTTTTCGACGCTTCCATTCAAACAGTAGAGGTAGATGAGCAGGAACGTGTCGTTGAGACTAAACACGGCGCGGTCTTTCTCGCTCTCCAGCAGGCGAATTGCTCCCTCGATATCCCGACGCGCCAGCGCTCCCGCAATTAAGTCTGGCATTGTTTCGAGCGGAGGCGTTTGCGACTCCTTCGCCACTCGCTCGGCAATGGCGAGCCGAAATCGATCGCTCCCCAGCACCTCCAACACTGGCATTCGCAAATGGGAGTGGCGCAAGTAAAGATCCAGTTCGGCCAGTTTGTTGCTTCCAATTGTTTCCGAGAGATATCGCGTCTGACGGACAATAAAGAATGATTCCAGCGACTTGTTCAGCGTCTCAGGCCAAATCGCGCTAATTAAGGGAGATCGAAGAAAACGTTGAACCGCTGAGGGCGCCTCGAGGTATATCAAGGCAAAGCGGTGATTCGCTTCGTCATCCCAAGGCTCATCCGTCAGCCGCTTGGGATAGATGTCGGTCAAGGGCGCGACGCCCTGTGTGATCCGATCGATCTCTTCGCCGTCCATTACGAAAAGCGCGCCCAATTGTTGAGGAACCTCAACGCCGATTCCTCTCAAATCTGCGCCAGTATCCGGATTGCTCCATAACTGCCGAAGTTCCTCTTCCTCCACTTTACGCCCCGGACCCTTGATGCCCATCATGATCCATTCTTGATCGCCGCTCGCCCAGAGAGACGCGTTTGCGAATACATTATGAAACGCACGTAGGATTGCTTTCGCTTCTTCGACTTTCAGCTGATTAATCGGCAGCCAAAAGGTGACAATTCCGCCCTGCTTCAAGCGACTGTTCATAAGCGAAAAAAATTCCTCCGTGTAGAGATTGACCGCCCCCGCTACTTTCGGCGGGGGCGGTTCTCCAGAAATGATGTCGTACTGCCGCGGACTTGCTTGAAGGAAGAAGCGGCCATCCTGAATGAAGGTAGTCACCCGAGGATCGCGCAGCGGATTCGAGTAATTGATACCCGAATAGAAATCAGCGAGCTGGAGCACTTCTTTCGAAATTTCCACGACATCCATTCTTTTAACGTGCAACCCGCGGAGAAACGCGTCGGCGGTTACGCCACACCCATAGCAGATCAGGAGCACGTCTTCTGATTCGGGACGAAAAGCCAGCGGGAGATAGGCAAACAATCTCATGTAGCGCTGGCTGCGCGGATTTGTGGCCGACATGGAAAATGCGTTCGTCAAAAGCCGGTAGTAGTACGGTTCGCCAAAAAGATCGCGCCGCAGCAGTTGCAATGTGTCGGAGGCGCCCTCCACCTTTTTCACGACATGTGCGAACAACCGGCCCTGGTCGTCCGTTTCGTAAGGACGGCTCGCATGTGCGAAATGCATCTCAGCGCGATGGTGCGGAAAGATTGCAAAAAAGAGAATCAGGGCTGCACAGAGTCCAGTGGTGACCAAGCCGATTGGTCGCCGAAGCGACCAAGTTGAATGTTCACACACCAGGATGGCGAGCAGAGCGTAGCCCGCAGCACATAATATCAGGCTCCATTGGTAGCCGATACTCGGCAACAACAGGAAACTGGCGAGCAGCGGACCAGCAGCCGCGCCGGTCGTATTAAACAACGTGGTAATCCCTGTGCTGTTCATACGGTCTTCGACGCTGGCTTGAACACATGCAACGATCGAGGGAAACAAAATCCCCGACAGAAACGCGACTGGGAATATCAAGGCGATGGAGAGGAACCCAATCTGCTGCCAGGAGACGTCGAATACTCCTGCGCGCGTTTGAACCACTTCCCCTGGAAAGAACAAATATGAAGAAAGCGTCGCTATCGCGGCCAGCAGCAACAGGACTGGAAGCAATTGATTCAGTCGCGCCGAGCGGCGGTGAATCGCGCCAGCCACAATGCTGCCGAGCCCGATCCCAGCCAGGACAACCGCGAGCATAACCGCGAAAGCGGTTGAAGACGAAGGAACATACAAGCGCAAAAATCGAAACCAAACCACCTCAAGGCAAAGAACGATGGCGCCCGTCCCGAAGCTCACAAAAAGCAGACGCCAAGGCGGCCGATAGCTGACATCCAAGCGCAGCGGCACTGCTCGCTCCGGAATCAACGCGGCGGTATCGCCATCACGTTTGGATACCAACAATGCGATGGCGGCGGCGATGCAACTTGCCAAACCCGCGGCCAAGCCCGTACCGCGAAGTCCAAACGCCTCAATAAAATAAACTTCACCAACGACCGCTCCTGCTACCGCGCCTAACGTGTTCGATCCATAAAGAAAACCGATCGCTCGCCCGAAATTTGCGCGCCGCAAAATCGGATCTTCCACCAATACCGGCAGTGTCAGGCCCATCGCCGTTGTCGGTATCAACAGAATAAGGAATGACAGGACAAAACGCAATCCAATGAGCGTCGGCTGATAATTCCACAGCATTTGCCAAACGGGCCGCATCAACTCGCCCAGAAGCGGAAGGCCGAAGACAATTGTGCAACCAAAGAAGGCCACGGCGAGCTCCAGTACAGCGTAAAGATGCAACGGCCGCCACCGCCGAAATCTCGACGATGCTGCGATGGCATTGCCCAACGCCAGACCCGCCATAAAGCTGGAAAGAATCAATGCAGCGGCCCAAACCGAATTTCCAAAGCTTAAACCGCTCAGTCGGAGCCACAACGTCTCGAAAATGAGCGAGCCGATTCCCGACAGAAAGAGAATACCTGCTAAAATCGCAACGCGCACCGTCGCATATAAATGCGGCGGTCGGTGCAGACGACCATCTAACATTTAATCATGAGCACAGTTATTATTGGCTCAGCTAATATATTTGGCGGAAAAAAAAGGAACTTTCCCATCTTGCCAGCTCTGGTCCGCTCCATTGTGCGTGCGACGAAATTCGAGAATATTCCAGTGCGCGCAAATCGCAACGCCGGTCCCAACCTGCCGACTGCCCAGGCACTGACGGCTCGCTTTTTCTTGACCGAAAACAAGCGCGCCGACAAGTAGCCGACACCGATGGCCGCCGCAATCGTGCAACCGCCTCCGGCGCTCCTCGCGCCGTTCGCGATTTTGCTCATCACTATTGCAATTTTTCCGCTCGTCCTGAAGCAGCATTGGGAACGGCATTACCAAAAATTGTGTGCGCTCCTGGCCGCGACCACCTGCGGCTATTACTTCTTCGCCCTCCACGGTGCGGCTCGGGTTCAGCATGCCGCCAGCGAATATGTAAGTTTCATTGTCGTTGTCGGCGCATTCTTTGTCGTGGCCGGGGCCATCCATTTGCACATCCCGCGATCCGCCTCACCGCTGGCAAATGTCACGTTCCTGTTCGGCGGAAGCCTGCTGGCAAATTTTATCGGCACCATTGGCGCATCGATGCTCCTGCTCCGCCCCTTTCTGCACATGAACCGCGGCCGGGGCACGCCCATGCACGTCGCGTTTTTCATCTTCACCGTCGGCAATCTCGGCGGAGCGCTCCTGCCTGTCGGTCCCCCACTTTTTCTCGGTTACATTAAAGGTGTGCCGTTTCTATGGCCGGCACTGCATTGCTGGCCACAATGGCTTACCGCAACCGGGGCGCTGCTCGTCATCTTTTTCATCGCAGACACGGTTGCCTGCTCGACAAAGTCCGTCGCGGAAACGCCCTCCTCTCATTTTCATTGCTACGGAAAATGGAATTTCGGCGCACTGCTCGCGCTCCTGCTCATTCTCGTTTTTGTTCCAAACGGAGTGCGTGAACCGTTGATGGTCATGGTCGCCGCTTTTTCATATTTTCTCACTCCGCAACACGTCTTTGAAGCGAACGAGTTCAGTTGGCGGCCACTCATCGAAGTCGCTTGGATTTTTCTCGGCATCTTTGGCACCATGATTCCAGTGCTCGATTACGTCGAAATCCACGCGCCCGGTTTCCACCTCGCCAGCGACGCCCGTTTTTATTGGGGCACCGGTCTGCTTTCCGGCGTGCTCGATAATGCGCCCACTTATCTTACCTTCCTCACCGCCGCCCTTAGTCTCGATCATCTCGACATCAATCATCTTCCCGATGTCGCACAATTTGCGGCGGGCCATGGAAGCCGCCTCGCCGCCATTTCGCTCGCAGCCACCTTATTCGGCGGCCTCACCTACATCGGGAACAGTCCGAATTTGCTGATCCGCGCGATTGCGGAATCGCGCCACGTGCCGGCGCCGGGATTTCTCGCCTATTTTATTAAGTACGCCCTCCCCATCCTGATTCCAGTCCTGGCGCTGGTCGGGCTGATTTTCTTCCGTGGCTGATTATTTGCGCGCAGAAGGGTGTCGCCTGACTATGACGCTCCAATGTTTACCGGCCTGATCGAGGAAATTGGAAGCGTGCTCTGGATTCGTGCGACCGATCGCGGAACACAGTTGCAGCTATCAGCTCCGCGCATTGCCGGCACTATCCACACCGGAGATAGCATTTCCGTAAACGGCTGCTGCCTTACCGTGGCATCACATCGACACGAAGAAATCGTGTTCGATCTTCTGGAGGAAACAATGGCGCGCACCAACCTCGGCGCGCTCAAGCGCGACAGCGCCGTTAATCTCGAGCGCGCTCTCGCCGCCAATGCACGCCTGGGAGGACATTTCGTGCAGGGTCACATCGATTGCACTGCCAGCATCATCGCTTTTGCGGAATCGGATTCTCGTCTTGAGATCGCGTTGCCGGAAGATCGCGCGCTCTATGTGGCAGAAAAGGGATCAATCGCAGTCGACGGGATCAGCTTAACCATTGCAGAAGTGAAGCCCACCAGCTTTGTCACTTGGATCATCCCGCATACGCGTCGTTCCACCAACTTGAAAAATGCGCAGTCGGGCAACTTAGTAAATCTCGAGTTCGATATTCTGGCCAAATATGTCGAGCGAATGGTGGCCGCGGCGGCGGGCGGAATGTCACTTCGCACCCAGTCCGCTGAGGACCGCGGGAATGGTGCGCCGTAGAATCTTTAGATCGATCATGTTGGCGAGGTTGAAGCAGAAGGTGCCGTATAATCCCAGCACAGGCGCATTGCTAGCAAAAGCGCGTCGATCAGCTACTGCAGCTGCGTGTTCAGTTCCTGTTTCCGCGCAAGGATAGGACAATTATAGATTATGAGCGCGCATCACAGGACCAAAATTCCGGATTGCGCTCTGGTCGGCGTGATCGCCTCAATCGATGAATTGCGTCTTGCAACAAGAATGCGCGCACCGCCGGACTTGTTTGAATTGCGGCTCGATCATCTGCCGAACTTGCGCGAATCGCAACTGTTGAAGCTCCGTCGGCCCCTCATCATCACCGCGCGGCACCCGGCCGAAGGGGGCAAGAAATTGCGGACTGGTCGGTGCGATCTACTCCTGAAATTTCTCCTCCAGGCAAAATTCGTCGATATTGAATTGCGTTCATTGCGCGAGTTGCGCGAAGTGTGGGACCAAGCGCGCCGCCTGGGTGTTGGTCGAATTTGTTCCTTTCACGATTTCGAAGGCACGCCTCAACCTGCTGTTCTGCACAAAAAAATGCTCTGCGCCCGCAAAGCGGACGCAGACGTTTTCAAGGTTGTCACCCGAGCTGATACCCTTCGCGATTTGCTTACTTTGTTCGAATTTTTGTGGAGCGAGCTTCCGTCGATGCGCCTGTGTGTAATGGCAATGGGGAAATTCGGGCCAATCTCGCGCCTGTTTTTTCGCGAGGCCGGTTCGTTCTTTATTTACGCTCCGCTTCGCCATCCGCTCCATCACGGGCAACTCACCTTCCGGCAACTCCGCGGCCAACACGATTAAAATCCGGCGGCCGTGCGAATTCGTTACGGAGGCAAATTTGGCGCGGATTTTGCCTCTTTTGATTCGACTGAATGAAAGAGGTGGCAATTCTACCAGAACAGGCGCCGGTGATGCCATTGCCGGGCGCGGTCCTTTTTCCGCACGCACTGCTCCCGCTTTACATCTTCGAGCTGCGCTATCGCGAAATGCTCGCGCACGCCCTCGCGCAGGAGCGAATGTTTTGTGTTGCGCTCCTCCGGCCGGAGAGCGCGCAATGGAAAAGCGAAGACGACTTTTTCGATATCGGAACGATTGGACTAATCCGCGCCTGCGTCGGTCGTGGCGAGGGCACTTCCAATTTGATTTTACAAGGTCTGCAACGCGTGCGCTTCGCCGATTTTGTCCAATTGGATCCATTTCCAATCGCCGAACTCGAAACACTCCGGTCCGATGACGAAACGACAGTCGAAACCGACGCCCTCGGCGCCAAGGTCCTGGAGCTTTACGCTCGCTTTAAGACCCTCGGGCGGCAGTTGCCGACAAAAATCGATCGATACGTCACCGATATGACTGATCTGGCGATGCTGGCCGACCTGATGGCCTCGACTTTCATCGACGATCCGGCGCGCCGTCAGCAAGTCCTTGAAGAGCTGGACTTGAATGCGCGGCTGCGTCTCGTCATTCAATATCTGCGCGACGAAACCGGCAACGCCGCAGCGTAGCGTTGTCATCCGAGCGCCAGTCGAGGGAAGCCGCCACGAAACCTTTAAGGTAACGCCGCGGGATCCCTCGACTGCGCTCGGGATGACGGACGGATCCGCTCGTATTCCTCCATCAAATATCGATCGGTCATGCCGGCGATGTAATCGCACACCGTGCGATGCAACCCTTCGCTCTCGATCCGCCGAGCCGCCGCATCTCCAAGCCGGTTTGGATCGAGCAGGTAACTTTCGAAAACTTTTCGCAACATCTCGCACGCGCGTTTGTTTACCTCCGCCACCCGCGGGTGGTAATAAACATTCTGATACAAAAATTTCCGGAGCGCGCGATTGGCCTCTGCCAGATCGTCACCATATCGAATGAGGACAGACTGATTCCGGACGTCGTCTCGTGATTGAACTTTCACCGATGTGATTTGCTCCGCGCTGGTTACGATCACGTCCCGCACCTGACGATCAATGACGTCGCGAATGATGAGCTTGTGTAGATCCGGTTCGCGCAGGTCGGGATAACGTGCGCGCACGGAATCGGCCGCCACTTTCCAGACATCGACTTCTTCAAGCTGCGCGAAATTAAGAACGTCGAAGTCGATCGCATCATCGAGGTCGTGACTATAATAAGTGATCTCATCGGCCAAATCCGCGATCTGTGCTTCGAGTGAGCTCACTTGCGTTTTGTCCAATCCTTCCCGCACTTCGAGGGTCAGATTCAAGCCGGGAAATTTCGGATACGGGTTCTCGAGCAACTCAACGACGCGCAAACTTTGGCGGTTGTGCTCGAACCCGCCGTGCTCGCGCATACATTCCGCCAGCATTTCTTCGCCGGAATGGCCGAAAGGCGAGTGGCCGAGATCGTGCGCGAGAGCGATGGCCTCAGCCAGATCTTCATTCAAGCGCAGGGCCCGCGCGATCGTGCGACTAATTGAGGCGACCTCGATCGTGTGAGTTAATCGCGTGCGCAAATGATCGCCGGTGCCATTGAGGAAAACCTGGGTTTTGTATTCCAAACGACGAAAGGCCCGTGAATGAATGATGCGGGCGCGATCGCGCTGAAATTCGGTGCGATAAGCGTGACGCGGCTCGGGAAATTGTCGGCCCTGCGATTGGCCTGACTTTTGGGCAAAGGGCGCGAGCAAACGCCCTTCGTCCGCTTCCATTTCCTGGCGCGTTTTGTATTCGTTCAATCGCGATCGAGTTTTTCGCTCAAGATTTTTCGGGCGGCACGGTCTTGCGCCCGCAGCATCAGTAAATCGAAAAGGGCGAGAAGAAGTGCGGTCAAAGTCAACCAGGCACAGGTCACCCAAAAGAGAATGAACCAGCCCGGATGTTCGCGCGCTGAGAGCAATGGTTGAAGAAAAGTGGTGCCGGAAAAGAGCATGAGCATTGCAATCACGAGCGTGATGAACATCACCCACCGTCGCGTCGATTGATCGCGAATCACTCCGCGGGCCGAGTGAATGGCGAAGGAGACGATTCTTAACCGGGCTGGTTCCTCCGCCATCGATTGCATTTTGCCTTTTGCTTCGAAGTGCGCAATCGGTGTTTCAACCTATCGTCGGAAATTTCCTATGGCGAAAATCGAAGAACCCAAGGTCACTCCAGAGCGTTTGATGCAGTTTGGTTTTGCCTACGCCCCGCCGTTGATCATCAGCGCGGCGGTGGCGAACAAGGTTTTCGATACCCTCGCGAGGGGAGCGAAGAACGTTGAGGAAGTGAGCCGGCAAACTGGAGCATCAGTTCGAGGTTTGCGCGCGATCATAAACGCGCTCGTCGGCCTCGAATTGCTCAAGAAAAACGGCGATAAATATGCGCTCACGCCGGAGAGCGAAGCCTTTCTCGTCAGCAACAAACCCGGCACCCTCGCCGGATTTTTCAGCATGAACCGGGTCCGCCTGATGCAGCAGTGGATGAAACTGGATGAAATCGTTCGCACGGGGCGGCCGGCGGAAGCACGCAATCAGGAGGGACCCGGCACAGAGTTTTTCAGCGAGCTGGTCGAGAACATCATTCCGATGAGTTACGGCAGCGCGCTGGCGCTGGCCGACCATCTGAAACTCGCCGACGCGACAAACGAAGTGCGCGTTCTCGATCTCGGCTCGGGCTCGGGAATTTGGGGAATTGTCCTGGCGCAAAAATCGCCGCGCGTGCAAGTGACCGCGGTCGATTGGGCCGGCATGATTCCAACAACCAAACGCATCACGCAAAAATTTGGCGTGGGAAACCGTTTCAAATTTATCGAAGGTGACTTGCTGGACGCTGATTTCGGCGAAGGCTACGACGTCGCCACCCTCGGTCACATTCTGCACAGCGAAGGCGAAGACCGTAGTCGTAAGCTGCTGAAGAAAACAGCCAACGCGCTCAAGCCCGGCGGCACCATTGCCATCGGCGAATGGCTGGTCAACGATGAACGGACCGAGCCACTGAATGGTTTGATGTTCGCCGTCAACATGCTGGTCAACACCGAAAGCGGCGACACTTTTTCCTTTAACGAGATCAAGCGCTGGCTGGAAGAAGCGGGATTTAAAAATGCGCGCACGCTCGAAGCACCCGGGCCAGCACCGCTTGTGCTGGCGACGAAATCGTAATCGCCTAGCGATGAATCGCCTTCTCACCGCTACGCCGAGCTGATTTGATAAAACTGGAATGAGAAAGGCTAAGGCAAAAACCAAAGCGCTAAAAAAGAAGTCATTGCCCAAAACAAGACGGAAACTGGAGATCGATTCCACGCTCAAGGCGCGACTCGAAGCGGAGTTTGCGCAGGCAGTCAGAAGCGCGAAGGCGTACGTCGACGATCCGCTACGACTGCGCGGCCTCTTTGAGGATGCAGCCGAGGCGGCGACGTCACTGCCGACGGACTCGTTCGGAGACACCTGGCCATACTTTCAGACGATGCTGCGTTTGATCCGCGCCTACTACCGAGGCGAATATCACGAAGTCACGGAAAGCACACTCGTCATCCTCATCGCGGCCGTCATCTACGTCGTCAGTCCTCTTGACGTGATCCCCGACGCCATCCCCGCAATCGGTTTTCTCGACGACGCCACCGTCGTCGCCCTGGCGGTGCAACGAGCGCGCCAAGATTTGGATGATTTCATGCTTTGGGAAATATCGGCGTCGTAGGATGGCGCTAATTTTCAGTTACCTTCAACGGGGGGCCGGCAAGGAATCGCCACCCTACAATACCGCGCGCGTTTATCTGGGGAGCGCAGGCTGCCAGCCTGTAGTTGCCGGCAGCTTGCCGGCAACCAGTTCGCGTAGCGAATTCCGAAATCAAAAACGTCTCGGCAAGCTGCCGAGACGAACAGGCTGGCAGCCTGTGCTCCCCAATCCACAGAATTCGCGGCGAAGCTTTAAACCAATAGCAGCGCTGGATTTTCGAGAAGGTGGCGGAGTTCTTCGAGATAGACTGCGCCGAGCGCGCCGTCGATGACGCGATGGTCGCAGCTCATCCAGATCGACATGCGATGACCGACGACGATCTGATCGCAGTTATCGATGACCGGCATTTTGTTGATTTTTCCGACGGCGAGAATAAAGCCTTGTGGCGGATTAATAATGGCGGAAAAACTGTCGATCCCCATGCCGCCGAGATTCGACACCGTAAAACTTCCGCCCTGAAATGTTGGCCAGGTCCTTGGCCAGCTCGCTGATTTCCCGCAGCGATTTGTTCTGCGCAGCGCGGATTACCGGCGTCAGCAATCCATCTTCAATCGCGACGGCGAGGCCAAGATCAACGTCCGCATATTGCACGATGGCATCGTTATCGAATGATGCGTTCACCTTTGGAACTTTCACCGCCGCCATCACCGCTCCTTTCAAAACGAAATCGTTCACCGTGATCTTTGATGTGTCCGTGTCTTCGCCGGCTGATTTTAATTCCGCGCGCGCTTCCATGAGTGGGCCGGCATCGATATCGATGTTGAGATAGAAATGCGGGACCGGCGCCTTACTTTGTACAAGACGTTCGGCAATACCTTTGCGCATTCCGGAAAGATTGATTCGCGCACCTTCACCGGTCTTGATTGAAGGCGCGGGTTTCGGTTGTGCTTTGGCGTCACCGCGGTCGGCGACCGCGGCTACAGATTTGGAAGCAGCGCGCACGTCGGTCTCGGTTACCCGGCCTTCCGGGCCGGTTCCTTTCACATTCGCAAGATCGACGCCGAGCTCGGCCGCGATCCGTCGCGCCACGGGCGATGCTTTCACCCGCCCTTCTTCTGCGGTTTTCTCCTCGCGCGCGGCCGCGGGCGACGGTTTGGGACGCGACGGCGCGCGTCCCTCCATCGGCTCTTGCGGCGGCGTAGTCTCTCTTTCTTTCGCTTTCGCGGGTGCGGGTTTTTCCGTCGCCCGTTTTGGTTCTTCGGATGTCTTCGCTTCTTCTTTTTTCGGTGCTTCCGGTTTTTTCTCAGGCGCCTTTTTCTCTTCTTTTGGCGCGGCTTCACCCTCCTCGCCGATGAAGGCGATCCGTTGGCCGACTTCAACTTTGCCGCCTTCTTCCACGTAAATTTCGGTGAGCGTTCCGTCCTCGGGCGATTCCCATTCCATCGTCGCCTTGTCGGTTTCGATTTCCGCGATAACGTCGCCGGCCGAGATCTTGTCGCCTTTCTTCTTTTTCCACACGACGAGAGTTCCCTCCGTCATCGTGTCACTCAATTTGGGCATCTGGATTTCAGGCATGGTGAAAATCGTTAAAGCGTTAAAGGGTTACAAAGTTAAAATGAAGAAGGCTCTTTCCGTTTTAACATTTTAACTTTGTAACTCTTTTAACCTCTTTCACGCATAACAAACTTTTTTGACCGCGGCGATGAGCTTCTCCGCGTTCGGCAAAACCGCTTTCTCCAGTCGTTCGTTGTAGGGCATGGGCACATCTTCCTGCGAAACACGCCCAATTGGAGCGTCGAGCTCGTCGAAAATATTTTTCTGAATGCGATAACAAACTTCCGCGCCCACGCCACAGAACGGCCGGTCCTGTTCTACAATCACCACCCGATGCGTTTTCGCGACGGAATCGTAAATCGCGCGTTCATCGAGTGGTTTGATTGAACGCAAATCGAGTACTTCCGCGCTGATGTCTTCGTCCTCGAGCTTCTCCGCCACTGCGAGCGCAAGTGCCACCGTTTGCGCGTAACACACAATCGTCACGTCCGAGCCTTCGCGTTTGACCTCCGCTTCGCCCAGCGGAATAAGCAATTCCGTTTCCGCCGGCTCGACCATGCCTTTCGAGCTGTAAAGCAGTTCGGATTCAAGCACCAGTACCGGATTGTTGTCGCGCACTGCGGTTTTCAACAGGCCTTTGGCGTCGCGTGGCGTAGCCGGCGTGCAAACTTTCAGCCCCGGAACGCTGGCATACAAACATTCGGTCGCATGCGAGTGGGTCGCGCCGAGCTGATGGGCCGGACCGTTCGGTCCGCGGAACGTGATGGGGATGTTGAACTGGCCACCGCTCATCGTCAGCATGTTGGGAGCGTTGTTCACCACCTGATCAAACGCGACGAGCGAAAAACTGAAGGTCATGAATTCGATAATCGGACGCAATCCAACCATGGCGGCACCGACACCGAGCCCGGCAAATCCATTTTCGGAAATAGGCGTGTCGATGATTCGCTTGGGGCCGAAGCGTTCTAGCAATCCTTGCGAGACCTTGTAAGCGCCGTTGTATTCCGCCACTTCCTCGCCCATGAGAAAGACATTCGGATCGCGTGCCAATTCTTCCGCCAGCGCTTCATTCAACGCCTGTCGGTAAGTAATCTCGCGCATTTGCATATGCGTTTAGCGGACTCGAACCCCACCGGCCGCACAGGCTGGAAACCTATGCTCAGACGTAGGTGTAATCATAAAGTTTCTCGAGCGGCGGTTCATCACTCTGCTCGGCAAATTTCACCGATTCGAGCGCGATTCGTTTCGCTTCCTTGTCCAGCTCATCGAATTTTTCGTTCGTCAATTTTCCTTCGCGCGTCAGTTGCGCGCGCAAACGCGTAATCGGGTCATCCAGACGATATTTTTCAAGTTGTTCCTTCGTTCGATAACTCGCGGGGTCAGACATGGAGTGGCCGCGATACCGATACGTGCGCACCTCGACAAACGCCGGATGCGGATCTTTGCGAATTGATTCGACCACTTCGCTCAAAGTGTCGCGGACGTGACGAAAATTCATTCCGTCCACCACGCAACCGGGAATGTCATAACCTTCGGCGCGATCGACGATTTGTTTGAGCGACGTGGAACGCTCGACCGAGGTTCCCATGGCAAAGAGATTGTTTTCACAAATAAAAATCACCGGTAACTTGAAAAGGGCGGCGAGGTTCAACGCTTCGTGAAAGGCGCCCTGATTGATGGCGCCGTCGCCGAAAAAGCAAAGGGTAACGCGGTCTTCATTTCGATATTTGCAGGCGAAAGCGAGACCGCAGGCCAGCGGCACATGCGCACCCACGATGGCGTGTCCACCGTACATGTGATGTTCCTTGTCGAAAAAATGCATCGAACCGCCCAGCCCGCGGGAACAGCCGGTATCTTTGCCGAACAGTTCCGCCATACAGGCATTGGCGCTGGTACCGCGGGCCAGGGCGTGGGCATGATCGCGATAGGCGGTGATGATGTAATCGTCGAATCGGATCGCCGCGATGGCACCCGCTACAACCGCTTCTTGACCAATGTAGAGATGACAAAAACCGCCGATTTTCTGAGCTTGATATTGCTGACTGGCGCGCTCTTCAAAACGCCGGATGAGCAACATCAACCAGAGCATCTCGACTTCGTCGCGCTGCTCCGCTGGCTGCATGGAAATCAGGCAGCGCGAGCGACCGCGACTTTTGCGCTAGCAGGTGCCGATTGAGTGCGCATCAACAGGACGAAGATGGCGGTGAAGGCGAGGTCGCTCAGGAGAGAGTTGCGGAAAAACATCCAGCTGGGGGTGGCGCCATATTGTGGCAGGCCAACGGTCAACGCCTGAATTAATCCCGCAAAATTTTTCACGTAACCGGGATCAGTCAGCCAGGAAAAGGCATTGGTGATTCCATAAAAAATCACTGAGGTGGCGAGAGATGCGGGCAACATCGTTTTCCACGAAGCACGTTTTCGCAGGGCGAAGCCGATGAGGCCGACGATCGCTAGGGCAAAGTAGCGGCAAAGAATTTGCGGATCGAAAAGCGGTGCGTGGTAAGTGGCATTCAGAAGCAAATCAGAGATGAAGAGAGTGAGCAGCGGCAGCGCGAATTTGTAGCGCCGCGGGAGATAGGCGGCGCAACAAAGCGCGATGGCGGCGAGAGGGGCGAAATTCGAGAGCCAGGTCGCGGCGCCGGAATGAATGAGGAGACCCGTCATCGCCCGAAAAGCGACGACACAAATGACGAGAAACAAAGCCGGAATCATCGGACAGCAAGTTTATCTGTCCTGCGCCAGATGCAACGCTAAACGCGCGAGGCTCCCTTTACTTGCTGGCGCCAGCGCGAACGCGCGCCAGTCTGGCTTTGCGACGGATGGCGGCGTTGCGATGAATAATTCCGCGCTTGGCCGCCTTATCTATCGCAGAAATGAGTGCGTTGATATCGTTCGCTGGCGCGTCAGCTTTGACCGCGCCCTTACTCAAAGTCCGAATACGACTCAAGACGCGGCGATTGCGAAGAGCTCGGCGCTCAGTCTGGCGCGCACGTTTGGCAGCGGATTTGGTATTGGCCATGCGATCAAAAAATTGCGGGCGGGAGCGTCATGGATGCGCTCCTATTTGTCAACCTGTCAACCGCGCTGCGCGATCAGGCGCGCGCGTTGCGCAACCAGGCGGTCGCGTCCGATTTCTTTGCCGGAGCGACCGATGTCTTCGGCGGCAGCGGCGTAACACTCGCCTTCTCCGCGCCCGGCTTCGACGAATCGACCGTGAAAACGGCGTGTGTCGGAGCGGGTGCAGAAGCTGGCGCAGAAACGAGCGTTCCCTTGGCGGCGCGACTCACCTTCGGCAAATGGTCGGGCGTGATTTGCACAATCGCACCAATGGGCAACTGCTGATAAAGCGCAGAGACGTCGGACGATTTCATTCGAATACAACCGTAGCTGGCCGGCCGCCCGATCGTTTTCTCCTCCGGCGTTCCGTGAATGTAAATGCCCCGGTAATAGGCGTGCGCGTTTGCAGCTTCCAACCCGCGCAGCCAGATGATACGGGTAATGATAGGATCGCGGCCAGGCGTGTTCGGCTGCAAAATTTCGCC
This sequence comes from Verrucomicrobiota bacterium, assembly GCA_003220155.1. GTDB lineage: Bacteria > Verrucomicrobiota > Verrucomicrobiia > Chthoniobacterales > UBA10450 > AV69. Next base: position 23,529 of record QHRO01000028.1, read on the forward strand.
GGTGAACCTGCGGTTGTGGAAAACCGCGCCGGTCGGAGCGCGGTCACCGATTTTCTGAGCAACCTGAAGAGTGCCAAGCGGTGTCGCCATCGAGCCCCATCTATCGCCGAGTCCGAATTTGGAAGTAGAGACGGGATAAACTGCGGCATTGCCGCCGTTGTCGAGGAGCATCAATTTTTGATCGCGCACACTAACGATGACGTTTGGCTGGACCAACTGCGCGCGCAATGGCGTAGCCCCCGGCGCAACCATCGCAATTAACAAGAACCAACGAAGGCGAGACATAGATGTCTAGGCGGGGAGTGCGTCAGGCGCCCTGCCGTTGTTCCAATTGAATTTCGGTAGCCATTGTATGACGGAGCAAAATGAGACGTAAAGAAACCCAAATTGAAACATAAGCAAGAATGGGACCGAAAGAAACTGCCGGTGCTCAATCGCGTACCAGACAAAGTAGGTAAAGTAAACGGCAAAAAACATCTCAGCCGCAGGCAATACCGACTTGAGAGGCATATAGCGGCAATTACGCCACGGCTGGGCTTTGCGTTCTATTCCATATTTCGGGGTGCGGGTGAAATCTGATTTATGATTGAATACCGCTTCGAGGACGGCGCGGGCATTATTTAGCGACAAGCCGACCCCAAGGGCGAGCAGGCAGGGCAAAAGCATTATTTCCTTCATCCAAGTTCGCGGATGCAGTTCGCGCTGCGCGCAAATATAAAAGACTGCGACCGAAACGGAAGCGGTGAGAAAGATCGGCACATCAATCAGCAGCGTTCGCACCCAGCCGGACTGCGGTCCGCCAGTCGAGGGGTGGAGCAGGACAACAAGACAAGCGAGAAGCAAATATGCGAAATTGGAAACAAGATGACCGGTCGCCTCCAGCTTGATCGGCATCGGCAGCTTACTCCGCCAAATTTCCGGAAGCAGTTTCTTGCAGGTCTGGATGGAGCCTTTCGTCCAACGATGTTGCTGCGACTTGAAGCCATTCATGTCGACCGGCAGCTCCGCCGGGGTAACAACGTCGGGGAGGAAAATAAATTTCCAGCCGGCTAGTTGCGCTCGATAACTCAGATCGAGATCTTCCGTCAGCGTGTCGTGCTGCCAGCCGCCAGCCTCTTCAATGCACGATTTTCGCCAGAGTCCGGCCGTTCCGTTGAAGTTGAAAAAGCGACCGCTGCGAGAGCGCGCGGTTTGCTCGAGCACGAGATGGCCGTCGAGAAACATCGCCTGCACCCGGGTTAGCAAGGAATAGCCGCGATTCAAATGGCCCCAGCGCGTTTGAATCATCCCCACTTTGGGGTCGGTAAAGAAATCGACTGTCTTGCGCAGCAAATGCGGTGGCGGAACAAAATCGGCATCGAGAATACATACGAATTCTCCGCGCGCGGTAGCCAAACCTCGCTCCAAGGCGCCCGCTTTGAAGCCGGTGCGATCGACTCGATGAATCAGTTCGACATCGAACCCGCGCTCACGTAATTCCGCCGCACAATCCGCCGTAATCTCGCGTGTGTCGTCCGTCGAATCGTCCAGCACCTGGATTTGCAGCCGATCGCGAGGGTAATCCAATTTACTGACCGCGCGCAGCAATCTCTCGACCACATAAACTTCGTTGAAGATGGGCAACTGCACGGTCACGACCGGCAATTTTTCAAATTGGCCCGCCGGCACCGGCGCGCGTTTCCGGTTCTTGAGAAAAAGGTAGATAATAAAATAGCGGTGAACGCCGTAAGCCGAAAGGCCAACGAGCACGCTGAGGTAACAGATTGTCCAGATAAATGAAACCATGCCTCCTTGCGTTAGGAATCCAGACTGCCTTGCCGATTACTCTGCAAGGGCGACATGATGCCGCTTCTGGGGGTGTCGTCAAATCAAAAAAGGCGGGCTCGTTCGCGCCGACCGGCTTGAAGTTAAAAGCACACAACCATTTACCGTGTCGCGAAAGCGAAATGGCTCGTTCCTTTTGCAGGCCGGCGGCATGGGGTTCGCTTCTCGGAGACGGAGCGATTTTGTGTTAAGATAGTCGCCACCGAAGATGGCAAGCGGATCAGCTACGACAAAAAAAAAGGGAAGAAATCTCGAACGCTTCGACATTGTCTTGACGGTGCTGCTCGCCGGATGGGTGCCATCGATTCTGATGTTGCTGGTTTCTTACACCACACTCAAAAAGACCCTGGAATCAAAAATTTTGCGCGACCGCCAGACTTTTGTCCAGCTGGTCGGTCATTTGGTCGATGACGATCTGGCCGGCACCGCCAGCATCGTCTCCTATTATCAAACCCTTCCCGATATGGAGCGTCTTTTTGCCGCGCCTAATTCTCAGGACACGGCCCAGCAATGGATCGCACAGAAGTTTTTCACTTATCCGCGCATTGATGGAATGTTCATCGCGGCGGCTGACGGCAAGCTTCTTGGCACTCTGCCGGCCGCGCCAAATCTACTAGGCCAGCCATTTCATCCCGATATTTGGAAAGACGGCGCCGACGCGCGGACCGACCCCTACGTTTCGCCCGTCCACCAGAGGCCAGTCGACGGCCGGATGGTCACTGATGTTGTGGGTGCAGTGCGAACGCGCGACGGCAAAACCATCGGATATATCGGCGCTTCTATTTTGATCGAACGGATTGGCCGACGTCTCTCCTCGATTTCGTTCACCGACCGCACTGCCTGCCAAATTGTCGATCAGCAAGGCTTCCCGCTTTTTACGGCCGACTTCAAATCGGAGACCAAACCAACATCCTCTGCGCAAGCGAAACTCATCTCCCATATTCAAAAGGAGCAAAACGGTCATCTTACTCGAGACGGCAATATTTACTCGTTCGAGCCGTTGGAGTCGGCGCAATGGCTGGCAATCATTCGCCAACCGGAAGAGATCGCCTACGCGCCGGTGCATGATTTGCTACGTAAAATCACGGTGCCGGCGGGGTGGTTGATTGCCGGCACGCTGGTGGCTGCCATTCTCGCAGGAAGATTTTATCGGCGGCAGGCGGAATCCGCGCGTCGGATCGAGCGCGAAGTAAGTTTCAATCAAAAAATTTTGGCGAACATGCCGATCGGCATCGCGCTAGTTGACCCTGAAACACGCCGTTTCCTGCATGTAAACGACGCCTTTGCGCAAATGGCGTTGCAGATCGGCCAGCTTCCAGCCGGAACCGACATTGGGGATGCGACCTACGACCAGATCAAGATCGTATCGCCAACAATAATTGAGAATGTGCTCGCGACCGGCAGGCCTTATCAGTTGATCGAAGAACCGTTCCGCGATCGCACCGGCGCGACACGATTTTGCAATGTCAACCTTCTGCGCCTGCTCGATTCGCGCCAGCACATTCAGGGCGTGCTCTATTTCGTGGAGGAAAAAACGCGCGATATGACGCTGCGCAACGAGCTGCTCAGTGCCAACGCCGCCAAAGATCAATTTCTCGCGCTCCTCTCCCACGAACTACGCAATCCCCTGTCGCCCGTGATCGCGATGGTTGCGGCATTGGAAACACACCTGGCTGATTCAGCCGAGGTGCGCCAGGCGCTCGACGTCATTCGGCGAAATGTGGAACTGGAAGCGCGCTTGATCGACGACCTGCTCGACATTACCCGCATTGCCAAAGGAAAACTCAAGCTCAGTCTCGAACCGGTTAGCGTGCACAACGTCTTGCAGCGCGCACTGGAAATTTGCCGTGAGGACATTTCACAAAAGGCGCTCGAGATCGAGTTGAATCTAAACGCTCATGACCATTTCGTTCAGGGCGATCCGGCGCGCTTGCAACAGGTTTTTTGGAACCTGATCAAGAACAGCGTCAAGTTTACTGAGGAGGGTGGACGAGTATCCCTTGCCACCTCAAACCCGCAGCCTGGACAAATCGAAATCGCTGTTAGCGATACCGGCATCGGGATTGAGCCGGATAAGGTCTCGAAAATTTTCACCGCCTTTGAGCAGGGCCAAAGCTCCATCACACGGAAATTCGGCGGCTTGGGACTGGGCCTCGCCATTTCGAAGGCCATGGTCCTGGCTCACGGCGGAATCATTTCTGCCTCCAGTCCTGGCCCAAACCGCGGGGCTACCTTCAGTGTTCGCCTCGGCACAATTGCCGAGCCAGTGGTGCATGATGGCGAGTCGCCCCCAAATGGCGCCGAACCGGTGTCGAGGCCAGTTTCGGCCAACCGCCCGCCGCGCTTGCTCGTGGTGGATGACCATGAGGATACCTGCACTGGTCTGAAAATGATTCTGGAACGGCGCGGTTACGATATCACCATCGCCTACACCGCCGATCAGGCGGCGGAAAAAGCGCGGCAGGAAGATTTCGATCTCTTGATCAGCGACATCGGTTTGCCGGACCGGAGCGGCTACGAATTAATGCAGGAAATGCGTGGCCGGGGCGTGCCTGGCATTGCTCTAAGCGGTTTTGGGATGGAACACGACGTCAACCGCGCCCGTGCCGCCGGATTCTCCGAACACTTAACCAAGCCGATCAACTTCGAACGGCTGGAGGAAGTAATCCAGCAATTGCTCGGCGTCGAAAAACGATAGGCCGATCAAGCAGAAGTAGATGGAGCATCGGTCGCGGCTTTACGCTCCGAAGCGTCCTTTAATTCGCGCGATAACTTCTCCACCCGCTGACGCATGATTTTCCCTGGCTTGAATTTCACCGTTGCCCGCGCCGGAATAACGAAGCTGCTCCCCGGCTCGTTCGGGTTTCGGCCAACGCGCGGTTTGGTCAAGCGTGGTTGAAAGACTCCGAAATTTCGCAACTCCACCGCCACATTATTAGCAAGGCTATCCGTAATGTGATCCAGCGTGCGCTGGACGACATCGAAAACCTGGTGCTGGACCATGCCCGTCTGGTTGCTGATCGCCACCACAATGTCCCTTTTGGTTAACTTCGCCATACGTTAATGTTAATATACCACAAATAAATCGCGCTGGCGCTTGAATTTGCGTGGGCAAAGCCGAAAATTTGCGGCTTTTATTTCCCTCGCCGAGATCGCCGGAAAATTAAGGGGCATATTCGGCCTTGGAAAGGCTATGCCACCAGCGGTCGCCGCGCAGACGACTCATGAAATGGGCGAATGGAGTCGCTTCGGCCAAGGCTTTCCGGCGCGATTTCAGCTGTCCCTGCGCCACACCCAGCTTAGTGAAAACCCCGTTCCATTCCCCTTCTAGGCGGCGGGCCTCGTCATTTGAAAGTTCACGCACGGCACGCAGAGAAGAACCGCGGTTCAATACATTCATCGCCCGGCCTGACAAGTCGCTTAACAAATTCAATTCGCGAAGCACGTGCTCGGTTTCTTGAAGCAAATTCGCTCGTACTTCGGTGAATTGCCGTTCCTGTTCCACCGAAATTATCGGCTTGGCCTTGTCCAGGCCATAGGTGATGAGCTCGTGCAAATTTTTCCAGCTCTCGAGCTGAAGCGAAATCAGACGCAGTTTGCTTTCGGTTTGTTCGTCTTTCATTGCATCGGCGTGACGCTGGCTACCTGGAGGGTTTCATCGAATTTTTGCAGATTATCGAGCAGCAGATGGGCCAATGGTCTGTCGACCGATTGCTCCTGGCTAATGATCCCCTCTTCAAAATAAAAACGGCCCTGCCGCCAGCGGAAAATCTCCGTCAGGGCCCCTTCGCCTTGCAGCGTTCCGTAGGCAGCATGCCTAACCTCCCCTTGGCGGAGGTAGATTTCGCTGTTGCCACGCCCCGACTTAAAGGTAAAGCGTCCGCTGCGTTGCCCCATGCAGGTCATTTGCAGAATTTCGGCCGCCGAAAATTGGTTCAAGTCTCCGATCAAAGAGTGACACGGGTCAATCCCTTCCGCCGATGCGCCCGAATGACTATCGAGACCATTCAGAAAACGCCGCACCTCGCGATGCAACTTTTTGATGGACGTTGCGGCCTTCGTCAGCGGAATCTGCTGTTGTTGAGCAGTGCGGATTGAATCTGCCGACGGGCGCTGCCAGAGCACGCATAGAAGGTTCAATGAAGGAAAATGTTGTCGGGCCACGGCGGCACTCTCGACCGCAGATTCCGGTTCTCCCTCGATGATCAAGCCATCGAAACTCTCTGCGATCAATATTGCGACCGCGTCGGAAACCGTTCGGACAATGCGCGTTTCGCACTCATCGGTCGTGTCAAAAATCGATAGTAACCGGTCTTCGAAGACTGGATCTGGATTCAGAATCAGGACGCGAGTTTCCACAAAAACCAGAGCAAATTGCTCGTTGGAGAGCAGGAATCCTGCCTTTCCAGCGTTGGCCGTGGTGGTTACCGCACCCAGGCCCGCTTCGGCGGCGGCGAAGGAAAAGCGTCCGGCGCTACCTCATGCGCAGTGCGGAAATGAACTTTTCCGATTTGGGAAAGCATTTGTGGCCCATGCTTTTCGACGATCGTGGCCGCGGTGCTTTTGATTTCGCCTGAAACGCCGCGGCCAAGCTTCACCCCCAGCTCCTTTCCCTTTCGCTCCAGCCAATCGATAAATGCTTCACGCGCCAAGATCGATGCTGCCGCCACCGCGACGTCAGATTCCGCACGCGGCCGCTGCTCAATACGAATTTTCCGGCCGTGGTGCAACAGTGCATTTTCGATCACCTGCGCATCGGCAAATTTATCGGAGAGCGATCTCGGGCAGTTCGGCTTCCGCGCCAGCAGATTCTCGATGACGCGGGCGTGTCCCCAGCCGAGCAGGCGGTTGAGATTGCCGAATTTCTTGTAGAGCTCGTTGTAACGCGCGGGCCCGATTGCAACCAGGTCGGTTCCCCCGCGCGCGATCCGCCGGATTTCTTTTGCCAACGCATGAATCCTTGCGTCCGATCCGATCCGCTTACTGTCCTGCACCCCCAGATCGAGCAGTTGACGCACAGTTTCGCGAGCGACAAAGACACCTGCGATCACCAGCGGGCCGAAAAAATCGCCCTTCCCGCTTTCGTCCACGCCAAAATGCGGTTCAAACATTTCCGGCGAATGCACCTCTTCATAGCCGAGCCGAGCTTCGCCGAAAATTTCCGGTTCGAGGACGAACTTTACGAAATCCTCCACCCCGCGCCCTTGTACTAAAATTTTTGGACCTTTCTCATAAACGGCCACGTTCAGCTTTTCCTTTTGCGCAAAAAAAATCGTGTACGGCTTTGGCGTGAAGATGAATCCACGCTCGCGTAAACGCGCGCGAAGCTTTTCCGCCTGTTCAGAACTGAGCGGATGGGTGTAGGAGTTCACAAAGAGTTTCTGGTTTGAATACAACGTCATCTCGAGCGAATAAGCCAGTCCGGCTCGGACCGAGGGATCCCGTCGCGCTAGCAAAAGATAATTCCACGGGATCCCTCGACTTTGCTCGGGATGACAGACGAGCGTTTCGCTACGCTCTAAATCGCTGGTTTTTACGTAGCAAACGCGATCTCCCCTGGCGCCGCACTCGCGATCCCTATGCCATCCTCGTTTCCGAAATCATGCTCCAGCAAACCCAAGCCGCCACTGTTGTCCCTTACTATAATAGGTGGCTGCGCCGCTTCCCCACTGTCCGCTCGCTTGCCGCTACGACTGAATCGGACGTTCTGCACGCCTGGCAAGGCTTAGGCTATTATACGCGAGCCCGCAATCTCCACCGTTGCGGCAAAATGATCGTCGAAAAATTTGGTGGAAGACTTCCGAACGATCCCGATGAGCTGAAATCGCTGCCGGGGATCGGCCTTTACACTGCGAATGCCATCGCAGTTTTCGCTTTCGACCAATCCCTGCCCATCGTTGAAGCCAACACCGCTCGCGTTCTCTCCCGCCTTTTCAATATTCGCGCGCCAATCGATTCCACCTCTGGCCGGCAAAAATTGTGGGAGGCTTCGGCAAAGCTCGTTCCCCAAAAAGGCGCGCGCCACTTCCAAAACGCGATGATGGATCTCGGCGCCCTCATTTGCACCGCGCACAATCCGTGCTGCCAAATTTGTCCGGTGAAAAAGTTTTGTCGCGCGGATAAGCCGGCTTCACTTCCGCGAAAACGGCAACGCGCACGAACCATCTCCATCACCGAATGGCATTGCTTCCGCACAAGCGGGCGCACGATTTTGCTCGAGCGCTGCCGCCAGCGCTGGCGCGGGATGTGGATGTTGCCAAAAATCCAGCAGCGAAACTCCGCGCCGATTCATCGCGCGCAGTTTTCCTTCACTCACCACCGCATCACGCTGGAAGTTTTTCGCGGCCGATCGAATCGGCTGACAACCCGCCAACGCTGGTTTTCGTGTCACCAGCTCAATCGCATCCCCATCCCATCGCCGCATCGCCGCGCCATTATCGATCTTTTCATCGCAGAACGAGGAGCAGGATTACACCCGCAGCGGTCGTGAGAATAGTGATCGGAATGCCCAAGCGAGCGTAATCCCAGAAGCTAACTTGAAGATGTTCCCGTGCAGATTCGATCACGATCATGTTCGCAACCGAACCGATGATGGTAAGATTGCCGGCAAAAGTTGTGGATAGCGCGAGCACTTTCCACATCAATTCGGGGTCATTGAAGCGTTCGATCCATTTGCCCGCCACAAGCACAAACGGAACGTTGGAAAAAATGTTCGAGCCGGCAGCTGAAAACCACGCCAGATTCCAACTCTGGGTTGACACCGTCGAGCCAAAGACTGGTTGGAGACGCCGATAAATTGCGTCGAGCAAACCGGTGTCGCTTAATCCATCGACAACGACAAAGAGCGCCGCAAAAAATAGAAGCAGGTGCCAATCGACTAGCTTGAGGACGTGATGGGTGTCGCGCTTCGCCAGCACCATCACCAGCGCCGCGCCCGCCAGCGCCGTCCACGCCAGGTTCAATCCCGCAATGAAGCCAGCGAAGATGAGAATAAAGACGACACAGACTAAAGCGAACAAACTGCGGTCAAGCCGCGTGCTCACGTGAGCCTCTCGTTCGATCACGGCTTCGCCCAAAGTTTTTCGAAACCCAATCCGCAAGATGACGAAATTGATGGCGAGCCCAAGGATTGCCGCCGGCGCGAGCGTCCGTGAAAATTGCGCAAATGGAATGTGCGAGAAATGTCCGATAATCATGTTTTGCGGATTGCCTACAAGCGTAGCGACGCTCCCAATATTCGCGCTGGTCGCGAGCGCGATCAGGAACGGTAGCATCGGCAATTTTCCGCGGCGGATCACTGCGATGAGAAGCGGCGTTAACATCACGCAAATCGTGTCATTGACGAGCAACGCCGAAAGAATTCCCGATGTCAGCGTGACATAGAGCAGCAATCGTTCGGGCGCGCGAGCGAACTGCAACACCGCGTCCGCTGCCCATTCAAAAAAATGTGCGAGATACAGATAAGCGCCGATGAGCATCATCGCGAGCAACAGGACAATAGTGTCGTAGTTCACCGCGCGATACGCGCGCTCCGGTGTCATCACTCCGGTCGAGACCATCAATACGGCGCCGAGCAATGCCGCTGCCGGGCGATTCAACGGCAGAATCTTGAGCTGGCGCCCGCTAATGAGGACGTAGGTGATGGCGAAGATGACCGTCGCGACAAGTTCCTGCTGCCAATGATTCACTCGCGTGCATAACGGCGTGCACACCGTTTTTCAATCGACACAAAATCTTTGCCTCGCATTTTCCGGCGCCCTACTTTCGCCGCATGATTGAAACGCTGTCCGATGCGCTGGGTCACTTCGGCGTTTACGGCGGAATGTTCGTGCCGGAAACGCTAATGACAGCGTTGCACGAACTCGCTGCCGAATACGAGCGAGCGAAAAACGATGCACAGTTTCAAAATCAGCTCGCGCTGTTGCTTCGCGATTTCGCCGGCCGGCCCACGCCTCTTTATTTCGCGGAGCGACTCACGAAAAAACTGGGCGGAGCAAAAATTTATTTAAAGCGCGAAGACCTGCTGCACACCGGCGCGCACAAAATTAACAATGCGCTCGGTCAGATCCTACTCGCGCAACGAATGGGTAAAAACCGCATTATCGCTGAGACCGGCGCGGGTCAACACGGCGTTGCCACCGCGACAGTGGCGGCGCGGTTTGGTTGCGAATGCGTCGTTTACATGGGCGCGGTGGACATGGAACGCCAGGCGCTCAACGTCGCGCGCATGAAATTTCTTGGCGCGGAAGTCGTTACCGTTACCGCCGGCCAGGCCACTCTCAAGGAAGCGATCAGCGAAGCGATGCGCGATTGGGTCACGAATGTGCGCAGCACTCATTATATATTAGGCAGCGCCCTCGGCTCCCATCCTTATCCGATGATGGTGCGCGATTTTCAACGCGTAATCGGCGAGGAAACGCGGAAGCAAATTTTCGACCGCGAACAGCGTCTGCCTGATTTGCTCGTCGCCTGTGTCGGTGGCGGCAGTAACGCCATTGGTTTGTTCCATCCGTTCCTGAGCGATGCGAGCGTGCGCATGGTTGGCGTCGAAGCCGGCGGCGAGGGAATTCGATCCGGCAAACACGCGGCCCGATTTCAAGGCGGAAGGCTTGGC